>DATLYV010000080.1:0-15746 GCA_035574535.1 Binatia bacterium
GTTCATTTCCGGACGAACGTCGGCCCAAGGGTCCGGCGCGAGGCCCGACCGCCACTCGTCGGCGAGGCCTTGGGACCCGGGCTGCACATGACGCGTGCATCCGCCTCGACAAGGGCGTTCTGACGGGGCGTTTCGCGGCGCGCCATCGCCCACTCCTCGAGCTTGCGACCTGGCAGAGCCAGGAAATGAACATGGATCGTGCATCGCGGACGCGAAGCGGTTCGGCAGCGTCCCCTGGTGGTCACGAGGCCGGTTCGGCAGCGTCCCCCGGTGGTCACGAGGCCGGTGGCACGCGCCGGCCGGCGCGTGCGCCCAGGTCCAACTCGCAGGCCACCGGCAGGGCCGGATCGTGCGGTTCCCCGCGGCCACCCCGGGCGCCGGCCCAGGAATCACGAAACCCGGCCGACCCCCAGGCCGCCGGGAATCGAAACGCCCAGAGGAACCGCCGCCTCCTTGGCGACCCCCACCGCACCTGAAGCAAGCTTCGGATGCGGAGACCGATGCAAGCACCGGTCGAGGTCGCTAGGTTTTCGTGGCCCCTCTGGGCAAGACGGAATGTATCCGCCGGCGCCGGAGCCGCGATAGCCAGTTATCCACGAGTTTCGAAGTTCAGGCCCGGTTTTCGAGCGGGCTGTCCACAGCTCGTCCACGAAGCTCGGCCGCAAGGGCCGGCGCGACCCGCCCCTTGACGCGGACGTCGCGGTCGCGGTAGTCGATCTCGACCGTCCCGCGCTCGCGCACGCGCGCGAGCAGCTCGCCTTCCGTGTACGGCAGCCGGACGTCGACGTCCTCCCACAGCGAGGCGAGCAGCGCCGACAGCTCGACCCGCAGCGTGTCCAGCCCGAATCCGGTGAGCGCCGACACGAACACCACGCCGCCGACGGCCGGCGCCATGAGCACGGGCGCCTCCCCTCCCCCGCCGTTGCCGGCCGTCCCCGGGCCCGCGGCACGCGCGCCCGCCCCGCTTGGCACCGCCGCCGACGTCAGGAGGTCGACCTTGTTGTAGACGACGAGTCGCGGCTTCGAGCCCGCGCCCAGCTCGTCGAGTACCTGCTGCACGGTGGCGCGGTGCTCCGGGGCGTGCCGGTCGGACGCGTCGACGACCTCGATGAGGACGTCGGCGCGGTTCACTTCCTCCAGCGTCGCCCGGAACGCGTCGACGAGCTGGTGCGGGAGCTTGTGGATGAAGCCCACCGTGTCGGTCAGGATCGCGGTCTGCCCGTCGCCGAGCTTGACCTGGCGCGAGGTCGGGTCGAGCGTCGCGAACAGCTTGTCCTCCGCGCGCGTGACCTCGGACCCGACGAGCGCGTTCAGCAGCGTCGACTTCCCGGAGTTCGTGTAGCCGACGATGCCGACCGTCGGCCAGAGCCGCCGGTCGCGCCCCCGCGCCGCGGTCGCCCGCGCGCGCCGGACCTCCTCGACCCGCTCCTTCATCTTCTTGATCCGGTCGCGGATGATCCGCCGGTCGGTCTCGAGCTGGCTCTCGCCGGGGCCCCGCGACCCGATGCCGCCCTGCGTCCGCGAGAGGTGCGTCCAGAGCCGGGTGAGGCGCGGCAGCTGGTACTCGAGCTGCGCGAGCTCGACCTGGAGCCGGCCCTCGTGCGTGCGCGCGTGCTGGGCGAAGATGTCGAGAATCAGCCGGCTGCGGTCGATGACCTTGACCTTGACCAGCTCCTCGAGCGTCTTCTGCTGGGTCGGCGACAGCTCGTCGTCCGCGACCAGCAGGTCGAAGCCCGTCTCGGACTTGGCCGCGACGAGCTCCTCCGCCTTGCCCTTGCCCACGTACCAGTGCGGGTCGACGTGGCGCCGGTTCTGCCACTCGGCCCCGACGACGTCGGCGCCCGCGGTCGTCGCGAGGTTGGCGAGCTCGGCGAGCGAGTCCTCGGCCGTCCAGCCGTCCTGCTCGCCCGTGTCGACGGCGATGAGAAAGGCCTTCTCGACCGGCGGCTCGAGATCGATCAGGTTGGACGGTGCCATGGCCCGCGAAGGATAGCGGTCGTTTGACGAACGGCCCCCGCAGCGGCCATCCTCTAGCTCCGGCGATGGGGCTCGCCGCACCCAACCGCCCGTCCGGGCTGATAGCTCCTGACCGTTCGGTCGTGCAGTCAGGAGGCCCCATGCCCCTCGTCCTCATCGCCGCCGGCGGAGCGGCCGGCGCCGTGAGCCGCTACCTGGTCGACGCCTTCGTCTCGGACCGGTTCGGCGGCGCGTTTCCGCTCGGGACGCTCCTCGTCAACCTGACCGGCTCGTTCGCCCTCGGCCTCCTGTTCGCACTGACGATCGACCGGGCGGTCCTGCCGGCGGAGACGCGGGCGCCGCTGATGATCGGCTTCCTCGGGGCGTACACGACGTTCTCGACGCTCATGCTCGAGAGCTGGCGCCTCGTCGAGGACGGCGCGCTCGTCCTGGCCGTCGCGAACCTCGCCGGATCCATGCTGCTCGGCGTCGCTGCCGTCGTCGCCGGCCTCGCGCTCGGGAGGGCACTCGGATGAGGATCGAGGGTCAGGGCCTGCTGGCCCGCATCTACATCGGCGAATCCGACCACTGGCACGGGCGCCCGCTGTACGAGGCGATCGTCCACCTGCTCCGCGACCGCGGCCTCGCCGGGGCGACGGTTTTGCGCGGCATCGAGGGCTTCGGCGCGAAGCAGCACCTCCACACGATGCGGATCCTGTCCCTCTCGACCGACCTCCCGGTGCTGATCGAGGTCGTCGACCGGGAGGACCGGGTCCGCGCCGTGCTCCCCGAGATCGACGCGATGGTCGGCGACGGGCTGATCACGCTGGAGCGGGTCGACGTCGTCGCGTACCGCGCGACGGACGAGCCGGCCCGCGACTGACGCAGCCGGCGATGCGGCCGCCCTGCCGGATGGTCATCGGTGAGCGGCGGGCACCTCGGCGGTCGAGGCGTTGGCGGCGGCCGCGAGCAGGCGCCGCGCGGCCTGCAGCGTGGGCTCGACGGTCTCGCTCGCGGCGTCCAGCCAGTCGATGCCGGGCTCCGAGCGGAACCACGTCGCCTGGCGCTTCGCGAACTGCTCGTTGCGGCGGGCGTCGAGCTCGATCGCCGCCTCGCGGGTCAGCTGGCCGTCGAGCACCGCCCAGGCCTCGCGGTAGCCGATCGCGGAGAACGCCGGGAGCGCCGGATCGAAGCGCTCGCGCAGGGAGCGCGCCTCGTCGATCAGGCCGGTGTCGAACTGCTCCCGGGCCCGGCGGGCGATCCACGCGCGATGCACCTCGGGGGCGAGGCGGAGGGCGAGCCACGCCACCGGGCCGGCGTAGCCCAGCGGCGCCGGGGCCGGGGCGTCGCCGCGCAGCTCCGCGATCTCGAGGGCCCTCGCGACGCGCCGTGGGTTCGCAAGGTCGATCCGCGAGGCGAGGCGCGGGGCCAGCGCCCTCAACCGATCGACGGCGGCGTCGAGCCCCTGGCTCGCGATCAGCGCCTCGACCCCCGCTCGAACCTCGGCGTCCGCGGGCAGCGCGTCGGTGTCGAGCCCGCGGGCCACCGCCCGCAGGTACAACCCAGTCCCGCCGACCAGGATCGCGATCCCGCCACGCTCCGCGATCCCGGCCAGCGCAACGCGCGCGTGCCGCACGAAGTCAGCCACCGAGAACGGCTCGTTCGGCTCGACGAGGTCGAGGCCATGGTGCGGAATGTCCCCCCGTGCATCGAGCGGCACCTTCGCCGTCCCGATGTCGAGGCCGCGGTACACCTGCCGGGAGTCCGCGGAGATGATCCCGGCGGGGACGCCCTCGTCGCGGAGGGCGCGGCCGACCGCGATCGCGAGCCCGGACTTGCCGGTCGCCGTCGCGCCCGCGACGATCAGCAGCGGCGGCTGCCGGCCGTGGTCTGCCATGGTCCGCAGGGTCGCACGACGCGGCGTGGCGCGTGGTGTGCTCAGCGGTTGAACGCCCGGCCCTCCGGCCGAGGCGTCCGCTTCGCGACGGAGCGCCGCTGCGTCGGCTTCGCGCCACCGTGGCCTGCCAACGGTCGGGGCGCCGGGGGCGCGCGGGAGCCGCCGACGCATGGGCGCGAGGACCTGGACGGCCGTGAGCGGCGACAGAGTCGCCGGGCGGTCGGCGCCTACGCCGAGGGCGTGCCCCGGAGGGCATACGGGCCGGCGTGGTCGATGCGCACGTCGACGAACGTGCCCAGCCACGACGCCGGCCCCGTCAGGTGCACGAGTTTGTTCTGCCGAGTCCGGCCGGAGAGGTGGACGGCGACGGCACCATCCGGCGCGATACCCGGCGCGACAGCCGATGCGACACCCGGCCCGGCGCCCGGCCCCGACTTCGAGCCGCCGAGGACCCGCGGCGCGAGCACGATCGGCTCGTCAGCGTCCTGGTGGTCGTGCGAGCGCGGCGGGACGATCGCGTCGACGAGGACTTCGACCGTCCGGCCCAGCCAGGCCCGGTTCCGCCCGAGCCCGATCGGCTCCTGGAGCGCCAACAGCTCGTTCAGGCGGCGCCGCTTGACGTCAGCGGGCACGTCGTCCGCCAGCCGCGTCGCGGGCGTGCCGGGGCGCTCGGAGTACGCCGCCGCGAACACCTGGTCGTAGCGGACCCGCTCGAGCAGCCGCAGCGTCGACTGGAACTGCGCCTCCGTCTCCCCGCAGAACCCGACGATCACATCCGTCGAGATGGCAACGTCCGGGATCGCCTCCCGGATGCGGTCGAGCCGCTCCAGGTAGTGCTCGATCGTGTACTGCCGGCCCATCCGTCTGAGCATCGCGTCGTCGCCCGACTGCACGGGCAGGTGCAGCGCCTCGCACACCGACGGGCACTCGGCCATCGCCTCGATCAGCCGATCCGAGAGGTCCCACGGGTGCGAGGTGATGAACCGCAGGCGCGGGATGGCGTTCGCGCCGTCCGCGGTGCGCAGCCCGTCGATGGCCCGGATGAGCTCCGCGAGGTCCGGACGCGACCCGAGGTCGAGGCGCCGGCCCGCCCAGCGCTCCGTCGCGATGTGCGCGAAGCGGGGCTCGGGCGCGAGGTCGTGGCCGTACGAGTTGACGTTCTGGCCGAGGAGCGTGACCTCCCGGAACCCCTGGGCCGCGAGGCCGCGTGCCTCCTCGAGGACGTCGTCGAAGGGCCGGCTCCGCTCCGGGCCGCGACTGAACGGCACGATGCAATAGGTGCACGTCTTGTCGCAGCCGTAGATGATCGGCAGCCAGGCGCTGACGTTCGAATGGCGGGCAACGGCGCCCGCGGCGACCGCGGCGGCCCGCGTGCCCGACAGCCGATCCGCGACGCCGACCGGCGTCCGCCCGACCACCGTCGTCGCCCCGACGATGCCCACCGGCCCCTGGGCCGACGCGAGCCCCAGCCGGTCGACCAGCTCGGGCTCCTGGTCCGGCCGCAGGAACAGGTCGACAGCGGGGAAGCGCCTCCCGAGCCGCTCGTGGTCCATCTCGCGAACCGCGCAGCCGGTCATGACCACGCGCATCGATGGGTTAACGGACTTCAGGCGTGCCAGCTCCCCCTGCCGCCCGATGACCTTCGCCTCCGCGGCCTCGCGGATCGCGCAGGTGTTGATGACGACGAGATCCGCCTGGTCCATCGACGGCGCCTCGGCGCAGCCCGCGGCCAGGAGGCGCCCGGCCATCTCCTCGGAGTCGCTGCGGTTCATCTGGCAGCCGAGGGTCCAGACATAGAACCGGGGCAGGGCGCGAGATTCGGGCCGGAACTCGGCGACCACGTCGTCGACGGGCACGCCCTGGCGCGCCGCGCTCGGCGGCGGCGGCGCGACCTCGAGCATCGGCAGGGCGCGGCCCCGAACCGGATCCCGGGTGATCGTCATGGTCGCGGCATGGTACCGCTCGGCTCTCGATCGCCGACCGCGTGACCGCCGACCCGCGGGTCGCCAGACACGAGGCCCGCCCGTCCGGCACACTTCCCGGCAATGGAGTTCCTGTCCTGGATCACCGAGCCGGACGCGTGGATCGCGCTGCTGACGCTGACGGTCCTCGAGATCGTTCTCGGGATCGACAACATCGTTTTCATCTCGGTCCTCACGGGGCGGCTCCCGGAGTCCGAGCGGGCCCGTGCCCGGACGATCGGCCTCGGCGCCGCGCTGATCATGCGCGTCCTGCTGCTCCTGACGATCTCCTTCATCATCGGGCTGACCCAGCCGTTCCTCACGATCGGCGCCTTCGAGTTCTCCGGCCGTGACCTCGTCCTGATCGGCGGCGGGCTCTTCCTGCTGTGGAAGGCGACGGCGGAGATCCACCACGCCCTCGAGGGCGACGAGCCGGCCGAGGACGGGAACGGCCGCCGCGCCGCCGCGACGTTCGGCAGCGTGATCGTCCAGATCGGGCTACTCGACATCGTCTTCTCGCTCGACTCGGTCATCACCGCGGTCGGCATGGCCGACGACATCCCGGTCATGATCATCGCGATCGTCATCGCGATCGCCGTGATGCTGGTGGCCTCGGGTCCCCTTTCGGCCTTCGTCGAGCGCCACCCGACCGTCAAGATGCTGGCCCTGAGCTTCCTGCTGCTGATCGGCATGTCGCTCGTCGCGGACGGCTTCGACGTCCACATCCCGAAGGGCTACATCTACTTCGCGATGGGATTCAGCGTCTTCGTCGAGCTGCTGAACCTGCGTCTCCGCCGCACGCGCACCGAGCCGATCCACCTGCGCCCGTCGCTCGAGGACCCGAAGCTCCGGAAGTAGGCGTCGGAGGCCTGCCGCGCTGAAGGCAGACGCGCTCGAAGCCGGGGTCGCGCGGCGTCCTCAGACGTGCGCGGCGCGGGCCGCGCCGAGACCCTCACGGAGCTGCCCCTCCAGGTCGGACGGGAACCACAGCTGCGCGTGGGCCTCGTCGTAGGCCTCGCCGTCGCCGTGGTAGTCGCTGCCGCCGGTGATGACGAGTCGGAGGTCGTTGGCGATCGCGCGCAATGCCCGGACCGTTTTGACGTCGTAGGCGCGGTAGTGGACCTCGAGGCCGCCGAGCCCCGCGTCGACCAGCTCGCGCAGGAACCCGAGGTGCTCCGGCGCCTCGGCGAAGTGCGCGAGCGACGGCAGCCCGCCGGAGGCGCGGATGGCGCGGATGGCATCGATCGGGCCCAGGCCGAGGCGCGGCTCGTACGCCGGCCGGCCCCGCGAGAGGTGCAGGTCGAACGCCTCTTCGACGCTCGAGACGTAGCCCGCTGCGATCATCGCCCGGGCGATGCGCGGCCGGCCGAGCGCGTCCTCGTCGCTCGTCGTCGGGAGGGTCTCGAGCGCCGCGTCGACCGGCAGCCCGAGGGCTCGCAGCTTCCCGATCATCCGCTCGAACCGGACGCGGCGCGCGTTCCGCTGCTGCGCGAGGGCGGCCTCGAGGTCGTCGTCGTCCGGGTCGACACCGAGGCCGAGGACGTGCACCTCGCCCTCGCCGATCTCGCGCCGCTCCTCGCCGAGCACGCTGTTGATCTCGATGCCCGGGACGACCTCCAGCCTCGCCGGGATGCTGCCGTCGCGGCGCAGCTCGCGCACCCCGGCCAGCGTGTCGTGGTCCGTGATGGCCAGGATCCGGATCCCGACCGCCGCCGCCGCCGCAACGAGCTCCGCCGGCGTCAGCAGCCCGTCCGACCGGAGCGTATGCGTGTGCAGATCGATCGTCGCCCGCTCCGGCGGGACGAAGCCGGCAGCTGACGCGTGGTGGCGCTTCGCGCCGGGGTCCTCGGCGGGTGCCTCGCCCGGGTGGCCCGCGATGCCGGGGGCGCCGTGGCCGTCAGGTGCGGGCACGGGGGCGGAGCGCCCGCTTTCGCCGTCGGGGCCCGCGACGGGTCCCGCGACGGGTCCCGCCACACGCTGACGCTCGCTCATTCCTCCCAGACCCGCTGGACCCGCTCGATCGCGAGCGCCCGCCCCGTTGCCGGATCGACGTCGATCATCGCCGCATTCAGCACGACCGGCCCGTCCGCGACCTCGAACCGTGTCGGCAGGCCGGTCAGGAACCGCGGCAGCACCGATTCGGGCGCGAACCCGATGATCGACCACGCCCCGCCCGTACACCCGAGGTCGCTCTGGTAGGCCGTGCCCTGGGGCAGGATTCGCTCGTCGGCCGTGGGCACGTGCGTGTGGGTCCCCACGACCGCGGAGACGCGCCCGTCGAGGTAGACGCCCAGCGCGGTCTTCTCCGACGTGATCTCGCAGTGGAAGTCGACCAGGCGGACCGGCGGGAGCGGCTCGCTCGCCTCGTCGAACAGCCGGTCGGCCTCGAGGAACGGGTTCTCGATCGGCTGCATGTACGTGCGGCCCTGGAGGTTGATGACCGCGAGGTCGGTTCCGTCGAGCGCCTGGTACGTCCCCCACCCTCGGCCCGGCACGCCGTGCGAGCCGTAGTTGAGCGGACGAAGGATCCGCTCGTGCTGGTCCAGGACCGGGATGATCTCCTTCTTGTCCCAGATGTGGTTCCCGGACGTGATGACGTCCACGCCGTGGGCGAACAACGCGTCCGCGGTCGAGGGCGTGAGGCCCATTCCGCCGGCGAGGTTCTCGCCGTTGGCGGTGACGAAGTCGATCGAGCGCTCCTCGCGGAGCGCCGGCAGCATCGCCTCGACCGCCTGGCGGCCGGGCTTGCCGATGACGTCGCCGATCATGAGGATCCGGCACGCGCCGGGGGGCCGTGGCGCGCCCCCGTTCGCCGGGTTGCCGAGTCGGACGCGCCCCGCGGCCCGCTGCTGAGGGTGGTCGGTCGGCATGCCCGGGCAGCCTACCATCGCGATCGGCCTGCCGATGTCGGCGGACGACGGACTGACAACCCATCGCGCCGACGCTTCCGCCCGCTACCGTTCGAGGCATGCAGCCCACGCAGCCATCGCTCGACGAGATCCTCGGCCGCCGCCAGCTCGCGATGCCGGTCGTGTGGTCGTCGCGCCACCGTGGGCACGCGCCGCACGGCGGCTACTGGCTCGGCGTTCGGGAGCCGGGCGACGAGGAGCCGGAGCGCGGCGACGTGCTTCGGCTTGGCATGTCGGCGGCCGGCGCGCGGATCATCGAACCGCCCGACCTCGGCCTCGACCCGATCCTCGCCGTCCACGACGCCGACTTCGTCGACTTCATGCGCCGCGCCTACGACGCCTGGGTCGCGGAGGGCCACCTCGAGAACCCGGGCCAGCCACACGTCACGGGGTACCTGTTCGCGAACCCGGGGTTCATCGCCCGGATGCGGAAGGGCCGCCGGCCGGCCACGATCCGGGCCGAGCTCGGGCTCTACGCGGTCGACACGATGACGCTCCTCAGCGAGAACACGTTCGACGCGGCCTGCGCGGCCGTCCACGCCGCCGTCCACGCCGCCGACCTCGTCGCCGACGGCGCCCCCGCCGCCTACGCCGCCGTCCGGCCGCCGGGGCACCATGCCGGCCCCGGCTTCTTCGGTGGCTCCTGCTACTTCAACAACGCGGCCGCGGCGGCCCAGCGCCTCCGGAACCGTGGGCTCGACCGGGTCGCGATCGTCGACATCGACGCCCACCAGGGCAACGGCACGCAGGAGATCTTCTGGGACCGCCCGGACGTCCTCTACACGTCCGTCCACGTCGACCCGGGCGACGGCTGGTTCCCGCACTACGTCGGCTACGCCGACGAGCGCGGCGGCGGCGCCGGCCGCGGCTTCACGCTCAACGAGCCGCTCCCGGCCGGCAGCGGCGATGGGCCGTGGCTGGCGGCGCTCGATCGGCTGCTCGAGAAGGTCTGGGCCCACGGCTCGGATGCCGTGGTCGTCTCGCTGGGCGTGGACGCGGCCGCGGAGGACGAGGCCGCGCCGCTACGAATCTCGCGGGAGGGGTTCGCGGCCGCGGGCGTGCGCCTGGGCGGCCTCGGGCTCCCGACGGTCTTCGTCCAGGAGGGCGGCTACGTGCTCAACACCCTCGCCGACCTGGTCCTCGCGGTGCTCACGGGCTTTGAGTGGCGGGCGGGCCGCGGCGGCTGACCCCCTCCGCGACCGCGCGCGCCGAGACCAGCGCCCTACTTCGCGTACTCGACCGCGCGGGTCTCCCGGATGACCGTGACCTTGATCTGGCCCGGGTAGGTCAGCGACTCCTCGATCTTCTTGACGATGTCGCGGGCGAGCCTCGTCGCGGAGAGGTCGTCGATCTCCTCGGGCCGGACGAGGATCCGGACCTCGCGCCCGGCCTGCACGGCGAACGACTTGTCGACCCCGCTGAAGCTTTCGGCGATCGCCTGCAGGTCCTCGAGGCGCTTGACGTAGGTCTCGATCGTCTCGCCGCGAGCGCCGGGGCGTGACGCGCTGATCGCGTCGGCGACCTGGACGATCGGTGCCTCGAGGCAGGCGTACTCGACCTCCTGGTGGTGCGCGGCGATCGCGTTGACCACTTTGAACGGCAGCTCGGCCTTCTGGGCGATCTGCGCGCCGATGGCCGCGTGGGGCCCCTCGACCTCGTGGTCGACCGCCTTGCCGATGTCGTGGAGCAGGCCACCCAGCTTGGCGGCCATCACGTCGACCCCGCCCATCTCCGACGCGATCGTCGCCGCGAGGTTGGCCGTCTCGACCGAGTGGACGAGCACGTTCTGCCCGTACGACGTCCGGTACTTCAGCCGGCCGAGCAGCTTCAGGATGTCCGACGGCAGCCCCGGCACCCCGGCGTCATAGGCGGCCTGCTCGCCGGCCTGGCGGATGACGAGGTCGACCTCGGCGCGGGCCTTCGCGACGACTTCCTCGATCCGGCCAGGGTGGATGCGGCCGTCGCCCATGAGCTTCGTCAGCGCGATCCGCGCGATCTCGCGGCGAACCGGGTCGAAGCCCGAGAGCACGACCGTCTCCGGCGTGTCGTCGATGATCAGGTCGACGCCGGTCGCCTGCTCGAGGGCCCGGATGTTGCGGCCCTCGCGGCCAATGATCCGGCCCTTCATCTCGTCGTTCGGCAGATGGACGACCGTGACCGTGTGCTCCGCGGTGTGATCCGCGGCGACGCGCTGCATGGCCGTGAGGATGATGTCGCGGGCCTTGTCAGTCGCCTCCTCGCGGGCCCGCCGCTCGATCGAGCGGGCGAGCTTCACGGCATCGCGCTCGGCCTCCTCGCGGATGGCCTCGAGAAGCATGCCCTTGGCGTCCTCCGCCGAGAGCCCGCTGACCCGCTCGAGGGCCGCGACGCGCTCCTGGTTGAGCTTGTCCAGGTCCTCGCGCTGCTTGTCGAGCTCGATCTGCTTCTCGAGCAGCTTCCGGTCGCGCTGCTCGAGCATGTCGGCCCGCTGGTCGAGCTGCTCGTCGCGGGCGTGGAGCCGGCGCTCGAGGTTCGCGATCTCGGCCCGCCGCTCGCGCGCCTCCTCCTCGGCCTCCTGGGCGAGGCGGATCTTCTCCTCCTTCGCCTCGAGGATGAGATCCTTCTGCTGCGCCCGGGCATCGGCGACGATCCGCGCGGCCTTCTCGTGGGCGACCTTCAGCTCCTGGCTTGCAAGGCGGTTCCGCGCGAGGAACCCCAGGCCGACGCCAACGGCAAGGCCCACCAGCGCCGCAATCACGACGGCGAGGTTGTCCATCTTCGTCCTCCCATCCGGCCGGATTTGGGCGGCCGGACGCGTTGTCTTCGTCGAGGTCCCGTCTGGTGCCGGATGGGCCGGATCGCCGGACGAGCCTCGCGCTAGCGTACTACTCGACCGACCGCCCAGCGCCGGCGTGCTCGCTGGCGCCGCGCCCGCTGACCGGTTCCGGTCGCGCAGGGATGGAATCGCCTCGATCGTCGACTGGGTTATTCGGCGCGCGGCGAGACGACTGCGTGGCTGCGGGTCCGGCCTCGCGGGCGCTAGACGACCGTCCGCGCCAGCTCGGCCGCGATCTCCGGGTCGAAGCCGTTGCGCGCGAGCAGCGCGTAGGCCCGCTGGCGGCGGGCCAGCGGGTCGGGCACGCGCGCGAGGGCCGACGCGTGCCGATCCAGAAGCCGGCGCGCCGCCTCGGCGTCGGCGTTCGGCCGCTCCATTTCGCGCTCCTCGAGCGCCTCGTCGATCACCGCCCGGTCGATGCCCTTCGTGCGCAGCTCCTGCCGCAGCGCGCGTTCGCCACGCGGGCGCGCGCGATCGCGCGACTCCACCCAGGCCCGCGCGAACGCCGCGTCGTCGATGATCCCGAGCTCGCCGAGCCGGTCGAGGCATCCCTCGACCAGGTCCGCGCGGTAGCCGTGCTGCAGGAGCCGCCGGCGCACCTCCGCCGCGGACCGTTGCCGCGCCTCGAGGAGCCGCAGCGCGGCCTCCAGCACGAGCGACGGATCGGTGACCTCGGCGTGCTCGGCCCGCCGGGCCTCCAGGGACCGCTGCCGCCGCCGGACGTTCATCCCGTCGCGCCCGCGCAGCCGGAGACACCGCTGACCGCCCTGCCGGCGAGGTCGCGGGCCAGGACGAACGGGCCGCGCGGCGAGGACTGGTCGACGCCGCGCACGATCTCCGTCGGCAGCGTCGCATCCCGCAGCCGCCGCAGCACCGCGTCCGGGTCTTCCTGGAATGCGGCGGCATGCGCGGCCGCGATCTCGCCGGTCCGCTCGTCGATCGCCGTCGAGCGCAGCGTGACGATCTCCAAGAACCTGGTCGTCTAGCGCGGCGTCAGGCCAGCCGGATGCAAGACGGACGCGCTACCCGGGGCCGAGCGCACGTTGGGGTGCCTGCGGCCCGGCCCGGAGCGGCCAACGCAGCAGGCGGTGGGCATCACGCCGCGCTACTCCGCCTCTTCGATGCCTTCGACCGGCACCGCGGCATCGCCGCCGGCGACCTTGGCCCGGATCTTCGCCTCGATGTCCGCGGCGATGGCCTCGTTCTGCTTCAGGAAGTCCTTGGCCGCCTCGCGACCCTGGCCGAGCCGCGTCTCCTCGTAGGTGAACCAGGCGCCCGTCTTGTTGACGACGTCCATCGCGACGCCGACGTCGAGCAGCCCGCCCTCGCGGGAGATGCCCTCGCCGTACATCACGTCGAACTCGGCGACGCGGAACGGCGGCGCGACCTTGTTCTTCACGACCTTGACGCGCACCCGGTTGCCGACCGAGTCCTGGCCGGACTTGATCGTCTCGACCCGCCGGATGTCCATCCTGACGCTCGCGTAGAACTTCAGTGCGCGGCCGCCCGGCGTCGTTTCGGGGTTGCCGAACATGACGCCGATCTTCTCGCGCAGCTGGTTCGTGAAGATCAGCGCCGTGTTCGAGCGGCTCACGGCGCCGGTCAGCTTCCGGAGCGCCTGGCTCATGAGGCGCGCCTGGATGCCGACGAACGAGTCGCCCATCTCGCCCTCGATCTCGGCGCGCGGCACGAGGGCCGCCACGGAGTCGACGACGATCGCGTCGATCCCGCCCGAGCGGATCAGCGTCTCGGTGATCTCGAGCGCCTGCTCGCCCGTGTCGGGTTGGCTCACGAGCAGCTCGTCGACGTTCACGCCGCACGCCCGGGCATAGCCCGGATCAAGCGCGTGCTCGACGTCGATGAACGCGGCGACGCCGCCCTTCCTCTGGGCTTCGGCGATGACGTGCTGGCAGAGCGTGGTCTTGCCGGACGACTCCGGGCCGAAGATCTCGACGATCCGGCCGCGTGGCACGCCGCCGACGCCGAGCGCGAGGTCCAGGGCGATCGAGCCCGTGGGGATCGTGTCGACCTGCTGCTTCTCGGCCGAGCCGAGGCGCATGATCGCCCCGCTGCCGAACTGCTTCTCGATCGCCAGGATCGCCTGGTCAACCGCGCGCCCGCGCTCTGCCACGGCACGCCCGTTCGTATCGACCGCCATCGTCACGCTCCCCTACTGAGCTCGAGCCCCGACTTCCACGCAGGGGCTCGCAACCCCGCGTGACCGATCAGCCCTCGTCCTTGTCCTCGTCCCAGCGCGGCTTCCGCTCCTTGCGGATGACCTCGACGTTCATCGGCGGCTCCGAAAGCGGTTGCACCTTCGGTCCGCCGGACCGGTCCTTGGGCGGCTTCTTCTTCTCGCGGCTGGGTCGATCCCGTGAGCCCATCGACGTTTCCTCCGCGTTGGCTGGACGGTACCGCTCGGCGCTTCACGCCGGCTCACCCGCCGATCTCCGGGCAATTGTCGCATCCTCGCCACGCTCGGTCCCGCCGACGGCCGACCCCTCGACCCGACCGGACCCGCCCGCCCGGACCCGCAGCTCGGCCATCGACTCGGCGAACCGCCCGGCCTCGATCGCCGCGCGGATGCGGGCCATGAAGTCGAGCGTGAACGTCAGGTTGTGGATCGTGGCCAGCCGGTAGCCGAGCAGCTCCTTCGCCCGGAACAGGTGTGCGAGGTACGCGCGCGAGAACTGCCGGCAGGCGAGGCACGGACACGCCTCGTCGAGCGGCCGCGGGTCGTCGAGGAACGCCGCGTTCCTGAGGTTCAGCCGCCCTCCCGGCACCCACGCCTGCCCCGTCCGCGCGACCCGCGACGGCAGCACCGAATCGAACAGGTCGATCCCCTGGTCGACCGCGTCGAGCAGGTCCGCTGGCGAGCCGAGGCCCATCAGGTAGCGCGGCCGGGAATCGTCGGCCAGCAGCCCGACCACCAGGTCGATCGTCTCGCGGCGCTGGATCGGCGTCTCGTCGCCCGCGAGCCCACCGATGTTCAGCCCGTCGAACGGCATCGACGCGACCAACCGCGTCGACGCCTCGCGGAGGTCAGGCTCCAGCCCACCCTGGATGACCCCGAACAGCGCCTGGTCGGACCGCGTGTGCGCGGCAAGCGAGCGCTCGGCCCAGCGATGCGTCCGCTCGGTCGCGTCCTTGACCACGCGCCGCGCGGACGACGGGTAGACCGGCTGGTCGAACGCGACCGCCACGTCGGCCCCGAGCGCCTCCTGGATCGCGATGGCCGATTCGGGCGTGAGCCGGTGGGCCGAGCCGTCGATGTGGCTCCGGAACGTCGCGCCGTTCTCGTCGATCCTGCGCCACTCGGCCAGCGAGACGACCTGGAACCCGCCCGAGTCGGTGAGAATCGGCCGGTCCCAGGCCATGAAGCGGTGGAGCCCGCCGAGGCGCGCGATGCGCTCGTGGCCCGGCCGGAGGTAGAGGTGGTAGGTGTTCGCGAGGACGATCGAAGCGCCCGCTTCCCGCAGGTCGTCCGGCGACATGGCCTTGACCGTCGCATTCGTGCCGACCGGCATGAACTGGGGGGTCTCGACGACCCCGTGGGGCAGCGTCAGGCGCCCGCGGCGAGCGCGCGTGCTGCCGTCGGCCGGCGGCGGGACGGTCACCTGGAACAACGCCGGTCCCCTGGTCGTGGGCGCGTTCGGTGCCGGCGCGGTCACCGCGAACGGTTGAGGAGGTTCAGGACGATCGTCGCCACAATGCTCAGCAGCAGCATCGTGCCCAGCGGGATGAACACCCGGACGTTCTCGTTCTCGATCCGGATGTCGCCCGGCAGGTTGCCAAGGAAGGGGATCCGCGGCGCGAGCACCAGGACGGTGCCGAGCAGCAGCAGCACCACGCCGGCGACGATCAGCAGCCGGCCCAGCGGTCCGAAGTCGTCCATGGCGGCTACACGCGTTCGCCGGCGCCCGGCTCCTCCCACAGCGGCACGATCTCCGGCTCGGCGCGCCGCGGCGGCGGGATCTCGTAGCCGAGGCCGGCGAGGTGGGCGCGGGCGGCCTCCGTGGCGATCCGGCCCTGCGGGGTGCGGTCGAGGAACCCGAGGCGCAGCAGGTACGGCTCGTAGACGTCCTCGATCGTCTCGACCTCCTCCGCGAGCACCGCGGCAAGCGCCTGGACGCCCACCGGCCCCGAGGCGAACTTCTGGACGATCGCCGTGAGCAGCTTTCGGTCCGTCGTGTCCAAGCCGAGCTCGT
>DATLYV010000081.1:0-2961 GCA_035574535.1 Binatia bacterium
GATCTCGAAGCGCGAGATGAGGTTCTTCTTCGTCTTCCCCGCCCCGATCAGCTCGATCGACTGGCTCCGGCCGTCGCGGCGCGTCTCGACGACCTCGCCGTTCGGGAGGCGGAGCGCGATGTTTTCGCTGGTGAACGGGAAGCCGCCCGAGAACGAGCCCGTGTACGTCGCGTCGTACGTCAGCGTCAGCGCCTGGGTCGTCGCGGGCAGTTCCAGCGACCAGTCCGGCAGGTCCCAGCGCAGGATTCCGCCGCGCAGCTGGACCCGGAGGTCGCCGGCGCTGCCGCGGCCCTCGGTCGTGATCTCGATCGGCTGGAGGGTGACGGCCGAGCCGCCCGCCTCGGTGAACGGCACCCTCGCGACGTGCTCCGGATCCGCGCCGATCTCGAGCACGCCGTCCTCCACGGAGCCGATCGCCTGGAGCTCGAAGCTGACGAGGGCGAGCCGCGACTCCTTCGCGGGGATCGACGGCACCTGGGAGTCGCGCGTCGGCTCGATCCGCTGGCCGGCGACGATCAGGCCGATCGCCGCGTCGAGCGTCGACGACTCTGCGTTCGGGTTCTCGATCGTCATCGTCACGTCGATCGTGCCGCCGCGGGCGTCGAGGATCGCGATCGCCTGTCCGACGTGCACCACGAGCCCCTCGTACCAGACGTCGGTCGAGAGGTCGTAGGTGGTCTTCGCCGGCGTCGGCTCGGGTGTGCGCGTCGGGCTCGGGCGGGCGGATGCCTGCGGCGCGTCGCACGCGGCCGCCGCGAGGGCCGCCGAGAGCAGGATCGCGGCGAGATTCGCGAGGGACCGGCGTGGCGCGGCGCGGATCACGCGGCGTCCTCGAACAGCGCCGCGACGAACGCCTCGGGATCGAACGGGACGAGGTCCTCGACGCGCTCCCCCACCCCGGCGAAGCGGACGGGCACGCCCAGGCGATCCTCGATCGCGAAGACGATGCCGCCGCGCGCGGTCGAGTCGAGCTTCGTGAGGACGATCCCCGTCAGCCCGACCGTGCCGTGGAACGCCTCGGCCTGCAGGAGACCGTTCTGGCCGGTCGTCGCGTCGATGACCAGGAGCGTCTCCGGCTGGGCGCCGGGCAGCCGTCGCTCGATGACCCGGCGGATCTTGGCCAGCTCGTCCATCAGGTTGGACTTGGTGTGCAGCCGCCCGGCGGTGTCGATGATGACGACGTCCGCCCCGCGGGCGACCGCCGCGTCGAGCGCGTCGTACACGACCGCCGCCGGGTCCGCGCCGGCGGCGTGGGAGACCATCGCGGCCCCGGCTCGGTCCGCCCAGACGCGCAGCTGGTCGCTGGCCGCGGCTCGGAACGTGTCGGCCGCGGCGAGGATGACGCGCCGCCCCGCGGCCCGCTCGCGGGCGGCGAGCTTGCCGATCGTGGTGGTCTTGCCGACGCCGTTGACACCGACGACCAGCACGACCGAGGGACCCTCGCCCGGGCGGACGAGTCGCCAGTCCGGCTCGCGGGGCAGGAGCACGCCGAGGAGCTCGCGGCGAACGGCCGCGATCGCCCCGTCCGGCGCGCCCCGCTCGCGGGCCCGCTCCACCACCTGCATCGCGAGGGCCGCGCCGACGTCGCCCGCGATCAGGCTCTCCTCGACCTCGTCCCAGGTCTCCTGCGAGACGCGGTCCCCGGTGAGCAGCCCGCGCAAGCGGGCCATGAACCCGCCGCGGCTCCGGCGGAGGCCGTCGTCGAGCTCCCGCGAGCGCTGGTCCTGCTCGGTCACCCGTCCAGTGTCGCGCCGGCGGCCGCGCCGGTGCGCTCGGTGCCAGTGCCGTCGCCGGCGCCGTCGGGCGTCCCGCCACCGCGGTTGGTGGCCGAGACGTCCCGGGATCGTCCGGCCATGGCGGTCGCCTCGTCGAGCCGGAGGCTGATCACCTTGCTCGCGGAGTCGTCGCCGACCGTGACGCCGTACAGCGCGTCGGCCGACTCGATCGTGCCGCGGTTGTGGGTGATGACGATGCACTGGGTCGTCTGGGCAAGCTCCTTCAGTGCGTCGGTGAAACGCCCGATGTTGGCCTCGTCGAGGGCCGCGTCGACCTCGTCGAGGACGCAGAACGGAACGGGCCGGACGGTCAGCATCGCGAACAGCAGTGCAACCGCGGTGAGGGCACGCTCGCCGCCGGAGAGCATCGCCAGCGCCTGGGCCTTCTTACCGGGCGGGCGCGCGGTGATCTCGACGCCGGTCGCGGTGAGGTCCTGGGGGTCGGTGAGGGTCAGGCGGGCGAAGCCGCCGCCGAAGAGCTGCTGGAAGCGCGCGTCGAAGGCTCGCTCGAGGGCCTCGAAGGTGCGGCGGAACTGGTCGGTGACGAGGCGGTCCAGCTCGGCGATGAGCTCCCGGGTCGAGTCGATCGCGGCCTGGATGTCCCGGCGCTGTGTCTCGAGCGTCTCCAGGCGGGCCTTGACCTCCTCGTACTCCTCGGCCGCGAAGGGGTTCACGGCGCCAAGGTCGTGGAAGCGGCGGCGCAGCGTCGCGAGGCGCCCCGCGGATGGGGGCTCTTCCTGCGGGGCCGTGGCAGCCCAGCGGGGTGCGGCGTCGTCCAGGGCGGCCGCGAGCTCGTCCGGCTCGACGTCCTCGCCGGTGATCGAGGCGGGCTGTGCGGCCGAGTCGGCGCCGGCAACCGCGTCGGCGGCTCGATCCGGGTCGGCCGGTGCGGCCGATTCGGCCGGTCGCGGCGACTCGCTGGTCGCGGTGTCGGTGTCGCCGCGCAGGTGCGTGAGCCCGACCGTCCCCAGGCCCGCCAGCTCGACCAGCAGCTGCTCTCGCAGGCCCTCGAGGGCGAGGCGCGCCTCGACGTCGTCGCGCTCCGCGAGGCGGGCCCGTTCGCCGGCGATCCTGGACGCCTCGCGGGCGGCGGCCGCGGCCTGCTCGGCCGCCCGCAGGCGCTCACGCTCCGCGGCGGCGCCCTTCGTTCTCTCCGCGAGCGCGGCCTCGGCGGCCACGACGCGGC
>DATLYV010000082.1:0-19249 GCA_035574535.1 Binatia bacterium
CCCGCCCACGCGGCGCCGCCGCCGCGCGCGCTGCCGGGCGGCGGCGACCAGAAGCTCCACCGGCTCGTGGCCATCGTCAACGACCGACCGGGCGTCCTGAACCGCGTCGCCTCGCTGATGCGGGCGCGGAACTTCAACATCGACTCGCTGGCCGTCTCGCGGACCGACCGTGACGGCACCTCCCGGATGACGATCAGCCTCCACGGCGACGACGTGGCGGTCGAGCAGGCGATCAAACAGCTCTACCGGCTGATCGACGTCCTGAAGGTCCAGGACGTCACCGCGGAGCCGAAGGTCGAGCACGAGCTGGCGCTCGTGAAGGTCAAGGTCTCCGATTCCAACCGCGCCGACGTGCTCAAGCTCATCGAGCTGACCCGGGGGCGGGTGCTGGACGTCTCGCCGGACTCGGTCATCGCCGAGGTCACCGGCAGCGAGGCGGAGGTCGACAGTTTCGTCGCGTGCGTGCGCGACTTCGGGATCAAGGAGCTGGTTCGCACGGGCGCGGTCGTCATGGCCCGCGGCTCGTCATCCATCGAGGAGGCGGTGAAGCGATGAGGGCCATTGTGGCTGGGGCGATGCGGAGGGCCGGCGAACGATGACGGCGCGGATGTACTACGACAACGACGTCGACCCGGCGGCCCTCGCGGGCCAGATGGTCGCCGTCATCGGCTACGGGTCGCAGGGCCACGCCCACGCCCAGAACCTTCGGGACTCCGGCGTGGACGTGATCGTCGGGCTGGCCGAGGGCTCCAAGAGCCGGCCGCTCGCCCAGGAGGCGGGCTTCCGGGTCGAGACCGTCGCCGAGGCGACCCGCCAGGCGGACGTGGTGATGCTCCTCGTCCCGGACACGGCACAGAAGGCCGTGTACGACGCCGAGATCGAGCCGAACCTCAAGCCCGGGGCGCTCCTGATGTTCGCCCACGGCTTCAACATCCGGTTCGAGCGGATCAAGCCGGGCCCGAGTGTCGACGTCGGGATGGTCGCCCCGAAGGGGCCGGGCCACCTGCTGCGGTCGGTGTACGTCTCCGGCGCGGGCGTGCCGGCCCTCTTCGCGGTGGAGCAGGACGCGACCGGCACGGCCCGGGCCCGCGTCCTGGCCTACGCCCGGGCGATCGGAGCGACGCGCGCCGGCGTCCTCGAGACGACGTTCAAGGAGGAGACGGAGACCGACCTGTTCGGCGAGCAGGCGCTCCTCTGCGGGGGCGTGTCGGCGCTCATCAAGGCGGCCTTCGAGACGCTCGTCGAGGCCGGCTACCAGCCGGAGCTCGCGTACTTCGAGACGATGCACGAGCTGAAGCTGATCGTCGACCTGATGTACCGCGGCGGCCTCAACTTCATGCGCTTCAGCGTCAGCGACACCGCGGAGTACGGCGACTACGTCTCCGGGCCGCGCGTCGCCGAGGGCGTGAAGGCCGCGATGAAGGACGTCCTCGCGGACATCCAGTCGGGCGCCTTCGCGGCCCGCTGGATCGCGGTCCAGGAGGCCGGCGGCGGCGAGTTCCAGGAGCTGCGCCAGCGCGACCGCGACCACCAGATCGAGCAGGTCGGCGCGGAGCTGCGGGCGCAGATGCCGTTCCTGAACCCGGTCGTGGTCCAGGCCGGCGAGGCCCAGGCGGCCGCGACGAGCGCGCCGAAGCCCGCGACCGCGGGAACGGGCTCCTGATGGCCGGCGCCGTACCGCGGCCCTCGGGGCCGCTCGCGCCGCGCGACCGCGTCCGCATCTTCGACACGACCCTCCGCGACGGCGAGCAGGCGCCCGGCGCGGGCCTCACGGCCTCGGAGAAGCTCGAGGTCGCGCGGCAGCTCGCGCGCCTGAAGGTCGACGTCATCGAGGCCGGCTTCCCGGCCGCCTCGGACGGGGACTTCGAAGCCGTCCGCCGCATCGCCCAGGAGACGCAGGGCGGGATCGCGGTCGCCGCCCTGGCCCGCTGCCGCGACGGCGACCCGCAGCGCGCGATCGAGGCGATCAAGGTCGCCGAGCAGCCGCACCTTCACGTCTTCATCGCCACGAGCGACATCCACCTCAAGCACAAGCTCCGGATGGACCGCGATCAGGCCCTCGCCGAGGCCGTCCGCTGGGTCCGCTACGGGCGCGAGCAGCTCGGGCGGGATGTCGAGATCGAGTTCTCCGCCGAGGACGCCTCCCGGACGGACCCGGAGTTCCTCCTGCAGGTCTACGAGGCCGTCGTCGAGGCCGGCGCATCCACGATCAACATCCCGGACACGGTCGGCTACGCGATCCCCTCGGAGTTCGCGGTGCTCGTCGGCCGGACGGTCGACCTGCTGGGCAGCCAGGCGACGATCTCCGTGCACTGCCACAACGATCTGGGCCTGGCGACGGCCAACACGCTCGCGGCGGTCCAGGCCGGGGCGCGCCAGGTCGAGGTCACGATCAACGGCCTCGGCGAGCGCGCCGGAAATGCTTCGCTCGAGGAAGTCGTGATGGCCCTCCGGACGCGTCCGACGCAGTTCCGGGCGGACGGCTTGGAGGGCGACGCGCCGCTCACCCATGGCATCGTCACGGAGCACATCACCGCGGCCTCGCGGCTCGTGAGCTACCTCACCGGCTTCGCCGTGCAGCCGAACAAGGCCGTCGTCGGCGGCAACGCCTTCGCGCACGAGTCAGGAATCCACCAGGACGGCGTGATCAAGAACCCGCTGACGTACGAGATCATGACGCCCCAGTCGGTCGGGCTCGCCGGCTCGTCGATCACGATCGGCAAGCTCTCGGGCCGCAAGGGCCTCCAGACGAAGCTCGCTGAGCTCGGCTTCGAGCTGGAGGGCGAGGCCCTCGACCAGATCTACCGCCAGGCGATCGCGCTCGCGGACGAGAAGAAGGAGGTCACCGACGACGACCTCGTGGCGCTCGTCGAGCAGCGGGTCGCCGAAGTGCCCCAGGCGGTGCGACTTCTCGGCTGGAACGTAACGTCGTCGCACGGCGGGAAGGCCACCGGGATGGTCGCGCTCGCGGTCGGCGACGACGAGCACGCCAAGGCCGCGATCGGCAATGGGCCCGTCGACGCGCTCTTCGAGGCGGTGGACCAGGCCGTGCAGGACGCGTTCGGCTGGCATCCGGAGCTGGAGGCCTACGAGATCAAGGCGGTCTCCGGCGGCGAGGACGCCCAGGGCCGCGTGCTGGTGCGGGCGCGGCGCTCGACGGACACGGGCCCGGGCGCGCTGATCGTGTCTGGCCACGGCTTGAGCACGAACATCATCGAGGCCTCGATCGAGGCGTACCTCGTGGCGGTCAACAAGCTCCACGGTTCGACGGCCGGCGGGCCCGCCTCTCCGGCGTTCGTCGGACAGCGGACCGCGGCGGAGCTTCCGTGACCCGATGACGACGTACGGGATCGCGGCCATCCCGGGGGACGGGGTCGGGCCTGAGGTCGTCGCGGCCGCCCGGCGGGTCGTGGACGCCGCCGCGTCCCGGTTCGGGTTCGCCGTGGCGTGGTCGGAGTACCTGGTCGGCGGGGCGGCGATCGACACGTACGGCGTGGCGATCCGGCCCGAGGACCTCGCGGCCTGCGGCCAGGCCGACGCGATCCTGCTCGGCGCGGTTGGCGGGCCGGCGTGGTCCGATCCCTCCGCCCTGGTCCGACCGGAGCAGGCGCTGTTCGCGCTCCGCGGCGAGCTCGGGCTGTTCGCCAACCTCCGGCCGGTGAAGGTCCATCCCGCCCTGGCGGCGGCCTCGCCGCTGCGGCCGGACCTGCTCGAGGGCGTCGACCTCCTGATCGTTCGCGAGCTGACCGGCGGCGTGTACTTCGGGGAGCGAGAGGAGGCCGCGCAGGAGCCCGGCGGCCGCCGGGCCGTCGACACGATGCCGTACACGGAGGACGAGATCCGCCGGATCGTCCGGCTCGCCGGGGCCTACGCGAGGGCGCGACGTCGGCGGCTCACGAGCGTCGACAAGGCGAACGTCCTCGCGACCTCCCGGCTGTGGCGCCGGATCGTCGACGAGGAGCGCCCGCGGATGCCCGACGTCGAGGTCAGCCACCAGCTCGTCGACTCGTGCGCGATGCTGCTCGTGAAGCAGCCGGCGGCGTTCGACGTGATCGTCACGGAGAACCTGTTCGGCGACATCCTGTCGGACGAGGCGGCCGTCCTCGCGGGCTCACTCGGGATGCTGCCGTCCGCCTCGCTGTCGGACCGGCAGAACCGCCACGGCGGGACGTTCGGGCTGTACGAGCCGATCCACGGGTCCGCGCCGGACATCGCCGGGCAGGACCGGGCGAACCCGATCGGGACGATCCTTTCGGCGGCGATGCTCTTCGCGTCGTCCTTCGGCCGGCAGGACGTGGCCGACGCGATCGAATCGGCCGTGTCGGCCGCCCTCGACGCGGGCTGGCGCACCGGCGACCTCGCCCCTGCGGACGATCCGGACGACGGGCTCGTGGTCGTCGGCACGACGGCGTTCACGACCGCCGTCATCGACCGGCTGGAAGCGGCTGTGCCGGTATGAGCGCCGTTGAAGTCCGGCTCGTGGCCCGGTTCGGAGCAGGGCCGTCGCAGCTTCCGGGCCACCAGCCCGGCGCCATCGAGGCAGGCCGCCGCGCGGCAGCAGGAGCCGCCCATGACTGACACCAGGCCGGTCGTCCTCTACGACACGACCCTGCGCGACGGCACGCAGGGCGAGAACATCACGCTGTCCCTCGCGGACAAGCTGCGGATCGCGCGCCTCCTCGACGAGTACGGCATGCCCTACATCGAGGGCGGCTGGCCGGGCTCGAACCCCAAGGACATCGAGTTCTTCAAGGCCGCCCGCGGCATGACCTGGTCGAACGCGAAGCTCGCGGCCTTCGGCTCGACCCGCCATCGCTCGAACACCGCCCGCACCGACCCGAATCTGACCGAGCTCCTCCGCGCCGAGACGCCGGTCGTGACGATCTTCGGCAAGAGCTGGGAGCTCCACGTCACCGAGGTCCTCGGCGCGAGCCTCGAGGAGAACCTCGAGATGATCGCGGAGAGCGTCGGGCTGATCGTCGAGGAGGGGCGCGAGCTGGTCTACGACGCCGAGCACTTCTTCGACGGCTACAAGGCGAACCCCCGTTACGCGCTCTCGACCCTCCAGGCCGCGCTCCAGGGCGGCGCCCGCACCCTCGTCCTGTGCGACACCAACGGCGGCACGCTGACGGACGAGCTGCTCCGGATCCTCGAGGAGACGCGGGCCGTCGTGGCGACCTACGACCGCGCCGCAGACGTCACCTTCGGCATCCACACCCACAACGACGCCGAGCTCGCGGTCGCCAACTCCCTCGCCGCCGTGCAGGCGGGTGTCCGGCACGTCCAGGCGACGATCAACGGCTACGGGGAGCGCTGCGGCAACGCCAACATGGTCAGCGTGCTCGCCGGCCTGGCGCTCAAGACGGACCTCCCGCTCGCGCCGGCAGGCGGCGGCCAGCTGGCCGCCCTGACGGAGCTGTCCCGGAGCGTCGCCGAGATCGCCAACGTCGCCCCGAACGACTGGCAGCCGTACGTCGGGCGCTCGGCGTTCGCGCACAAGGGCGGGGTGCACGGCGCGGCGGTCGCGAAGGTCGAGCGGAGCTACCAGCACATCGATCCGGCCGCGGTCGGGAACGAGGGGCGCCTCGTCGTCTCCGAGCTCGGCGGCCGGGCGAACACCCGGATCCGCGCGGAGCAGCTCGGCCACCACCTGGATGGCGTGGTCGACCCGGCGCAGCTCTCGGGCCTCATCAAGCAGCTGGAGCACGACGGCCTGTCGTTCGAGGGCGCCGAGGCGTCGTTCGAGCTGCTGATCCGGCGTCACCAGGCCAACTACCGGCCGCCGTTCCGAATCGTCGACTACACGTGCCTCGTCGAGCAGCGCGCCGATGCTCCCCTCCGGGCCGAGGCGACCGTCAAGGTCGAGGTCGACGGCGAGATCCTCCACACGGCCGCGGACGGCAACGGCCCCGTGAATGCCCTCGACGCGGCGCTGCGCAAGGCCCTCCGGGCGTTCTACCCGATCCTCGACCGGGTCCACCTGTACGACTACAAGGTCCGCATCCTCGACTCGGGGGCCGCCACGGGCGCGCGGACGCGGGTGACGATCGAATCGACCGACGGGGCGCTCGAATGGTCGACCATGGGCTCCGACACGAACATCATCGCGGCCTCGGCGACGGCGCTGGCCGACTCGCTCGAGTACGCGATCTGGAAGGGCGCCGGCGAGCTCCGGCGGCGCGACGAACGCCACTTCACGACCCTGATCTCCGGCGAGGTGCACGCATGACCAAGGCTGCAACACGGACCCGACCCGACGCGCGACCGGCGCTCCACCTGACGCGCTGGACGGTCACGTCCGGCTCGAACGTCCAGAGCCGCGGCGCGGTCGTGATCGAGGCGGGCGACCACCACTGGCGCGCCTCGGCCGAGGGCAACGGCACCATCGACGCGCTGTTCAAGGCGGTCGACAAGGCGCTCGCCGACGTCCTCCAGGGCCACCCGCGGCTGGTCGGCTTCGACGTCCACGCCCTCGCGGAGAACTCCGAGGCCGAGGGCATCGCCATCGTCGCCGTCAAGCCGCCCGAGGGCGCCGAGGGCGCCCGCGGCGAGGGCCTCTACAACGGCACCGCCCGCTCGACGAACATCATCGCGGCCTCGATCGAGGCCTACATCGAGGCGCTCAACGCGATGCTCGCGGAGGAGCACTGGGAGGGCGCCGCCGAGGAGGCGGGGAAGAGTCGACGGCGGACCACCGAGCAGCATCACGGCCGCCGCGGCGAGCTCGACAAGTCGGCGAAGACGGATCTTCCCTGGGTCGGATAGGTACTCGCGAGAAGTGGGCCGCGTCAGCTCGCTGTTGCCGGTCCCATGAATCGACCGGTCGCGTATTCGGGGGAGCCCGGGGCGTTCGCGGAGGACGCGGTGGTGGCCGCGTTCGGCGAGGGCGCGGAGCGGCTGTCGGTCGGGGGCTTCCGCGAGGCATTCGAGGCGGTCGCGGACGGGCGGGCCGGCGCGGCCGTCCTGCCGATCGAGAACCTCGTCAACGGCTCAATCCGCGAGACCTACGACCTCCTGCTCGAGTTCGACCACGAGATCGTCCGCGAGGTCGTCGTCCCGGTCGCGCTCTGCCTTGCGGCGGCGTCCGGCGTCCGAATCGAGGATGTCGTCCGGGTCTACTCGCACATCCAGGCGCTGGGGCAGGCGGAGCGCTTCCTGCGCGGGCGGCCGTGGGCGCTCCTGACCACGTACAACACCGCGGGCGCGGGCAAGCTCATCGCGCACAGCGGCGAGCCCGGCGCCGCCGCTGTCCTGTCGCGGCGGGCCGCGGAGCGGTTCGGGCTCACGATCCTCGCCGAAGGGATCCAGGACGTGCCCGACAACCGGACCCGGTTCGTCGTCACCGCGTTGCGTGCCCCGGGGCAGCCTGCGCCGGTCGACGGCACCCCGTACCGCACGACCGTCGCGTTCGGGGTTCGGAACGAGCCGGGCACGCTCCTCGCGGCCCTCCGGGTCTTCGCCGCCCGCGGGATCAACCTTTCGAAGCTCGAGTCACGACCGAGCCGGACCGCGGCCTGGGAGTACGTGTTCTGGGCGGACCTCGACGCGCACCAGGACGACCCCGAGTGCGCGGCAGCGCTCTCGGACCTGGCGGCCTGCACCACCATGATCCGGGTTTTCGGAAGCTACGAGCGGGCCTCGTAGCCTCTCGAGGCACCGCCGCGGACCATCCGCACGACCCAAAACCTGTCAAATCGGTGCTTGACCACACCGCGGGGCGCGAGCTGACTCGCTGCCGAGCCTGGGGGTCCGGTGCATGGCCGCACCGGCAGGCGTGCCGCGACGTCGCCCGGGCACGCCGCGGCCCGGCCAGGAATCAGCAGCGACGGGCCGCCCGCTTCGGACGGCCCGCCGCGGGAACGCTCGGGGATCAGTGGCTGAGGACCTTCTCCATGGTCTTCGCCTGGGCGATCCAGCCCTCGATCATCCCCTGCGAGGGCAGGCGGCGGATCCAGTTCGGGCGGGCCGCGTCGATCTCCTGGAACGTCGCAGCGAGGTTGGCCGCGTTGCGCTGCGCCAGCTCGGCCGGCGAGTCGACCCCCGCGGCCTCGAGCAGGTCGGCGTACTCGGAGCCGACCCCGTCGATCCGCATCAGGTCGACGTGGTTGCACCACTTCAGGATCTGGCTGGCCGAGACGCCCGTCGCCGCGGCGAGCTTCTCTCGGCCGCTCGCGGTCGCGCCCAGCTTCAGCAGGTCGTCCGTGGTTTGACAGCCGGCCTCGGCGAGCTTCCGCGCGGTGACCGCGCCGATCCCCTCGACTTCCTCGATGCGCATGTCCAACTCCTCCTGGCCGTGTCCTCGGTCGAGGGCGTATGGCCCGTTGTCGCGCCGGCCCGGGCGGGCCTGACCCGCAGCATAGACGGGCGCGTCGAATCGGCATCGCGTGGGCCCGGGCGCCGACGGTGCGATCATGTCAGTCCGCCGGCACGGGCCGGCGACGCGTCGTGGAGGACGGGGTGGACAAGGCGTTTCGCGACGAGATGGCCGGCGGCTACGCCCTCGAGGAGCCGGCGATCGTGCTGGGCTCGCCGATCCTCGGCGACGAGATCCTGTCGGACGTGCGTGTCCAGCTCGCGCTGGCGCGGGTCAACCGGCACGGGCTGATCGCCGGCGCGACCGGCACCGGCAAGACCAAGACCCTCCAGCTGTTCGCCGGGCAGCTGTCCGATTTCGGCGTTCCGGTGTTCGCCGTGGACGTCAAGGGCGACCTGTCCGGCATCGGCGCACCGGGCGATCCCGACGACCCGAAGATCGCCGACCGCTGCAGGTCGATGAACTGGCCGTTCAAGGCGTCCGGCCACCCCGTCGAGATCCTGTCGCTCTCGGGCAACCGCGGCGCGCACGTCCGGGCGAGCGTCTCGAGCTTCGGGCCGTTGCTGCTCGGCAAGGTCCTCGACCTCAACGAGACGCAGACCTCGATCCTGTCGCTCGTCTTCCGCTACTGCGACGACCAGAACCTACCGCTCCTCGACCTGGCCGACCTGCGGACAACCCTCAAGTTCCTCGGCTCGGACGAGGGCGAGGCGGTGCTGGAGGACCTCGGCGGCATCAGCCCCGCCTCGCTCGGCGTGATTCTGCGGGCGATCGTGACGCTCGAGCAGGAGGGCGCCGACACGTTCTTCGGCGAGCCCGAGTTCGACGTCAACGAGCTCCTCCGCACCGGGCTCGACGGGCGCGGGATCGTGACGCTCCTCGAGGTCTCGGACGTCATGGACAAGCCGCGGCTGTTCTCGACGTTCGTGCTCTGGATGCTGGCCCAGCTCTACGAGTCGCTGCCCGAGATCGGCGACGTGCCGAAGCCGAAACTGGCGTTCTTCTTCGACGAGGCTCATCTGCTGTTCGACGACGCGTCCGATGCACTCATGGAGCAGATCGAGCGGACGGCTCGGCTGATCCGGTCGAAGGGCGTGGGCGTGTACTTCGTGACCCAGGCGCCGACGGACGTCCCGGCCTCGGTCCTGTCGCAGCTCGGCAACCGCATCCAGCATGCGCTGCGGGCCTTCACGCCGGACGACGCCGACGCGCTCCGCAAGACCGCCCGGACGTTCCCGGTGACGAAGCACTACGACGTCGAGAAGACGATCACATCGCTGGGCATCGGCGAGGCCCTGATCACCGTCCTCTCGCCGAAGGGCGTCCCGACCCCGCTCGCCGCGACCCGGCTCGTGCCGCCGGATTCGCGCATGTCCCCGCTCACGGACCAGGAGCTGACCGCCGTGATCGCGGCGTCGCAGCTCCAGGCCCGCTACGGGACGACCATCGACCGGGAGAGCGCCCACGAGATCATCACGGCCCGGCTCAACGCGGCGCGGGCCGCCGCGGCCCAGGCGGCGGCCGGGGGTGCGGCGGGCGGCGTCGTCGGGGGCGGCGAAGCCGACCCGTACGGCGGCATGACGCGGCGCGAGTACGAGGCGATGATCCGGCGCCAGGCCCGCGAGGCCGAGCGCGAGCGCCAGCGCCAGATCAAGGAGGCGGAACGGGAGCGGAAGCGGCGCGAGCGCGAGGCACGCGCGGCCGAGCGGCAGCGGCAGCGGACGATCGAGACGGCCATCCGGACGGGCGGCCGCGTCGTCACCTCGCGCGCCGGGCAATCGCTGCTGCGCGGGGTCTTCGACACGATCTTCGGCGGCCGCCGCTAGCACGGCGGCCGACGCCGCCTCTGCGGCCGCCGCTCGCGCTTGCGGCCGACGCCCGCGGGCCCGGGACGGCCTCAGATCCAGCGGCGGAGGCGCGCGATCCCCAGGAGCGCGATCGCGAGGATGCCCAGCGCCCCGACGACCATCCAGAAGCTGAACGGGTCGTCCTTCGACAGCGGAACCTCGACGTTCATGCCCATGAGGCCCGCCAGCACGGAGCCCGGGAGCAGCAGGACCGTGGCGATCGTGAGGACCTTCATCACGTCGTTCGTGCGCTGGGCCGTCCGCGACATGTAGATGTCGAAGGAGCTTAGGAGCGCGTCGCGGCCGTCCTCGACCGCCCCGATTGCCGCCTCGAAGCGCGTCCCGATCCCCTGCAGCAAGGTCGCCGCGTCCGGATCGTCGAGGACGGTGGCCGTGCCCGGCGTGGAGAGCATCGTGAAGACCGAGCGGTGGTCGGCGAGGAGCCGCCGCAGCCGCCCGATCCGCCGACGCGCCCGGACGAGGTCGCGGAGCAGGTCGCCGCGGGCGGAGCCACGGAGGAGGATCGCGTCGAGCCGGTCGACGTCCTCCTCGATCTCGTCGACGGCCGCGTGGTAGCTCGTGATCGCCGCGTCGAGCAGGGCCGAGAAGAACGCCACGGAGCTCAGCATCCCGGCCGCGGCGTCCCGCTCGATGCGATCGTCGACGTCGTCCAGGAAGGGAATCTCCCGATCGTGGCGGGTCACGACCACCCCGGGTCCCGCCAGGATGTCCAGCCAGCCGGTGGGCTCGGGGTTCTCGTCGCTCGGGTCCGCGGCGATACGGACGTGGACATATTCCCGGTGGTGCGCCATGCGGGGCTCCGGGTCCGGCCGCTGCAGCTGCGCCCGGGTGCGCGGTCGCAGGCCAAGGTGCTCGGCGAGCCTCGTCGTGAGCTCGTCGGGGAGCTCGCCCATGAGGTCGATCCAGAGCAGCTGCCGTTCGGTCGGCCGGACGGACAGCGCCTCGTCGGCGTCGAGCCGGCGGTCGCGGCGATCGGCGTCAAACAGGCGCGCCCGGACGATCTCGGACTCGCGGTCGCCTCGGCGCTCCTCCCCGCGTCCCTCGGCCCGGTTCCGCCCGACGTTCGAGGCGCTCGACGCGTTCGATGCCCGCGACTCGTCGGATGCGTTCGACCCGTTCGACCGGGTGCGTTCGGCGGCGTCCGCCCGCCCCGCTGGTCGTCGGGCGTCCGACCTCGTTCGCGTCGACGTCCCGGGCTTCGTCGTCGCCTTCGCCATGCGGCCTCCTCCCGGCGCATCCGGCGCGCCTCGACCGGCGCACGCGATCGACCGGCGTGCCAGCGCCGCGGCGAGGATGCGCCGCGAGGGGTTGCAGCGGCCCATCGGAAGGCCGCCCGGCCGTCGAAGGCGCGCTCCGGATCGTCCCCGGCGTACGATGCTCGTCTCACCGAACGGAGCCTCCAGCCATGACCCTCACCGCAACCCAGCCCCACCCGATCTACCTCGCCGGCGAGTGGGTCGACTCGCCCGACCGCCTCGAGATCGCGAACCCCGCCGATCCGTCGACGCCCGCGGGCGCGACTTACAACGCGACGGAGGAGCAGTACGAGGCCGCGGTCGCGGCTGCCGTCGCCGCCTTCGAGCAGACCCGCGCGCTGCCCGCGTACGAGCGCGGGCGGGCGCTGCGCGAGATCAGCAACGGCATCAAGGCGCGGCGGGAGGAGCTGGGCCGTTTGATCGCGCTCGAGGCAGGCAAGCCGATCAGGGACGCCCTCGTCGAGGTCGACCGGGCGACGCTGACGTTCCGCCTGGGGGCCGAGGAGGCCGAGCGCATGGTCGGCGAGGTGATCCCGCTCGACCTGCTGGCCTCGTCGAAGGGCCGCGTCGGCATCACCCGCCGCTTCCCCGTCGGGCCGGTCGCAGCGATCAGCCCGTTCAACTTCCCGCTGAACCTCGCCGCGCACAAGATCGCGCCGGCGATCGCGGCCGGCTGCTCGATCGTGCTCAAGCCGCCGTCGAAGGACCCGCTCACGATGCTGACCGTCGCGGAGATCATCGACGGCGTGGGCCTGCCGAAGGGCTCGGTCAGCATCCTGCCGATGACCCGCGAGCTGGGCGACCGGATGGTCGCGGACGACCGCTTCAAGCTGCTCACCTTCACGGGCTCGCCGTCCGTGGGCTGGCGGATGAAGGAGCGAGCCGGCAAGAAGAAGGTCGTCCTCGAGCTCGGCGGCAACGCCGGCGTGATCATCGACCGGACGGCGGACCTGGACTGGGCGGTCAAGCGCTGCATCGTCGGGGCGTTCTCGTACGCCGGCCAGGTCTGCATCAGCGTGCAGCGGATGTTCGTCCACGAGGACGTCCGCGAGGCCTTCCTCGAGAAGTTCCGCGCGGGCGTCGGCGCCCTCAAGGTCGGCGACCCGCTCCAGCCCGACACGGACATGGGGCCGATGGTCGATGCGGCCGCGGCCGCCCGCACCCAGCGCTGGGTCGACGAGGCCGTCCAGCTCGGCGGCCGCGTCGTCGCCGGCGGCAAGGCGAACGGCGCGTTCTTCGAGCCGACGATCCTCGAGAACGTCCCGGTCGAGGCCCAGGTGTGCTCGAACGAGGCCTTCGCCCCGCTCGTCGTGGTCTTCGGGTTCAGCGACTTCGGCGAGGCCATCCGCGCGGTGAACGATTCGTTCTTCGGCCTCCAGACCGGGGTCTTCACGAACGATCTCGCGAACGCCTGGCGGGCCTTCGGCGAGCTCGAGGTCGGCGGCGTCATCGTCAATGACATCCCGACCTACCGGATCGACCACATGCCCTACGGCGGGGTCAAGGATTCGGGCCTCGGCCGGGAGGGCCTCCGCTGGGCCATCGAGGACATGACTGAGCTCCGGATCATGGTCCTCGCGCAGCCGCAGTAGCGCCGCGGCGGCCCCCGGGGCCGCCACGACTCCGAGACGCCACGGGCTGGGTCGTCCGACCGCTGCAATCCGATTGCAAGCCAGGCCTTGGGGTTCGCCCCGGCCTTGTAAGCGCCGCGGGCGTGCGGCGCCGGTACCGTGCTCTCGCGGTCGACCGACCGTCGTCATCGAGTGCCCGCACGTCGGGCCCGGCGGCGCAGACGAGCGAGGGCCACGTGACCACCGAAGCCAATCCAGTCTCCAGCGCCCGGCCGGCGGCGGCGCCCGCCACGGGCGGGGGCCGGATCGGCGAGATGGCCGCGCGCATCGCCGCGCACGACTGGTCCCGGACGCCGCTCGGCCGGCCCGAGGACTGGTCGCCGTCGCTGCGGATGATGGTCCGGTTCCTGTTGTCGAACCGCTTCCCGATGCTGCTGTGGTGGGGGCCGCAGTACATCTGCCTCTACAACGACGCCTATGTCCCGATCCTCGGCACGAAGCACCCGGCGGCCCTCGGCCGGCCCACCGACACGGTCTGGAGCGAGATCTGGGACGTCCTCCGGCCCCTCATCGACACGCCCTTCCACGGCGGCCCCTCGACCTGGGACGAAGACATCGAGCTCGAGCTGCGGCGCTACGGCTTCACCGAGGAGACGCACTTCACGATCGCCTACAGCCCGGTGCCGGACGAGACGGTCCCGACGGGCATCGGCGGCGTCCTCGCGACGGTCAACGAGATCACCGAGAAGGTCGTCGCGGAGCGGCGCGTGACCGCCCTGCGCGACCTCGCGACCCGCGACGGCCAGGCGACCGATGCCCGGCTGGCCTGCGAGCTCGCCGTGCAGGCCATCGGGCGCCACCCGAAGGACGTGCCGTTCGCGGCGATCTACCTCTCGGACGAGGACGGCACGACGGCGTCGCTCGTCGCCTCGACCGGGCTCGGCCGGGCGGTCGGTTGGCCGCGGGAGGTCGTGCTCGACGGCCCCGTCGATCGCTCGCAAAACGGTTCGCGCAGCGGTCGCGATGGCCGCGACGGCCTGCCGATCGCGGAGGCGATCCGGCAGGCGAGCGTGACCGTGGTCGACGACCTCGCCCGACGGCTCGGCGGGGCCGGGCCCCCCGGCCCGTGGCGAGACCCGCCGTCCGAGGCGGTCCTCGTGCCGCTCCTCGGCGGGGCCCGCGCCCAGAGCGGCGTCCTCGTCGCCGGTGTCAGCTCGCGGCTGCGGCTCGACCACCGCTACCGCTCGTTCCTGGAGCTGGTCGGCGGCCAGATCTCGACCGCCATCGCGAACGCCCGCGCCTACGAGGACGAGCGCCGCCGGGCCGAAGCCCTCGCCGAGCTCGATCGCGCCAAGACGGCCTTCTTCTCGAACGTCAGCCACGAGTTCCGGACACCGCTGACACTGTTGCTCGGGCCGCTGCGGGACGTGCTCGATGACGGCGCCAACCTGAGGCCGCAGCAGCGCGAGCAGCTCGAGGTCGCCGATCGCAACGCCCGGCGCCTCCTGCGGCTCGTGAACACCCTGCTCGACTTCAGCCGGATCGAGGCGGGACGCGCGGAGGCGTCGTTCGAGCCGGTCGATCTCGGCGCGGTCACGGCGGACCTCGCGAGCCAGTTCCGGGCCGCGGTCGAGCGGGCCGGACTGACCCTGGACGTCCAGGTCGATCCGATCGGCGAGCCGGTCCACGTCGACCGGGACATGTGGGAGAAGATCGTCCTCAACCTGCTGTCGAACGCCCTCAAGTCGACGTTCGAGGGCGGCATCGCCGTTCGCGTCCGGCGAGACGGGCGGGCCGCGGTCGTCGAGGTGGCCGACACGGGCATCGGGATCACCGAGAGCCAGCTCGAGCGCATCTTCGAGCGGTTCCACCGGGTCGAGCAGGCCAGGTCGCGGACGCACGAGGGCAGCGGGATCGGGCTGGCGCTGGTCAAGGAGCTCGTGGAGCAGCACGGCGGCGAGGTCTCGGTCGCGAGCGAGGTCGGTGCCGGCTCAACGTTCACAGTGCGGATCCCGATCGGGACCGCGCACCTGCCGCCGGAGCGGATCGGGGCCGAGCGGACGCTCGAGCCCACGACCATCGGGGCGGCGCCGTTCGTCGAGGAGGCGCTCGCCTGGCTGCCCTCGGGCAACGGGACGGGCGACGGGGTCGCGGGCGCGGCCGACGACGGGTATGGCGAGGCGGCGCGCGACCTCGACGGCGGCTGGCTCGAGAACGCGCCGGCGAAGGGGGCCCGGATCCTCGTCGTCGACGACAACGCCGACATGCTCGCCTACATCGGCCGGCTGCTGGGGCGGCACTGGACGGTGGTGTCGATCGGGGACGGCGCCGCGGCGCTGGAGCTGCTGCAGCGCGAGGCCTTCGACCTCCTCGTCTGCGACGTGATGTTGCCGGGCCTCGACGGGCTGTCGCTCGTGTCGCGGCTGCGGGCCGATCCGGCGCTGTCCGGGCTGCCCGCGATCCTCGTGTCAGCCCGCGCGGGCGAGGAGTCGCGGATCGACGGCGCGGCCGCCGGGGTCGACGACTACATCGTCAAGCCGTTCTCGGCCCGCGAACTCGTCGCGCGCGTCGCGGGCACCCTGCGGCTCGCCGAGACCCGCCGCCGCGCGCGTGAGGCCACGGACGAGGCCCAGACGAAGCTCCTCGAGACGAACCAGAAGCTGCAGGCCGCGCTGGCCGTGAAGGACGAGTTCCTGGGCCTGGTGTCGCACGAGCTGCGGACGCCGCTGACGGCGATCCTCGGGATGAGCAAGGTCCTCGAGAAGATCGGCTCCACGGACCCGCGCGTTCGCGAGATTGCCGCCGACGTGGCCGCCAGCGCGGACGTCCTCAACGGGCTGGTGGAGAGCATGCTGCTGCTCGCGCGGCTGGACCGCGACGAGGCGGCGGTGCTGCGCGAGCCGGTCCTCTTGCACCACGCCGCGGCTCGAATCCTGGCGGACCGCGGCGCCAAGGACCCGACCCGCGCGTACCGGTTGCGCGCGGGCGGTCCCGGCGCGGTCGTGCTCGTCCAGCCGACGTGGCTCGAGCGGGTGATCGACAACTTCGTCGGGAACGCGGCCAAGTACTCGACGCCGGGCACGCCGATCGAAGTGGGCGTCGAGGTCGAGGGCGATGAGGCGCGGCTCCGGGTCATCGACCAGGGCCCGGGCTTGGCCGAGGGCGACGAGGAGCGGGTGTTCGAGCCGTTCTACCGGGCAGCCTCGGCGAAGGAGCGGGCGGCGGGTGCCGGCCTCGGCCTCGCGGTGGCCAAGCGAATCATCGAGCTGATGGGCGGGCGGATCTGGGCCCGTCGCGTCGACGGCGGCTCGGAGTTCGGGTTCGCCCTGCCGCTGGTCCGCGACACGGAGCCGTAGGGGGCGCTGCGGCCGCGAGCCAGGCGGCATGACGATGCGGCGCGGCCGGGCCGGACTCGCGCCCGGCTTCGACCGCCGTGGTGGCACGGTCGGGCCATGCGAATCAACCTCAAGCCCATCGAGACCCAGCCGCACCGCCGCGCCGACACGGGACCGTCACAGGCTGTTCCGTACACTCGCGCCGTGGTTGACACGCACCCAAGAACCGCCGCGGACCTGCTCGTCGACTGCCTCGAGGCCGAGGGCTGCGAGTACGTCTTCTCCGTGCCGGGCGAGGAGACGATGGATCTCCTCGAGGCCCTGTCGCGCAACGGGTCCATCCGTCACATCACCACCCGCCACGAGCAGGGCGCGTCCTTCATGGCCGACGTCTACGGCCGCCTCACCGGCCGCGCCGCCGTGGCCATGGGCACCCTCGGTCCCGGCGCCACGAACCTCCTGACCGGCATCGCGGACGCGTTCCTCGACCGCGCGCCCGTCGTCGCCATCACCGGCCAGGCGAGCTCGGACAAGCTCCACAAGGAGGCCCACCAGGTCGTCGACGTCGTCGACATGTTCCGCCCGGTGACGAAGTGGAACGCCCGCGTCGAGCGCATCCCCGCGATCCCCGAGATCGCCCGCAAGGCCTTCCGTGTCGCGACGCTCGAGAAGCCCGGCCCGACCCACATCGAGGTCCCCGAGAACGTCGCCGGCACGGAGCTCGCGGGCGACGACGCGAAGCTCCAGCCCCTCGCCCGCGGCCGGACCTACTTCCCCGAGCCGCCGGAACAGGCGGTCAAGCACGCCGCGACCCTCCTCAACGGCTCCAGCCGCCCGATCGTCCTCGCCGGCAACGGCGTCCTCCGCCGCCGCGCGGCCCCCCAGCTGCGCGAGCTGGCCAGGGCCTTCCACCTCCCGGTCGCGGCGACGTTCATGGGCAAGGGCGCGATCGACGATCGATCGCACCTGTCGCTGATGGCCGTGGGGCTGCAGGCGCGCGACCACGTGCTGACCGGCTTCGACCGCGCGGACCTCGTGATCTGCGTCGGCTACGACCTCGTCGAGTACGCCCCGTCGCGCTGGAACCAGGACGGGTCGAAGCGGATCATCCACATCGACACCCAACCCGCGGAGGTCGACGCCGGCTACCAGCCCGAGGTCGAGCTCGTTGGCGATATCGGCGGCGCGCTGGAGGCACTGATCGCCGCGGCGCTGCCCGGCGGGGTCGGCGGCCACTCCGCGTCCGAGCGCCACCAGTCCCGCGAGGCCCTCGTCCACGCGGACCTGCGGACCTCGCTGCTGTTCGACCTGTCGGTCTGCGTCAACGACGACTCGTACCCGATCAAGCCGCAGCGGGCGCTCTACGAGCTGCGCCGGGCCCTCGAGCCCGACGACATCGTCGTGAGCGACGTCGGCGCGCACAAGATCTGGGTCGCGCGGCTGTTCCAGACCTACGAGCCGAACACGGTGATCATCTCGAACGGCTTCGCCTCGATGGGCATCTCGCTTCCCGGCGCGATCGCCGCGAAGCTCGTCTACCCGGAGCGCAAGGTCGTCGCGCTGTGCGGCGACGGCGGCTTCCTCATGAACTCGCAGGAGCTCGAGACGGCCAGGCGGATCGGCGCGGCGATCGTCGTGGTCATCTGGCGCGACGACGGCTACGGCCTGATCGACTGGAAGCAGCGTAACGAGTTCGGGCGGCCGTTCGCGGTCGGGTTCGACAACCCGGACTTCGTGACCTATGCCGAGTCCTTCGGGATCCCGGGGTTCCGCCCGGCCTCGGCCGAGGACCTCTTCCCGACGCTGATGCGGGCGCTCGAGGTCGACGGACCGGCGGTCGTCGACGTGCCGATCGACTACACCGAGAACGTCAAGCTCACCGAGCGGCTCGGGGCGCTGTCGGGGCTCCAGTAGGCGGTCGAGGTCGTGATGCGCGCCCGACGGTTGGTCATCCTCCTCGCCGCCGCGGCCACGGCCCTCGCGGCCTGCGGCAGACCCGCGGGCACTGCGGCGCCGACGGGTGAAGCGAGCCCGGCCGTCTCGACGGCGCCGACCTCTGACACCTCGCCGCCACCGGCGGCCTCTCCCGGCGCGACACGCGGTTCCTCGCCGCAGGCGACGACCCCGCCCGCCGCTGGCGTCCCCACGGCCGGTACGTGGGCGCGGATCGAGGTGGCCGGCCCGAGGCCCGACGCGCGCGAGGACCACACCTGGACCGTCCACGCGGCAGGCCGCACGGCGTACCTGTTTGGCGGCCGGGGCGGCGGCACGGCGTTCGGCGACCTCTGGGCGTTCGACCTCGGGGCGCGCACGTGGACCCGCCTCGAGCCCGCGGGCCCGAGCCCGGACGCACGGTTCGGCCATGAGGCCGCGTGGGTCGACGGCGTGGGCCTGGTGGTCACCCTGGGCCAGGCCGGGTCGAGGTTCTTCAACGACATCTGGGCCTTCGATCCGGCCACGTCGAGCTGGCGCGAGCTGCCGGCCGCGGGCGACGTGCCGGTCGCGCGGTACGGCAGCTGCTCCGGCGTCGCGCCGGACGGGCGCCTCTGGATCTCCCACGGCTTCACCGCCGAGGGCGCTCGCTTCGCGGACACCCGCGCCTATGACTTCGGCGCCGGGCGCTGGGCCGACGTGACGCCCACCGGCGACGTGCCCGTCAAGCGGTGCCTGCACGCCTGCTGGTGGACCTCGGACGGCGAGTTCGTGCTGTACGGCGGCCAGACGAACGGGGCCGCCGCGCTCGGCGACCTGTGGCGCGTCGACCCCGCGAGCGGCGGCTGGGCGGCGGCGGCCGATCCCGGCCCAGCGGCCCGACAGCTCGCGGCCGTCGGCCGGACCGACGGCCTCGCCGTGGTCTTCGGGGGCCGCGACGTCGAGCGCCGGCCGCTCGACGACACCTGGGTGC
>DATLYV010000083.1:0-23353 GCA_035574535.1 Binatia bacterium
CGGTCGTCGCCGCCATCCCGGCCTCCTCGAGCCGGCGGCGGATCGCGGCGTGCGCCCGCGACAGCGTCGAGCCGACCGTGCCGCTCGTCATCCCGAGCATCGCCGCGATCTGGGCGTAGTCGTAGCCGTAGTAGTGGCGGAGGACGAGCGTCGCCCGGACCTGTGGCTTGAGGCCGTCGAGCGCCCGGTCGACGAGCTCCCGGCGCGCGACGTCGTCGGCCGGATCGGCCGCCCGGCCGGCGAGCGCGTTCCCGACCGGCAACTTGCCGAGATGCGGCAGCGCGAGGCGGCGGACGCGCCGCCGGCGGAGCTGGTCCAGGGCGAGGTGGACGACGATCCCGTGGAGCCAGCCGCGCAGCGGCCGCTGGCTGTCGTACTGGTCCCAGCGCTCCCAGGCGCGCGCGAAGGTGTCGTGCGTCGCATCGAGCGCCTCGTCCGGGTCGCGCAGGATCCCGTAAGCGACCCGGTAGACATCGTTGGCGTGGTCGCGATAGGCCTGGTCGCAGGCCCGGTCGCGCGCGCTCTCGATCACGACTTCCCTACGCTCGGGCGCGGGGAAACATTGCACCGGCCGGCGGTCGAGGGCGCCCGCATCCGGCCATGATGGACCCGGCCGTCAGGCCCGGAGACCGGCGAGGGGACCGCACGGGACGGTCGACGTGCAGGCTGCAGATCAGTCCCCGGCTGGAGACCGCAACCGCGTCGGCGCGGATCAGTTCTGACGGGACGGCCTCGGACCCTGGCCCCGCGCCTCGCGCACCGCCCCGAGGGCACCCCGGAGCTTCTCGATCCAGTCGGCCTCGTTGTCGCCCACGAGCCGGACGCACCAGGCGAGGGCCTCGCTGCGGCTCCGCGCGACGCCCGCGTCGACGAGCGTGTCGAGGACGGCCCGCTCGCGCATCCGCAGGCGCGTCATCACCGGGACCGCGGCGGTGGTGAAGAGGTGGGTCTCGCCGCCGATCCGCGCGCCCCACGAGACGTGGCGCCGGAAGCGCCGCTGGGCCTCGTCGGCGATCCGCATGCGCTGCGCCCGCGTGTCCTCCCGGAACGCGTCCAGGCGCGACTCGCGCGCCGCTGCCGCCTCGGCCTCGCCGGCGCCCGTCGCGACCTTCACGTCGGGGATCTCGCCGACGACCAGGATCTCCTCCCGGTCGACCGTCACGTCGAGTGGCCCCGTGAACCACTCGTCGGGGATGCGGCCGGCGAACCAGCCGCGAAGCTCGTCGATCGTCATGTCGCCCATCGAGCCACTCCGATGCCTTGTTGCACCTGCTGTTGCAATTACAAGATTACACCTGCCAGCCAACAGCGCAACCGGCAGACTGGCCAGTCGACCGGGGCCCACGTTCGACTCGTCAAGCGGCTATCGTTCCCGGTCCATGCCGCCCGCTCCCCCGCCGGTGATTCGCCCCGTCCGCGACGACGAGCTCGTCGCCTGGTTCTCGGCGTTCTCGACCGCGTTCTACATCTGGGCGTCCGACCCGCAGGCGAGCGCCGCGGCGCGCCGCGAGCACCTGGACCTCCAGCGGACCATCGGCGCGTTCGAGGGCGACACGATCGTCGGCACGTTCCGCAGCTTCCCCACGAAGCTGACCCTCCCGGGCAACGCCCGGCTCGACGTCGGCGCCGTGTCGGCGGTCAGCGTCCGCCCGACGCACCGCCGTCGGGGGACCCTCAGCCGGATGATCGCCTACGACGTCGATCGGGCCGTCGCCGCCGGCGAGGCGGCGTCGATCCTCATCGCGTCGGAGTGGCCGATCTACGGCCGGTTCGGGTTCGGCCCCGCGACGTGGCAGGCGACCTGGACGCTGCGGACGAAGATAGCGAGATTCCTGGTCGAGCCCGTCGGCTCGCTCGAGATCGTCGACGTCCCGACGGCCCGCGAGCTCGTCCCCGGGATCTACGACCGGGCGGCCGCGCGTCGGCCGGGCGAGATCGCCCGGCCGGACCACCGCTGGGACTTCGACCTCGGCGTCCGCGAGATCCCTGGGCGCCCGAGGTGGCGCGGCTCGATCGTGATCCACCGCGACGCGGACGGCCGACCGGACGGCTTCGCCCGCTTCCATGGCGAGGAGAAGTGGTCCGAGATGCTCCCGGACCACGTCCTCGCGCTCGACGAGCTCCACGCTGCAACCCTCGAGGCCGAGATCGACCTCTGGCGCCACCTCGCCCAGATGGACCTGACGACCACGATCAAGGCCGAAACCCGGCGCACCGAGGAGCCGTTCCCGTGGTTCCTCGCCGACGCGCGTCTCGCCCAGCCGGGAGGCGTCAGCGACTTCCTGTGGGTCCGGATCCTCGACGTTCCGAAGGTGCTCGGATCGCGCGCCTACGAGCGCGACGGCGAGCTGGTGCTCGAGGTCACGGACACGGTCGACGGTCGACCGGGACCGGCGGCGGGACGCTACCGCCTCTTCGCGAACGGCGGCGCCGCCTCGTGCGAGCGCACGGATGCGTCGCCGGACCTGACGATCGACGTCCGGGCGCTGAGCGCCGCGAGCCTCGGCGGCACGCGCCTCTCGAACGCGACGCGGACGAGCCCGATGACGGCCGCGCCCCCCTGGTGCGCGACCTTCTTCTAGTCGGGCCCGACCAGTCGGGTTCGACGTCGAGCGGCCGGGCGGACTCGGCCCGGTCGCCGGCTCCTTCGCAGGGCGGCCGCGTCCGGATCAATCGACGGACGTCGAACGATTGGCAGGCGCAGCGCCGGGCGCTCGTCCGGTCGCCGGCTCGCGCCGGTCGCGGGCGTCAGCTCGCGGCGTCGCCCCGCGGCTCGAACTCGAGCGACGCTGAGTTCATGCAATAGCGGAGGCCCGTCGGGTGCGGACCGTCGGGGAAGACGTGGCCGAGGTGGGCCCCGCAGGTGCCGCAGCGGGCCTCGATCCGGCGCATGCCGAAGCTGTTGTCCTCGCGGGTGGCGACCCGGCCGGACTCGATCACGTCGTAGAAGCTCGGCCAGCCCGTGCCCGACTCGTACTTCGTGTCCGAGTCGAAGAGCGGCGTCCGGCAGACGACGCAGCGGTAGGTGCCCGCGTCGTGGTTGTCCCAGTAGATGCCCGTGAAGGCCCGCTCGGTGTCGCCGTGCTGGGTAACGGCGTACTGGAGCGGGGTCAGCTCGCGGAGACGAGCCTCGTAGTCCTTGGTCTGCATGGCCGCATCATGCGCCGGATGCATGTCTGGAGCGTGACGGCCGAGGTCAGCGGCGGAGGATTTCAGCGACGGACAATCCGGGCGATCCAGGCGTACGGCTCGGGGCCCTGCCAGTGGGCGTTCACGCTGAAGACATCGGCCTCGATGCGGTCCACGATCCAGTCCCGCGAGAAGACCTGGCGGATCTCGGCCTGGGTCACGCGGCGCGGCCCGACGTCGCCGGGCGTGCTCTCGGAGAAGCACAGCAGGTGCAGCAGGCCGCCCGGCTCGGTCACGGCGGCGAGGCTGGCCGCGTAGACGGGTCGATCGGCGTTGGCAAAGGTGTGGAAGCAGCCCGCGTCGATGATCGTCCGGAACGGCGGCCGGAGACGCTCGACGTTCTCGAGGTCGAGGACGTCGCCGACGAGGAAGTCCGCCAGGAGCCCGCGCGCGCGGGCCTTCGCGCGAGCGTGCTCGATCGCCGTTTGGGAGATGTCGACGCCGGTCGCCTCGAGGCCCATCGTCGCCGCGAGCAGGGCATGCTCGCCGGAGCCGCAGCCGCTGTCGAGAACCGGCTCGGCGAGATCGCCGGCGTCCGCGACGCGGACGATCGCCGGCTGCGGGCGCCCGATGTCCCAGGGCGCCACGTTCCGCTGGTAGACGTCGTCCCACGACCCCCCGGCCATGGCAAGAGGATAGTCCCGGTACGGCCCGCGCGAACCCCGGACTTTGGGCCGGCCGGGCAGTACCGGCTCGTCAGGCCGTGCTGAACCCCGTCAGGCCGTGCCGAGGCTCCTGTCGGGCCGCCGGGCTCCCCTGCCCTCGCGACGGACCGCCTCGATCCGGCCGCGGACGAAGTCCTCCAGCAGCTCTCGCGGGAGCGGCCGCTCCCGCGAGAAGTGCAGCGCGCCCGACGTCCGCCCGTAATCGCCGACCGCGGCCGCGTGCCGCTTGAGCAGCGCGTCGTCGATCGGGTAGATCGAGCAGTGCCGCTTCCAGCCGGCGTACGACAGCAGGAACCGCCCGTCGAGCTTCAGCGCGGGCATGCCGTAGCTGATCGTCTTGACCGCCTCGGGCGCCAGCCGCGCGAGGTCCGCGCGGAGCTGCTCGAGCACCTCGCGCTGCTCCCTGGGCAGGTTCGCGAGGTACGCATCGACACGCTCGTCCGGTGTCATCCCTCGATTCTAGACGCGGCGGACGCGGCGCCGACAGGCGGTCAATCCGCGGATGCCGGCCTTCCGCAACGTCACCGCGCGAAACTGCCCGACCGCGCATTCGCCCGGGAAAGGGCTTGCGTTGCGCGCCGCCTCCGGTCATACTGAACCACATGGTTCAGTATCAGCCCAGCCGCCTGGATGCCTCGTTCGCCGCGCTGTCCGATGCGACGCGGCGCGGCGTCCTCGAGCGGCTGGGACGCGCCGACGCGTCGATCTCCGATCTCGCCGAGGCGTTCCGCATGACCCTCACGGGCATGCGGAAGCACGTTCGCGTCCTGGAGGAGGCCCGACTCGTCACCACCGAGAAGGTCGGACGGGTCCGAACGTGCAGGCTCGGCCCACATCGGCTCGCCGACGAGACGGCGTGGCTCGAGGAGTACCGGCGGCTCTGGAACGAACGCTTCGACGAGCTGGACAAGGTCGTCGAGGAGCAGCTGTGGAAGGAGAGACTCGATGACCGCAACGACGACGAATGAGAGCGCCTCGGTGACCAGCGGGGCGACGGTCGACCGAACATCCGACCGCGAGCTCGTGGTCACCCGCACGATCAACGCCCCCGCGCGGATCGTGTTCGACGCGTGGACCAAGCCCGAGCTGTTCCAGCGCTGGTGGGTCCCGAGGTCGATGCCGATGCGGCTCGTGACCTGCGAGATGGACGTCCGCGTCGGCGGCGGTTACCGCCTCGTCTTCGACTACGACGGCTCGACGTTCGAGTTCTTCGGGAAGTACATCGAGGTGACGCCGCCCTCGCGCCTCGCCTGGACCAACGACGAAGGCGGCGGTGAGCAGGTCACCACGGTGACGTTCGACGAGCGGGACGGCCGAACGCACCTGACCATCCACGACCTGTACCCATCGAAGGAGGCCCTTGACAGGGCGATCGCCTCCGGCTCGACCGGCGGCCTGCCCGAGCAGCTCGAGCAGCTGGACGAGCTCCTCGCCACGCTCGACACGAGCGAGGCGTAACCGATCGGGCCGCGCTTGCGCGGTCGCGTCAGCGCGCGTCACGCCGCCGGCGTGCATTCAGTGGCGGCGTGCCTTCAGATGCTCGGATCGCGAACGGCCTCGTACAAGGTCGCCCGAAATCTTTGATCTCTCGAGCGACGTACGACGCACGACTCAGTGCGCCAAGGAGCGGTCGGATCCATCGACCGGACGGATGAAAGGAGACGTGCCGATGACAGCGCCCTGTTCCGTGCGCCCCGTCAGAGGGTTGCCTGCCGTGACGTCGGTCGCGTTCCAGCGCCCGGACGAGGTCGGCCGACCCGGTGCTGCACCGAGCGTCTGCACTTGGACTCGGCACGCACACTTGGCGCGCACGTCGGGAACGCCCAGCACCGACAGAGCATGAGGGAGAGCGGACATGATGCGGACTGGAATGAATGATCGAATTGCGCAGGGCTGGATCACCCTCGCGGGCGTCGTGCTGATCGCCGTGGGCCTCCTCGGCTTTGTCAGCAATCCCCTCGTGGGCCCCGGCGACGCGCTGATCCCGACGGGGACGGTGCACAACGTCGTGCACGTCGCCACGGGGCTCTTGGCCCTGTATATCGCTCTTGGGATGCGCGGCCTCGCCCAGGCCAACGGCGTCATCGGCTTTGGGGTCCTGTACGTCGTGATCTTCGTCGTCGTCTTGCTGAGTCCGACCCTCCTTGGCCTCTTCGAGTTCGCGGCGAACCTCTACATCCACGTCATCCATGCGGCCCTCGCGGTGGTCAGCCTCGCGGTTGGCTACATGGCTCGGAACGCTCTCGCGGGCGCCGGCCGGACCGGATAGCTGCCAGGCGGCTGAGCCGAGCTCCGCGTCGGCCATGCACGGCCACGACATCGTCGAGATCGCCGCCGCATTGATCCTCGTTGGGTCCGGTGCGGTCGCGATCGTCCTCGCGGCGCGGCGAACCCGGAGCCTTGCGGGGCGCGGCGGCGCGGTGCCGCCGCCCGACACGTCCGCGCCGACCCAGGTGCGATGGACGGCGGCAATCGCCGGTTCGATCGGCGCCGGAACGATCCACCTGGCCTTGGCACCCGATCACTTTGGCCAATCGACGATCCTGGGGTTGGGGTTCGTCTTCGCGGCACTCTTCCAGTTGGGATGGAGCGCGCTGGCGACGCGTCGGCACAGTCGAGCGATGCTGCTTGCCGGAGCGGCCGGAACCGGTGCCCTCGTTGGGATCTGGGCGCTGTCGCGCACGGTCGGTCTGCCGTTCGGGGCGGAAGCGTGGATGCCGGAGCCTGTTGGTCGGGCCGACTCGATCGCCATCGGTCTCGAGGTCCTCACACTCGCCTCGCTGACCGCACTCGGGTCCGGGCCCGAGCGCCTGCTGGGCGCGCACCGGAGCGCATCGCTCGCGGCGGTTGGCACCGTCCCCGTCGTTGGCCTGGTGGCAGTCGCGACGATCGTCGCCATATCCGGACCCTCGACAGGGATGCCGGCACATCCTGCCGATGGCTCCGTGTACGGCGCCCAGGTCACGCTCGCCGCGGGCGTGGGGCGGAGGTCGTAGCCGAAGCCCGCGGGTTGGGATTGCCGACGCCTTGGTTCGGGCCGCGACGCCGGGCGAGGCGGCGGCTGGCAGTCAGATCGCGGACGATCGTCAGGTGATCGCCCGCCTGCAGCTCCTCGAGGACCGGTTTGCCGCGCCCGACCGCAAAGGCTCGTCAGCCGAGATCGTCGGCCGGTCGGTCGTGGGCAAGCGCCGGGATGGGCTGATCCGTCCAACTCGGCCGCCGACGCAGGATGGTCGTCCCGACAAGGACGCTGGCGAAGGCCGCGGCCTCGAGCAGCACGATCGTCGCCCCCGACGACACGTCCAGCCAGTAACTGACGTACATCCCGAGCACGCCGGCCAGCGCGCCAATGACGGTCGAGATCACGATCATCCGACCGAACGAGTCGGTCAGCAGTCGGGCGGTGGTGGACGGAATGACCAGGGTGGCGGCGATCAGCGTGACCCCCACCACATTGATGGAGGCCACGATGGTGGCCGCCATTGCCAGCGCGAAGAGGCTGTCGACGACGCCGATGTTCACCCCATAGATCGGCGCCACCTCTGGGTCGAACGTCATGAACAGGAGGCGCTTGTAGAAGAGCAGGATGAAGGCGGCCACAGCGACCGTCACCACCCCGACAACCAGCAGGTCGAGCGGGGTGACGCCCAGGATGTTGCCGAACAGGGCGGCCTCGAAGTTGCGAGTGAAGCTGCGCGTCTTGCTGATGAGCGCCACGCCGACGGCAAAGCTGGCGGTCGTCACGATGCCGATCGCGGCATCGGCCCCGATGCGGCGACGGCGGGCGGTGGCGTTGATGGCCAGCGCCGACAGGAAGCCCCAGATGCCGGCCGCGAGATAGAAGTTGAGCGACGCCACGTAGCCGATCACCGCGCCGCCGAACACCGAGTGCGACAGGCCGTGCCCGATGTAGCTCATCCGGCGCAGGACGATGTACACGCCGAGCATCCCGCACAGGGCGCCGACCAGCAATGACGCGGCCAGCCCCTGCCGGAAGAACTCGAAGGCGAACGGCTCGCTGATCAGGCTCACGGCCGGTCCGGGTCACTACGCGCGTCGGACGCGAGATGAACGTGGTCCGCGCCCGGGTGCTCATGGTGGGCGTGCTCGAAGCCCTCGTGGCGATGGCGCAGCGCATCACGCAGCCGGTGCGGTGCCGCGTCGGCGACGAGGACGAAGCCGTCCTGACGGACGACCCGCAGGTCGGCGCCATACGTGCGACCCAGGACGCCGGCGGTGAAGATGTCGTCCGGGTCGCCCTCGGCGATGACCCGCCCGTTGAGGCACACCACCCACGGCAGGTGCGCCGCCACCGTGTTCAACTCGTGCGTGGTCAGCACGATCGTCATGCCGTCGCGGTTGAGGTCGGCGAGGAGATGCAGGATCTCATCGCGGGTCTTGAGGTCGACGCCGCTCGTTGGTTCGTCGAGAAGCAAGAGCGCCGGGTCTCCGATCATCGCCCGCGCCAGGAAGACGCGCTGCTGCTGGCCGCCGGAAAGCTCACGGATGTGTCGCTCGGCGAGGCCGCCGATGCCGAGCCGAGCGAGGAGCGCGTCGACCCGACGACGGTCGTCGACGGTGGCCCACGCCTGCCACGGCCGCTCTGACCAGCGGCCCATCAGCACGACCTCGCGCACGGTGGCCGGGAAGTGCCAGTCGACGGTCTCGAGCTGCGGCACCCAGCCGACGCTCGGCCGCGTCCCGCGATGGACGGGTTGCCCGCCGACGGTGACCCGCCCCGTGACCCGCGGCACGACCCCAACGATCGCACGCAACAGTGTCGTCTTCCCGGATCCCGACGGGCCGACGACCCCGACGAACGCACCCCGCTCGATCGTGAGATTCACGTCGCGCAGGACCGGCGCGCCGTCGTAGCCGGCGGTCACGCCTTCGAAGCGGACCAGGCCGTCGCCGCGTGACGGCGAGGCAGGCGCGGTCACCGGCGTGGTGCGTGCTCGCGCGCGCTCATGGCTGGTACGTGTCGGTTACGACCAGCGGATCGAAGATCGTCGGGTCGCCGCCCAGGGCCTCGATCATGATCTGCATGTCCTTCTTCAGCATGCCCATGTAGGTGTGCTCGGGGGCATTCTGGTCGCCAGGCGGCTCGTCGTCGCGCAACGCGTCGATGAACTTCGCGCCCGATTCGTTGGCGATCTGCTCGAGAACTGGGCTGGGAAAGACCTCGGAGCCGAAGACCGCCGGCACCTGCTCTGCTTGGATCTGCTCGATGAGCCGCGCTACTTCCTGGGGGCTTGGATCGCTGAAGTCGGAGGCTTGGACGGCGCCGATCACGGTGAAGCCGTACTCGCGTGCCCAATAGGCCCACGAGTCGTGGTAGGTCAGCAGCTTGCGGTTTTGCTCGGGGACCGTGTCGACGGCCTGCCGGATCATCGCGTCGAGCTCGTCCAGGCGGGCCTTGAGAGCGTCGAAGTTGGCGGCGTAGTAGTCGGCGTTCGCGGCATCGGCCGCGCTGAACCAATCGCGCATCAGCTCGGCATAGCGCAGTGCGTACTGGACGTTCATCCACAAGTGCGGATTCGGATCGCCTTCCGACTCGGGGAAGCTGAAGTCGAACAGCCACTCGTCGCGGGTGATGGTGTGATCGCCCAACAACTTGATCTCGGCATCGGCCCGCTTCGACGCCTCCGCCAGCTGGAGGGTCGGCTCCTCGAGGTGCAGACCGTTGACGACGATGAGATCGGCGTTGGCCAGGACCTGGGCATCCGAGGGCGCCGGGTCGAACGTGTGCGAATTCGTGGCGTCAGGGATGATGCCGTGCAGCCGGATGCGTGTTCCACCGACATTGCGGGCGAGGGAGCTGATCGGTGCCACGGTCGTCGCCACATCAAGCTTGTCGGCGCCCCCCGTTAGCTCATCCTGCCAGCCGAGCGAGGTGCCGGCCCCGCCGCTGGCAGCAGGCGATGCCGTCCCGCCTGGCCCACCCGAACACGCGGCAAGGAGCACGACAACGGTAGCGAGGGCGGGCAACGAGCGAGAGACACGCACGGGTCAGGCTCCTCCAGCTGCGGGAACGGCGGTCAGCATAGCCGCAACTCGTGGCTATCGCAAGAGGTTGCAATAGACGCCGTCTCTATCGCCCGACGTGTGGCGGTCGCTGAGGGAACGGCCCAGGAGGCCACCACGACCGTCGAATCGTTTTGACTGATCGGGGCTTCGAGGTCGACCTCCCGCACCTAACGGTCGTGGGCCGATGCGCGGCATGCGTCACCGCCACCGGGGCTACGCGCGACCGGGAGTCCAGTGGTCGAATGCCTGCTTTCGAGCCGCTCGCCGACGTGGCGGCCGCCGTCGGCTTCTATGACCAGGCCCACCTCACCCGGCGGTTCCGGGCGTTCCTCGGCACGACCCCCGGTCGCTACGGGCGCTCGGGCGTTGCGCCGGCGTGACCCGCGCTCGGGGCGAGCCCAACCTGTGGGTCAGCCAAGCCGGTCCTGCAGCGCGTCGAGATCCGGCTCCACCTCGATGACCCGGCCGTGGCCCTCGAGCACGTGCGGCGCCTTGAGTGACGACCCGGTGATCAGCGCGACGACGCGCTCGCCGGGCTCGACGAGACCGCTCCTGGTCGCCGCCCGGAGACCGGCCAGCGAGGCGGCACCCGCGGGCTCGACGAGGAGCCCGGTCCGTGTCGAGAGCAGGCGCTTGGCCGCCATCATCTCGTCGTCGGTCACCGCGACGAATGCGCCGCCCGACTCGCGCACGTCCTGCACGGCCCGCGCGCCGGCGATCGGCCGGCCGACAGCGATCCCGTCGGCGATGGTCGACGGCTCGGTCGGCTCGATCGCGCCCCCGCGTTCCCAGGCCCGCTTGATCGGCTGGCACGCCGCGGCCTGCACGCCGATGAGGCGCGGCACGCGGTTCGCGCCGCCGCACGCCACGATCTCGCGGAACCCCTTGGCCATGCCGTTGAGCGTCGGGCCGTCGCCGACCGGCACGATGACCGCGTCGGGCACCTGGCGCCCGAGCTGCTCCCAGATCTCGAGGGCGACGGTCTTCTTGGCATCGACCGTGACCGGGTTGACGCCGGTGTTGCGGTCGACCCAGCCGAATGCCCGCGCGGCCGACCGCGACAGCTCGAACGCCGCGTCGTAGCCGCCGCGCACCTTCACCACGGTCGCGCCGGCCTCGAGCATCAGCCGGAGCTTGGAGTCAGCGACCGCGGCGGCCGCCACGAACGTGACCGCCTCGAGTCCGGCTGCGGCCGCCCCGATCGCGAGCGAGACTGCGACGTTGCCGGTCGAGGCGCAGCTCACGCGGGTCGCCCCCAAGGTCATCGCGATCTCCAGCACGAGCGCCGTGGCCCGGTCCTTGTTCGAGGCCGACGGCCCCCGCGTCTCGTCCTTGAGCCAGAGCTGGGGCAGGCCGAGCAGGTCGCGCAGCGCCGGTGGCGCAACGAGCGGCGTCCCGCCGACGTGGAGCGGGTAGCGGATGGGATCGTCACCGAGCGGCAGGAGCCGCCGGTAGCGCCACATCCCGTCCGCTCGCCAGTCGTCGGCCGGCAGGAGCGCCGGGCCGTAGGGGTAGCGGAGGTCGAGCAGGCCGCCGCCCACGCCGCCCGGCGGGCTCACCGCCTCGCTCGCCGGGACGACGCCGAGCGTCTCCTCGGACCCGTCCTCGCGTACCAGAACGGCCTGCGGCTGCGTCGCCATGGAACTCACATCCTCACCCAGCTCCCGGTCCTCCGGGGCGTGCGGGTGATGCGACCCGGTCGCTCTCCCGTCGCCCCCTCCCCACGAAGAACGATGCGGCCGCCGACGACGACCGCCTCGACGCCAGTCGGGAGCCGTGCCGGGTCGTCGTACGTGGCGGTGTCGACGTAGGTCCGCGGATCGAGCAGGACCAGATCGGCACGCAGCCCCTCGCGGATGCGGCCGCGGTCGGCGAGCCCGAGCAGGTCGGCCGGCCGCGCGGTGAGACGCGCGACCGCGTCCTCCACCGGGACCAGCCCGTCGCGCAGCGCGAACCGCCCGAGGACGCGGGCCGCAGTCCCGTGCAGCCGCGGGTGTGGTCGCGGACCGAAGATGCCGTCGGTGCAGACCATAGCGAGCGGGTGGCGGAAGATCGCGCGCACGACGTCGTCGCTCGCGTAGTGGTCGATCATCGTGAACCCCGAGCCTGCCTCGGCCAGCAGGTCGAGCGCCGCCACCAGCGGATCGACGCCGCGCTCGTCGCCGATCTCTGCCAGCGTGCGGCCGATCGTCCCGGCGTACGCCGGCGGCGCGTCGACGACGACCACGCGCTCCGGACCGCACGAGCCGTAGATGTTCTCCCAGCCAGGTAGACCCCGCGTCGTGTCCTCGACGATCCGACGGCGGGTCGGGGGATCGGTCAGCCGCGCCCGGAGTGCGTCGCCGCCGCCGGCCTGCGCCCACGGCGGCAGGATCGCCGCGAGCGTCGTACTGCCCGCACCGTACGGGTACTGGTCGAAGGTCAGCGGGATCTCGCCCGCGGCCTCGTCGATCAGCGCGAGCAGCGGCTCGAGCAGCTCTCCGTTGCCGATCAGCTTGAGGTGCGAGATGTGGAGCGGCGCGCCCGACTCGCGGGCGACGCCGATAACCTCGCGGAGCGCGTCGAGGATCCCCGCGCCCTCGTTCCGGATGTGCGGGACGAGCGGCGCGCCGAACTGGGCGGCTACCCGGGCGAGCGCGGTCAGCTCGGCCGTGTTGGCGAAGAGGCCTGGGACGTAGATCAGGCCGAACGAAACCGCCCTGGCCCCTGCCTCGAGCCCGGCTCGGACCTCGCGGCACATGCGCGCGAGTTCGTCGGGCGTCGCGGGCCGATTGTCGCGGCCCATGACGTACTCCCGGACCGCGTTGTGCCCGACGGCGGCGACGAGGTTCGTGGCCGGCCGGGCAGCCTCGAGCACCGCCAGGAACTCGTCGAGCGACGACCAACCGGGCCGTTCCGGCCCCGGGCCCTCGATCGGACGCAGGTAGGCCTCACGTTCCGGCCAGCCGGCCGCGGCGACCGGCGCCGGGGCGAGGCCGTCGAGGTTGATCAGCTCGGTCGTGAAGCCTTGCGCGAGCTTCGGTTCCTGGAGCGGATCGACGAGCACGCGCAGCGCCGAATGGGCATGCAGGTCGATGAAGCCCGGGCAGAGCAGCAGGCCCGTCCCGTCGATCGCCAACGCGGCCTCGTCCGGCGTGTTCGCGGCGACAGCCCGGCGACGCTCCAGCTCTCCCGCGGCGACCGGGCGGACGAGCGCAATCCGCTCGCCCTCGATGCCGACGTCGGCGAGGACCGGCGGGCCGTCACCGGGATAGACCTCGGCGCCGGTGATGAGCACGTCCAGCATCACGCCCCGCTTCCCGTTGTAGCGCCGCCCCAGGCTCCGGCACCGCCGAGGTCCGACAGCGCCCCGGTCGCGTCGAGCGTTCGGGCGAGGTCGAGCGCGGCGCGGGCCAGCACCCGTGCCCCGGCCGCGATGTCCTCGTCGGTCGAGCGCTCCTGTGGCGCGTGGCTGATCCCGGCCAGCGACCGCACAAAGATCATTCCGATCGGCACACCGGCTGCGGCGAGATTCTGGCCGTCGTGGGCGGCGCGGCTCGGCATTCGTGGCGGGTCGAGGCCCTCGGCGCGCGCCGCGGCATCCAGCCGCTCGAGCATCTCCGGCGGCACGATCGCGGGCGGCATCCGCTTCGTCTCGTACGCGTGGAGCGTGCAGCCGTTGTCGGCGGCGCTCCGGCGGCCCGCCTCGAGGATCGCGGCCACGCCCGCGTCGAGCAGCCCCGGATCGAGGCTGCGCGCGTCGAGCGTGCAGCGCGCAAGGCCCGGGACGATGTTGCTCGCCCCGCCGACCACGGTCGCCTCCCCCACTGTGGCGACGAGCCCGTGCTGCGCGTGCATCGTCGACTGGGCGGCCAGCGCGATCGCGGCGACCGGGATCAGCGCGTCGTGGCGGTCGGCCGGCATCGTCGACCCGGCATGGTTCGCCACGCCTTCGACGGTGAACCGCCAGTTGCTGACCCCGACGATGCCGGTGACGATCCCAACAGGCAGGCCGGCACGGTCGAGTGCGGGGCCCTGCTCGATGTGCAGCTCGAGGTAGGCGGCGATCTGTGCGCGCCGCCGGGCGGCCTCTGGTACCCGCGCCGGGTCGAGGCCGCTCCGCGCAAGGACGTCGACGAGCCGGACGCCGTCGTTGTCCACGGCCTGTTCGAGCTCGGCGGGAGTCACGAACCCGGCCACCGACCGGCTGCCGAGCATGCCCATGCCGAACCGTGCCCCCTCCTCGTCGCTCCAGCAGACGAGGCCCAGCCGTCGTGCCTCGGGCACGCCGGCCTCGAGCGCCGCGCGCAACACCTCGAGCGCCCCGGTGACGCCCACGGCGCCGTCGAAGCGGCCGCCGTCGGGGACCGTGTCGAGGTGCGAGCCCATGAGCACGAGCGAGCCTGGGCCATTCGGGGCCTCGGAAGGCAGGGCCCAGACGCTCCCGGCTTCGTCATGCTCGACGACAAGGCCCAGCTCCCGGCACGTTTCGGCCAGCCAGGTCCGGGCGGCGAGGTCTGGCTCGGTCCAGGCGACCCGCTCGGCGCCGCCGGCCGCGGTCGCGCCGAACCGGTTGACCGCCGCGAGGTCGGCCGTCAGCCGCTCGCCCGAGACCGAGACCGGCGCCGGCCGCGAGAGCGCGGTCACGGCAGGTCGGTGGGCGCCACCGGCCGGGAGGCGACGAAGCGCCCGCTGCCCTCGGGTGCCAGGATTCGCTCGCCGTCGAAGCCGAGCGTGCCGCGAACGATGGTCGCGGCAACCCGTCCGCGGATCGTCATGCCTGCGTACGGCGAGTAGCCCGCCGCGGAGTGGAGCTCGTCGTCGCGCAGGTTGCGCTCGCCCTCCGGCTGGTAGACGACGAGGTCGGCGTCGGAGCCGACGCTGATGACGCCCTTCTGCGGGTACAGGCCGAAGCTCCGGGCCGGGTTCTCGCTGCAGACCGCGACCATCCGCTCGGCCGTCATGCGCCCGCCGGCGACGCCGACAGTGTAGAGGAGCGCCAGCAGCGTCTCGGTGCCGGGGATCCCCGGGGCGACCTTCGTCAGGTCGCCGTAGTCGGTGCGCTGGGCGAGCGTGTACCCGCAGTGGTCGCTTCCGACCGCCTGGAGGCCGCCGCCGCTCGCGAGCTCCTCCCACAAGATCGCCCGGTCGCTCTCGGTGCGGAGCGGCGGCGTGTGGATGAAGCGCGCGGCCCGGTCGGGGTCGGCATAGACGCTCTCGTCGGCGACGAGAAAGTGCGGGCACGTCTCGCCCAGTGCCGCGACGCCCCGCCGGCGTGCGTCGGCGATGAGGCGTGCCGACCGGCCGGCCGACAGGTGGACGGGGTAGACCGGGCAGCTGGTCTCTTCGGCGAAGGCGAGCACCCGGCCAACCGCCTCGACCTCCGCGATCGCCGGTCGGGAAGCGGCGTGGAACTCGAACCCCCTTTTCCCGGCCGCGAGGAACGCGGCCCGCGTGCCCTCGATGATCGCGTCGTTCTCGCAATGGACCATGACGACCCAGCCGACGTCCGCGGCGGCGCGCATGAACCGTACGATCGAGTCGTCGTCGCAGAAGAAGCCCGCGGCCCGGTATGTCGTGTAGACCTTGGCGCTGGTGACGCCGCGCTCGGTCAAGCGCTCCAGCTCGGCGAGCTGGCCGCCGGACAGATCGGTCGGGTTCAGGTGGAGCGCGTAGTCGACCCGGCTCGGGGCGGCCTCGGCAAGTCGGGCGTCGATCGCCGCCTCGAAGCTCGTGCCGGCCGGCTGGTGGGCAAAGTCGATGATCGTCGTCACGCCGCCAGCGAGGGCCGAGGCGCTACCCGTAGCGAAGTCGTCGGCGGTGCGGTGGGGCGGCGCCTCGAGCGCGAAGTGGACGTGCGGGTCGACGACGCCGGGGAGGACCAGCGCGCCGGTCGCATCGATGATCTCCTCGCCCTTCGGCTCGAGTGCCTCGCCGAGCTCGGCCACCTTTCCAGCACGGCAGCGGACGTCGAGCTGGCGCCGGCCCCGCGGCGAGACCACGGTGCCGCCGCGGACGAGCAGGCCCCCGCTCATGCCGTGCCCCGGCTCATGCCGTGCCCCTCGGGGCTCCGCTCCGACGCGGCCGCCTCCGCGGCCGCTCTCGCGACTCGGCTGGCCAGCACGCCCGCAACCGAGTCGTGGAGCTCCTCGACCGACAGCACGTCGGGTGCCACGCCGAGGTCGCGCCAGGCTTGGGCGAGCCGCGTCGCCTGCGGCGGCTTGACGAACGTCTGGCGCAGCGCGTCGGACTGTGCGAACACCTCGCGGGTCGGGCCGTCGAGCAGGATTCGGCCCTGGCACAGGGCCACGACCCGCTGGGCGTAGGCCGCCACGATCGGCATCTCGTGGGTGACGATGACGATCGTGTGGCCCTCGATCCGCCAGAGGTGGACGAGGAACTCCATGATCTCGACCGACTGACGGTGGTCCTGGCCGGTCGTCGGCTCATCGACGATGATCGCCTTCGGTCGCATCGCGAGCGTCGAGGCGATGGCGACGCGCTGGCGGAGCCCCTTCGTCAGGAAGAACGGGTGCTCGTCGAACAGCTCCGCCCGGACGCCGGCCACCCCGGCCGCTTCCTGGACGACGCGCTCCCGCTCCTCGTCCGGTAGGCCGAGGTTGCGGGGGCCGTAGGCGATCTCGTCGGCGACCCGCGAGTTGAACAGCTGGTGGTCCGGGTTCTGGAAGACATACCCGATCCGACGCGCGAGCTCCTTCGTCACGCCCTTGCCCGACGTATCGACGCCGTCGACGACGACGCGACCGGCCGTCGGTCGGAGGAGACCGGCGAGGCACTTGCTCAGCGTGGTCTTGCCGGAGCCGTTCTGGCCGATGAAGGCGACGAACTCGCCCTCGCCGACCTCGAGGTCGACGCCCCGCAGGGCCTGCGTGCCATCGGCGTACGTGTAGGTCAGGCCGGCGACCTCGATCAGGCTCATCGCGCCGCCTCCAACAGCCGGCGACCGGCGGCGATGCCCGCCTCGTCGGTGAGCGGCAGCTCGCCGACGTAGCGACCCGGTCGGCGCAGCCGCTCGAAGAGCGTCGTCACCTGCGGCGGCGCGAGGTCCCGCGCGGCCAGGTACTCGATCTCCGCGAACAGCTCGGCCGGCGGCCCGACGCGTTCCACGTGACCGTCATTGACGACGACGACCTTGTCGGCGAGCGGCGCGAACGCCTCGATATTGTGCTCGACGACGATGATCGTCATCTCGCGCTCGCGCTTGAGCTCGGCGCAGATGTCGCGGACCTGGTCCTTGCCGAGCGGGTCGATCATCGATGTCGGCTCGTCGAGGATGAGGATGCGCGGCTCCATGGCGATGACCGACGCGATCGCAACCCGCTGCTTCTGCCCGCCGCTGATGTCGTAGGGCGGCTTGTCGAGCAGGTCCGCGACATCGGTCACCTCGGCCGCCCAGCGGACCTGCCGCTCGATCCCGGCCGGCGGCCAGCCGATGTTCTCGAGCCCGAAGACGATCTCTTCCTCGACGGTCAGGGCGGTGAATTGCGACTCGGGATCGGCAAACACCATCCCGATCTGGCGGGCGAGCGGCGGCGCCTTCATGTCCTCGACGCGCTCGCCGAACACCCGGACCTCGCCCTTGAGGATCCCCGACATCGAGTGCGGGATGATCCCCTTGATCGCCGCGACGAGCGTCGTCTTGCCGGCCTCGTTCGGGCCGACGACGAGCACGAACTCGCGCTCGACGATGTCGAGATTGACGCCCTCGAGGGCCGGCCGCGTCGTGTGCTCGTAGCGCCAGGTGAGGTCGCGGACCTCGACGGCGTTCATGCGACACCCAGCGCGGCCGCCACGATCGCGCGCAGCGGCGACGCCTCGACCGCGAACAGGCCGGTGGTCCGGCCGATGATCGCGATCGCCACGAACAGCGCGATGAGGGCCAGGCTCACGAGCCAATCGGCCGGTCGCATGACGAAGCGGTCACGGATGTAGTCGGTGCGCTTGCCGCCCGTCCCGGGCCGGCCCGAGAGCGTGTAGCCGCGGGCGAACAGGGCGGTCGAGATCTCGTCGGCACGGCGGAGGGCCACGGCGAAGAGCGGAACCGTGTACATCGTGTAGAGCTTCAGCTTGTCTCGCAGCGACATCGACTCGAGGTCGAGCGCCCGGGCCTGCTCGGCCTCGCGAATCGTGGCGAAGTCCTGCATGAACATGCCGGCGCTGCGCAGCGACAGCCCGACCGTGTAGCTCACTGGGTACGGCACGCGCAGGCTGCGCAAGGCAACGAGGACGTCGCGCTCCCGGTTCGTCGAGAAGTACAGGATCGCGCCGAGCAGCATCGCCATCAGCCGGACGTAGCTGACGAACGCCCACCACATCGGCTCGAAGTAGAAGGTCAGGCCGGCCAGCTCGAAGCGGCTGAGCCGCTCGGTGTCGCCCGGCGAGACGAAGGCGATGGTGAACATGAACAGGGCCACCGTCACGACGAGCGGCGTGTACTTGCGAAGGTCCATCAAGCGGACACGGCCCCAGCGCAACAGCCCGAACATCACCCCGATCAACACGAGGTTGATCTCTGGGACGTCGATGAACAGCGGCGCCACGGACAGGAAAACGAGCATCGTGAGGCGCGTCACCGGGTGGAACGCGTAAAACGGCGAGCTGACCGGGACGACGCCGAGCAGCGTCTTCTTGGCAATCTCAGCCTGGGGCATCCGATCTGTCTCCTCGCTGGCCAGGACGTAGGGGCCGGGGCGCCGCCGGCGTCAGGCCGGCGGCGCGACCGTCTCGCGTTCTCGCGGATACCCCAGCGGACGAGCGTCGTCGCTCAGGCCAGCCAGCCCTTCACGAACGCCTTGGAGCGCATGACCATGGGCGTCACGTACTTGAGGACGATCGACCCGAAGATCAGCGAAGGAATCGAGTTGCCGATGAGCCAGCCCAGCAGCGCGGTCACCTGGAACGAACCCGTGATCAGGCCGAACTGGACGAGGACCCAAGTGCCCCAGAATGCACCCGCGAAATTCGCGAGGAGGACGCCGACGACGATCCAGATCACCCAGTCGCGGGTGGTCTTGAGACGCGGGTCGGCCTTGAAGTAGCGGAAGGCCGCGGCGGCGAGCACGCTCTGGAGGAAGTTCGCCGGCAGGTACGCCGCAGAGACCGGAATCGGGGCCGAGCCGCTCATGGCGTTTGAGATGAACGGGAAGAACATCCCCGCGACCACGCCCCAGGCGCCGAACCAGGTGCCGCCGATCGCCTGGACCGCCTGACCAGGCCAGAACGCCGACACGAAGCCGATCGGGATGGCCAGGCTGCCGAGGGTTCCGACGACGATGCCGATGCCGATGAACAGGGCCATCATCACGACGTGGATGATCCCCGGACTTCTCCGCTCTCCGGCCTCGAGCGTCCAGATCGACTCGCCGCTCTGGCCGGATGCCGCAGTGGTGGTCGCCATGCGCCTCTTACCTCCGTCCCTCCATGACCCCATCGTCTGTGGGGCTGGGCCGAATGTGACCCTCCAAAGTCTGTCGGGCCAACTGATATATTGGATGCCACCGTGAGAAAGTCAAGGGAGTCCTGATGCCGCTACCGAGCCAGGTCGTCGCCATCCAGCCGCAGCTGCTGCGTGAGGAGGTCTACCTCAGCCTGAAGCGCTGGATCGTCGACGGCACGCTCGTGCCGGGTGAGCGGGTCCGCGACACCGAGCTCGCCGAGCGGCTCGGCGTCAGCCGGATGCCGGTTCGCGAAGCGCTCAATCGCCTCGCCGACGAGGGCTTCGTCGAGACCGCTGCGAATCGCTGGACGCGCGTGGCCCTGCTCGACCCCGACGAGGCACGTCGCATCTACCCCATCGTCTGGTCGCTCGAGCGCCTCGCGGTCGGGCTCGGCGGACCGCGGCTGGGCAAGGCAGAGCTCAACGCGATGGCCGCCGCCAACGCCCGGCTCCGCGACGCGATCGACCGTGGCGATCCGCTCGAGGCCTCGCGCGCAGACAACAACTTCCACGAGGTGTACATCGAGGCCGCGGACAACCCGGAGCTCGCCCGGATCCTGGCGAGCCTGAAGGTCAAGCTGCGTCGGCTCGAGGCCGCGTACTTTGGCGGGTCACTGACGGCGTCACGATCCGTCGAGGAGCACGAGGATCTGCTCGCCGCCCTCAGCGCCGGCGAGTTCGAGCGCGCCGCCGACGCGGTTCGCGACAACTGGCAGCGCAGCTTCGACCGGATCCTCGGCCGCCTCGAGGATGCGGTGACAACGAACCAGCGATCGGACCAGGAGACAGCTAGGAGACCGCGATGACCCGAAACGTTCGCGCCGGTTTGGTCCAGGCCCGTCACGAGCTCGACGGGCGCGAGCCGATCGAGGCCCACAAACATGCAGCGATCGACAAGCACCTTCGGCTAATCGACGCGGCCGCGGCGCAGGGAATCCAGATCCTGTGCCTCCAGGAGCTGTTCTTCGGTCCGTACTTCTGTGCTGAGCAGGACGACCGCTGGTACGCGGCCGCGGAGCCCGTGCCGGACGGACCGACGACCTCGCTGATGCGCGAGAAGGCGCGCGAGCACGGGATGGTCCTGATCGTGCCGGTCTACGAGCGCGAGATGGCCGGCGTCTTCTACAACACCGCGGCGGTTATCGACGCGGACGGCAGCTACCTCGGCAAAGCGCGCAAGGTCCACATCCCGCACTGCCACGCCGGCGAGGACCAGAGCCACCCCTATGGCTTCTGGGAGAAGTTCTATTTCCGGCCGGGCAACCTCGGCTACCCGGTGTTCGAGACACACTTCGCGAAGGTCGGCGTCTACATCTGCTACGACCGCCACTTCCCCGAGGGCGGCCGGGTCCTCGGGCTGCGCGGGGCCGAGATTGTGTTCAACCCGTCGGCGACGACGGCCGGCCACTCGGACTACCTGTGGAAGATCGAGCAGCCGGCGATGGCGGTCGCCAACGGCTACTTCGTCGGTGCACTCAACCGGGCGGGGCGGGAGGCGCCCTGGAACATCGGCGACTTCTATGGCAGCAGCTACTTCGTCGACCCGAACGGCCAGATCGTCGCCGAGGCCGCCGGCGCCGACGACGAGATCGTGTGCGCCGACCTCGACCTCGGCCTGATCGACCGCGTCCGCGCCCACTGGCAGTTCTACCGCGACCGGCGGCCCGACACGTACGGGGACATCCTCGCGGACCTGCCGTGACCGGGCGTCGAGGACCGGGACGATGACGCTCGATGCCCGGGCCGACGCGGACCGGCTGGTCGCGGGACGGCCGGTCGCGGGCCTCCGGGCGTCGGAGCTTTTGCCGGGCTCCGACATCCTCGACCGCCGGGCGTACGAACGGACCGTCCGGCTGCTGCGCGACCGCGCAATCCGGCTGCCGACGTTCGCCGAGCTCGCGACCGGCCAGCCGGATGCGCCCGGCCACCTCGCGACCGTCGACCCGGACGCGCCCGACCCGGACAACCTCGGCCGGATCCACTGGTACAACGGCCGCTCCCGCCGCGATCGTATCCCGGTGCCCGCGCATGTCGTGCTCCCGAAGCAAATGACCGGCGTCGACGCGCCGATCGTCGTGCTCCTCGGCGCGCTCTTCCCGATGATCCACTCGCACAAGCTGCTCGCCGCCTACGCGTGCCTCGTGCCGCGCCTCGCGACCGGCCGCTTCGATCCCACGACCCAGCGGGCAGTCTGGCCGTCGACCGGCAACTACTGCCGGGGCGGGGTCGCGCTGTCGCGCGTGCTCGGCTGCCGCGGCGTCGCGGTCCTGCCCGAAGGGATGAGCGAGGAGCGCTTCCGCTGGCTCGAGGCGTGGGTCACCGATCCCGCCGACATCGTCCGCACGCCCGGCTCCGAGAGCAACGTCCGCGAGATCTACGAGCGCTGCGAAGAGCTGGCGCGCGATCCCGCGAACGTCGTCCTCAACCAGTTCGCCGAGTTCGGCAACCACGTCGTCCACCGGGTCGTGACCGGTCGGGCCATCGAGCACGCCTTCGAGGCGTTCGCCGAGCGGCGGCCGAGCGCGCGGCTAGCGGCGTTCGTGGCCGCCTCGGGCTCGGCGGGGACGCTCGGCGCCGGCGATTACCTCAAGGAGCGGCACGGCACCCGGATCGCGGTCGCCGAGGCGGTCGAGTGCCCGACACTCCTGCGCAACGGGTTCGGCGAACACAACATCCAGGGGATCGGCGACAAGCACGTCCCGCTGATTCACAACGTGCTGAACACGGACTTCGTCGTCGGTGTGTCCGACCGGGCCACCGACCAGCTCAGCGTGCTCGCGAACTCGACTGCCGGCCGGGCGTGGCTCGCCGACGAGGCCGGCGTACCGGACGACGTGATTGCGACGCTCGAGCTGTTCGGGCTGTCGAGCCTGTGCAACGTCGTCGCGGCGATCAAGACCGCGAAGCACTACCGCCTCGGCGAGGACGACGTGATCGCGACGGTCGCGACCGATGGCGCCGCCATGTACAGGAGCGAGCACGCGAAGGTGCTCCGACGCGACTTCGGCGGCGAGTTCACCGATCGCGACGCGAGCAGGGTCTTCGGCCAGCACCTGCTGGGCGTCGACGACGCCGACACGCTCGAGCTGACGCTCGCCGAACGCACCCGGATCTTCAACCTCGGCTACTTCACCTGGGTCGAGCAACGCGGCGTGAGCATCGAGGCGTTCAGCGAGCGGGCGCGGCCGGCCTTCTGGCAGGACCTCGCCTCCCTCTCCGGAGAGTGGGACGAGGCGATCGGCCGCCTCAACGAGGACGTCGCCCTCGGCGCCACGCGCTGACGGTCGGCGGGCGAACGTGGCGTCGGGCTAGCCCTCGTCGCGGTGCCCGTTGATCCGGCGCGGGTCAGCGGACCGAGGCGGTCTCCAAGTCGAGCTCCGCAAGCAGGCCGCGCACGCGTAACTCGATGTCGTCGCGGATCGATCGGACCTCCTCGAGCGATCGTCCCGCCGAGTCGTCGAGCTCCCGAGTCGGAGCCGGTAGGCCACCCCTTCGATCGTGGCCTTCGCTTGCTTCGTGTCGGTAGGAGGAGCGCTCCTGCCCGCTCGGAGTCGCGGATCGACTCAGGCGCTGGTCCTCGCGATCGTCATCCCCGGCCTGTTCTTCTACCTGCTGCTCGTCAACCTCGAGGTTGAACCGGTTCGGCTGGCGAAACCTGGTCGCCGCGCCGCCGGGGGTCACCGCGCTCGTCCAGAGCAGCACGATCCGGACGGCAACGCCGATGCTGCCTCGTCCAGAGGTAGTCGCCGGGTAGACTGCGGGCGATCAGCCGACTGAGCCGGGTCGAGGCTCAGCGTTGTGCGAACACGGGATGCCGCGAGTCCGAATGCCTGCTTCACGCATGCGACAGATGTGCGCCCGGCGTGTCGAGGACTGACCGCCTGGTGGACCTGGGCCGCGATCCCCTGCTGCGAGATGTGGCCCTACCCGGGGGGCGCGTCGTCCGCATGTGGCAGGGCGAACTCAGCCCTGCTGGTGTCGGCATCGAGGTCGCCGAGGTCGAACTCACCCAGAACGTCACGCCAGCGCGCCTGCG
>DATLYV010000084.1:0-3086 GCA_035574535.1 Binatia bacterium
CCGGTTCCTGGCCGCTGGTCCCCGGGGCCGGCCGCCCCGGAGCCGCCGCGCGCCGGTGGCGCAGCAGAGAACGCCGGGCCCGCCTCGCCCGTCCGCGCCGCGCTCGACGCCGCTCGCGCGGCGATGGCATAGGCCTCGGGCGGGAGCAGGTCCACGTCGATGCCATCGGACGACGTCGACCACGGGTAGACGTCCGTGTAAATCGCCACGCCCTCGCGGCGGGCGCCGTCGATGCGCGCCATCGCGGCCCTCGCCTTCCCGAAGTTGCGGCGGCCGGACGACTTGAAATGGGTGGCGACGACGGTCACGCCCGTCTCCCGGCCGATGCGGATGGTCTCCTCGACGCTCTCCAGCAGGCGATCGCCCTGGTTGCGCAGGTGGGAGATGTAGAACCCGCCGTACGGCTTGACCTCGGCGGTGAGCGCGATCACCTCGTCCGTCTTCGCGAAGCGGCCGGGCAGATAGGCCAGGCCGGTCGAGATCCCGTACGCCCCGCCCTCCATCGCGGCGCGCACGAGCGCCCGCATGCGCGACAGCTCCTCCGGAGTCGGGTCGCGGTTCTCGTCGCCGAGGATCTCGCGCCGGACCGATCCGTGTCCGACCAGCAGAATCGCGTTGAGCCCGAGCCCGCGCCGCCGCCACAGGGCGATCGTCTGCTCGATGCGCCCGCCCACCGGCCACGCGCTCCGGCCGTCCTGCCCGACGACGACGGTGGTGATGCCCTGGGTGAGGTCGTTGAGCGCGACGTTGAGGCCGGGCAATGCGAGCGAGCGGTCGGCGTGCGAGTGCAGGTCGATGAAGCCCGGCGTGACATAGAGGCCCGCGGCGTCGATGACGCGCGCGGCCGAGGCCGCCGTCAGATCGCCGATCTCGACGATGCGGTCGCCGCGGATGGCGACGTCGGCGACACGCTCCGGTGCCCCCGTGCCGTCGAGGATCCGCCCGCGGCGGATGAGGAGATCGTAGACCGGCTGGGCGCGGCCGGCGGCCGCGACGAGCGCGGCGGCGAGCAGAGCGGCGGCGAGGGTGAACGGGCGTGTCACGGTCTCGTGTCCTCCGGCCTCGTCGTGAAATAGAAGTAGTCGTACACGGACCGCGCGATGTCGGCGATGAGGCGCTCCACCTCCTCCGCCGGTCCGCGCATCTCCCGCGTCAACACCGTGATCGCCACGTGCCCGGCATCGTCCGGCAGATAGATGACGCCGGCGTCGTTGATCGTGCCGCCCAGCGTGCCCGTCTTGTGCGCCACGGTCGTGCCGGGCGGCAGCAGGCCCTTGAGCCGGCCGGCGCCCGTCTGGCAGCGCTTCATCAACTCGAGCATCGCCGTCGAGGCCTCGCGATCGACCACCTCGCCGCGCCACAACATGGCGAGCAGGCGCGTCAGATCGCGCGGCGTCGCCTGATCGCGCGGGTCGGCGGCCAGCCGGGCGTCGCGGGCGAGCCGATCGGCCTCGTCCTCCGGCCCTCGCCGCAGCAGCGGCCGCAGCTCCTCGAGCAGCAGTCCCTTGAGCTTCGCGGTGTCGTGCCCCCCGTAGTCGAGAATGAGCTCCTGCGTCGTCCGGTCGACGCGGATGTCGTTCAGCCCCAGCGCCCGCATGCGCGCGGTGACACTGGCCGCGCCCACCCGGCCGAGCAGCAGGTCGGTCGCCGAGTTGTCGCTGATGATCATCATCATGTTGGCCAGGTTCCGCAGGTCCATCGCGACCCCCGGCAGATCGAAGTACACCGAGATGTCGCCGCTCCCGATGTGGCGGTCGGCGGGAGCGAGCTCGACGCGATCGCTCCACCGCAGGCGGCCGGCCCGTGCCTGCGCCCACAGCTCGACGAGGATCGGGAGCTTGTAGACGCTCGCCATCGGGAAGCGCTGGGTGTCGTTGATTGCCACGCGCGCACCGCTCTCGAGATGCTCCACGGCGACGCCCACCGTGCCGCGGATGCGGCCGATGGCGCGCGCGATCTGCCGCTCGAGCCGCTCGAGCCCCGCCGGCGTCGCGACGGCGGCCTGCCGGGCGGCCGTGGTCGCCTGCGCGGTCCGCTCGTCCGGACGCGCGCCGGCGGGCACGAGAAGCGACACCATCAACGCGGCCGTGACGAAGGTGCTCGTCCTGATGGACACGAGGAACTCCTTTCCTGCGCGGTGTCAGCCGTTCAGACGTACCTCCCCGGGGCCTCGGCGGCGATGGCTGCCGGTGGCCGGGCGCCCGAGCTACCAGCGGCCGGAGGACCGGGCCGGCGGCTGACAGCTCGAAGCTGGAAGCTGGCAGCTCACACCGATGCAGCGTCTCGTCATCTCACCTTGAAACTGATCGACATCCCCGCGGGGCTCGAGCGATCGATGGTCGTCTTCATGTTCGGCAGCATCTGCAGATACTCCAGGAACTCGGGGATGCCGCGCATCCGGCTCGACACGTTGTGCGCCACGAAGCAGCCGCCCACCTCCAGCTTCGGCAGCACGTCGATCAGGTACTGCGTGTACCACTCCTTGTCGGCGTCGGAGAACACGAAATCGAACGGCCCTTGGAGCTTCGGCACGAGCTCGTGGGCGTCGGCGAGCCGCGCGTCGATGTACGTCGACAGGCCCGCCTCCTCGAAGTTCGCGAGCGCCGCCCGGTGGCGCCGCTCGTCGATCTCGATCGTCGTCACGCGGCCGCCCGTCTTGCTGAGCGCCCAGGCGATCCAGATGGTCGAGTGGCCGGTCGACGTCCCGATCTCCAGCGCGCGGGTGTAGTTGTGCTCGAGGATCAGGTTGTGGAGCGTCCGGCCGTCCGCCTCCGGCACGTTCATGTCGCGCCAGGTGCCGCGCCGGCGATCGAGGAACGCTCTGACGCGGGCGTCGAGCGACGGATCCTGCCGCGCGGCCTCCGGCGGGACGCGGACGGCGACCGCCCGGGCGGCGGCAGCGGGCCACCCGGGCGGCGGCTGCCCCGCGGCGAGCACGAGAGCGGCGGGAAGGGCCAGGCAAGCCGAGCGACAGGTCGGTGTCACGGGTGTGTCCCCTGGGGCGGCCGCAGCCGGGTCGGGACGACCTGCTGCCGGCCGCCGGACCGGGTGCCGCTGGTCGCGACCGCCGAGGCCGGCACCCCCGG
>DATLYV010000085.1:0-14989 GCA_035574535.1 Binatia bacterium
CGGCTGGCGGGCGTTCTTCTTCGGCGTGCTGGCGCCGGTCACGATGAGCATCGCGATCGGCCAGGTCGACCTGCTGATGGCGGCGGTGATCGTGGTCGGGTTCCGGTACCCCGCCGCCTGGCTGCTGCCGATCATCACCAAGGTCACGCCCGGCATCGGGCTGATCTGGTACGTCGCGCGGGGGGAGTGGAGGAATGTCGGGACCGCACTCGGTGCGACGGCGGTGGTCGTCGGGTTCTCGTACCTGATCGACCCGGCGGCATGGGCGGGCTGGCTCGGGATGCTGCTGCGGTTCGAGTTCCCGACCTCGGCGAACGGCGTCTACCTGCCGGTCCCGGTGTGGGTCCGCCTGCCGGTCGTCGCGCTGCTGATCGCGTGGGGCGCCCGTACAGACCGGCGATGGGTGCTGCCGATCGGGATCACGCTGTCGCTGCCGACGGTCTGGGTGAACACGCCGACGATCATGATCGCGATGCTGCCGCTGCTCGCCGTCGGGGCGACTACGCCGGCAGGCCGGTGGCTGCGCGGCGAGGGCTTCCTCGCGTCGATGGGGCTGCCGGCGGTTTCGCTGCAGGGCCTGCGGCGGCGCACGCGGCGGGCGCGGCTGGTGCTCCGGAGGAGCCTCGCGCGGTAGGCGGGCAAGCGGCGGGTGAGCCGCGAGGAAGCGGCGAGGAAGCGGCGGATGAGCCGCGGCCAATCGCGAGGGCACTGTCGGCGAAGCGCCGCGTGGCATGGTTGCCGGCATGCGGACGCCCGCGCAGCGCACGGGCGACGACGCCGAGGCCGAGGTCGCCCGCCACCTCGACGGGCTCGGCTGGCGGGTGCTGGGGCGGCGAGTCCGCGTCGGCCGCGCGGAGCTGGACATCGTGGCGCTCGACCCGGGCCCGCCGGCGGCGCTGGTGATCGTCGAGGTCCGCTGGCGGTCGAGGCGCGACTTCGGGCTGCCGGAGGAAACGGTCGGCCACCGGAAGCGGTCGCTGCTGCACCGCGCCGGGTTCGCCGTGCGCGACGCCGGCGCGCTCCCGGACCGCACGCCGGTCCCGCCCCTCCCGCTCCGCTTCGACCTCGTCGTGGCCGAGCCTGGCCGCCCGCTGCGCCACCACCGGCACGCCCTCTGATCGAGCCCCGAACGACCTCGTGGTAGACTCCGCCGGCCGCGGGACGTTCCCACGGTGCAAGCTCGCCCGGCGCGAAACCCGCCAGGGACGCACCGGAGCACTCACGCGGACCGTTCCGATCGGGGCGGTGCCGGCACCCCAGCGGGGAACCGCGACGGCGACCCGGCTCCCGACGAGGGTCCGCGGCGGAAACAACCGAACCAGGAGGTCAACTGACCGTGCCGTCGATCTCGATGCGGCAGCTGCTCGAGGCCGGAGTCCACTTCGGCCACCAGACCCGCCGCTGGAATCCCAAGATGCGCCCGTTCATCTTCGCGGAGCGCAACGGGATCCACATCATCGATCTTGCCCAGACCGCGAAGCGGCTGGAGGTCGCGCTCGACTTCGTCCGCGAGACGGTTGCCCGCGGCGACGTCGTGCTGTTCGTGGGCACCAAGAAGCAGGCCCAGGAGCCGCTCGCGGCCGAGGCGACCCGCGCCGGCATGCCCTACGTCAACAAGCGCTGGCTCGGCGGGATGCTGACGAACTTCGTGACGATCAAGAAGCGCATCGGGCTGATGGACCAGCTCGAGGCCCGGCAGCAGGCCGGCGACCTCGACCGCCTCCCGAAGAAGGAGGCCGCGAAGCTGACCGACGAGCTCACGCGCCTCCAGGGCACGCTGGGCGGCATCCGCAAGATGAAGCGCCTGCCCGGCGCAATCTTCATCATCGACCCCCACCGCGAGCGCATCGCCGTCCAGGAGGCCAACCGCCTCGAGATCCCGGTCATCGGCACGGGCGACACGAACGTCGACCCGGACGAGCTCGACTACATCATCCCGGCCAACGACGACGCGATCCGCTCGATCCGCCTGCTCTGCCAGCTCGTGGCCGACGCGGCGATCGAGGGCGCCCAGGAGCGGGCCAGCCGCGCCGAGGAGCCGGAGCTCGAGATGCCGGAGGAGCCAGCCTACGACGACGTCCAGGCGACCGACGAGCTCGTCGCGGCCCTCGCCGGCGGCGGCGCGCTGAGCTTCGCCCCGGACGAGGACGAGGATGAGCTCCTGCCCGGCGGCCCATCCGCAGTCGCCCCGCCCGCCGAGGACGGCGCAAGCCCGGAGGAGATCGCCGCCGAGCTGGCGCGCGAGGCCGCCGAGAAGGAAGCTGAATCACGCGACGCGACGCCGGCCTGAAGGTCGGCGCCACGCGCTCCGGCGACGACACGTCGCCACCGCCACCCGAACCCGCCGCGCGGGCCACGGCCCGCGAGCACGAACGAGAACAGGAGCACGAACCCAGCATGGCCGACATCACCGCGGAGGCAGTCAAGCAGCTCCGCGAGCTCACGGGCGCGGGCTTCATGGACTGCAAGCGCGCCCTTACGGAGACCGACGGCGACGTCGAGAAGGCCGTGGCGCTCCTCCGCGAGCGCGGCATCGCCGCGGCCGCGAAGAAGTCCGACCGCGAGGTCCGCGAGGGGCTCATCGGCAGCTACATCCACACCGGCGGCCGCGTCGGCGTGCTGATCGAGGTCAACTGCGAGACCGACTTCGTCGCCCGCACCGAGCAGTTCCAGAAGCTCGTCCGCGACCTCGCGATCCAGGTCGCAGGCCTGAGCCCGCGCTGGGTCGACGTCGACCAGGTCCCGGTCGAGGCCCTCGCCGCGAAGCGTGCCGAGCTGGCGTCGGACCCATCGGTCGCCTCGAAGCCGGCCGACATCCAGGAGAAGATCCTGGACGGGCAGCTGAAGAAGTGGTTCAAGGAGGTCGTGCTCCTCGAGCAGCCGTACCGCGACGAGGAGCGGAGCGTCCGGGACCTCGTGACGGAGGCGATCGCCACGATCGGCGAGAACATCCAGGTCCGGCGCTTCACCCGCTACGCGCTCGGGGAGGAGCAGTGAGCGACGGCGCCCAGGGAGGTGACCGCCCGCGCTACGGGCGGATCCTCCTCAAGCTCTCCGGCGAGGCGCTCCTCGGGGATCGCCCGTACGGCGTCGACCCGGCGATCTGCACCTTCATCGCCCGCCAGGTCGCCCAGGTCCGCGCGCGCGGGGTCGAGGTCGGCATCGTCGTCGGCGGCGGCAACATCTTCCGGGGCCTCCAGGCGGCGGCCCAGGGGATGGATCGCGCCACCGGCGACTACATCGGCATGCTCGCGACAGTCATGAACGGCCTCGCCCTCCAGGACGCGATCGAGCGGACGGACACGCCGACGCGGGTCATGAGCGCGATCGCGATGAACGAGATCGCCGAGCCATACATCCGGCGCCGGGCCGTGCGGCACCTCGAGAAGGGCCGCGTCGTGATCTTCGTCGCCGGCACCGGCAACCCGTACTTCACGACCGACACCGCGGCCGCGCTGCGCGCGGTCGAGATCGGAGCCGAGGTGCTGATGAAGGCGACGAAGGTCGACGGCGTCTACGATGCCGACCCGATGGCGGTACCCGACGCACGCCGCTACGACCGGCTGGAGTACGGCGACCTGCTGCGCGACCAGCTCAAGGTCATGGACGGCGCGGCCGTGTCGCTGTGCATGGAGAATGACCTGCCGATCGTGGTCTTCGACCTGAACGGACCGGACAACATCGCCCGGGTCGCCGCGGGCGACCCGGTGGGCACGCTCATCGCGGGGCCCGTGGAGGCACACGCATGAGCCACGAGGTCATCAGCGCCGCCGACCACAAGATGGCGCGCGCCGTGGAGATCCTGGAGCGCGACCTCCAGGGCATCCGCACCGGCCGCGCCTCGACCAGCCTCGTCGAGCGGATCAACGTCGAGTACTACGGGACGCAGACCCCGCTCAACCAGCTCGCTGGCATCAGCGTCCCGGAGCCGCACCAGATCGTGATCCAGCCGTGGGACCGCAGCGTTCTCGGCGCAATCGAGCGGGCGATCACCAGGAGCGACATCGGCCTCGTGCCGAACGTCGACGGTGCCGTCGTGCGCCTGAACATCCCGGCGCTCACCGAGGAGCGGCGTCACGAGCTCGTGCGCCAGGTTCACAAGCGCATGGAGGAGGCGCGGGTCGAGATCCGCAACCTCCGCCGCGACGCCGCGGACCAGCTCAAGAAGCTGCAGCGCGACGGCGAGGTCGGGGCGGACGAGGAGCGCCGCCTGCTCGAGACGCTCCAGAAGACCACCGACCACCACATCGCCGAGGTCGACCGCGTCGGCGCGGCCAAGGAGCAGGAGGTCCTCGAGGTCTAGTGGCGCGCGCGCCGCTGATCCGGCCGACCGACGCACCGCCGCAGGCCCATCAGGTCGAGCCGGCGGACCCTTCCAGCAGCCGGCCCGGTGCGGACCCCGCCGGCCGGCCCGCGTCCCCGGACGCCAAGCGCGCCGACCAGCCCCGGCACGTCGCGATCATCATGGACGGGAACCGCCGCTGGGCCCGCGCTCGCGGGGTCTCCGAGCTCGAGGGCCACGCGGCCGGGGTCGAGGCGATCCGCGAGGTCCTCCGCCACGCGGTCCGGCGCGGCCTGCCGGTCCTGACCCTGTACGCGTTCAGCCGCGAGAACTGGGCCCGCACCGACGAGGAGGTCGTGGGCCTGTTCGGGCTGCTCGAGCAGGCGATCCGCAGCGAGACCGCAGAGCTGCGCGAGCAGGGCGTGCAGGTCCGGTTGCTCGGGCGCCTCGACGAGCTCCCGCCAGCGACGCGGGCGTCGATCGAGTCCGCGCTCGCGGCGACCGCAGAGGGCCGCCGCCTCCGGCTGAACATCGCGTTCAACTACGCCGGGCGGACGGAGCTGGTCGACGCCGTCCGGTCGATCGTCCGGTCCGGGATCGCCCCCGAGGCCATCGACGAGACGACGATCGCCCAGGCCCTCTACACCGCCGGCCTGCCGGACCCGGACCTGGTGATCCGGACCGGTGGCGAGTATCGCCTGTCGAACTTCCTGATCTGGCAGTCCGCGTACGCGGAGCTGTTCACGAGCGACACGCTCTGGCCGGACTTCGGCCCGGCCGACCTCGACGAGGCCCTGGCGGAGTACGCCAGCCGGACGCGCCGCTTCGGGCGCTGAGGTCATGCTCCGGGATCGCGCCCGCAGCGCGACCATCTTCGTGCCGCCGCTCCTCGTCGCCATCTGGCTCGGCGGCTGGTGGATCGTCGCGGTCGTCGGGCTCGCCGTGGCCCTCGCTGGCCTGGAGGCGTTCCGGCTCCTGACCGCGGCGGGGCACGCGTCGCTGCCGCTCCTCGGCATCACGCTCGGGGTCATCATCGCGCTCGGGGACGCCGTCAAGCCGCTGCCGGGCGGCTCCGGGCTGCTGCTGTCGGCGCTCGGCGTGGTCCTCGTCGGGATCGGGGCGCTGACACGGCAGGACCCGCGCGAGGGGCTCGCGGTGTTCGCGACGACGTCGTTTGGTGCGCTGTACGTCGGCCTGCTCGGGTACGTGGCGCGACTGGCCTCGACGGGCGCGCCGGTCGATCCAGCGGCCGCGCTCGGCTGGCTCGGCCCGGAGCGGGCCTGGATCGTGCTGCTCGTGGCGGTCGTCTGGACGTTCGACACGGCCGCGTACTTCACGGGCCGGCGGTTCGGGCGGCACGGCTTCATGCGCCACATCTCACCGTCGAAGACGGTCGAAGGCGTGGTCGGCGGGGTCGCCGGCGCCGCCGTCGTGGGGGCCGTGCTGGCGGTGCTGTTCGGGCGGGACTGGCTGCTCGGGCTCGGCTTCGGGGTCGTCGTCGCCGCGGCGGCGCAGGCGGGCGACCTCGCGGAGTCGATGCTGAAGCGCGCGGCCGGCGCGAAGGAGTCCGGCAACCTGATCCCGGGCCACGGCGGGATGCTCGACCGGATCGACAGCTTCCTGTTCGCGGCGCCAGTGGCGTTTTTCTATGTCGCCAGCTTCCTTCGCTGAGCCGGGCGGCCGACCGTCGGGCCGACCGGGGGCGCCCGAGCGGGCGCCACGGGGTGTGGCACTGCTCGGGTCGACCGGCTCGATCGGGCGGCAGGCGGTCGAGGTGCTCGCGGGCGATCCCGGCTTCCGGGTCGTGGGGCTCGCGGCCGGCCGGAACGCCGACCTCCTCGCGGAGCAGGCCCGGCAGCTGCGGCCCGCGGCGGTCGTTCTCGCGGACGAGGACGGGCTCAAGGCCCTGCGCGACGGCGTCCCCGCCGGGACCGTCGTGGAGCGGGGCGAGGCGGCGCTGCTGGCGCTCGCGACGCGCGAAGACGTCGACATGGTCGTCGTCGGGACCGGCGGGGTGGTGAGCCTGCGGCCGGTGCTCGCCGCGCTGGACGCGGGCAAGGTCGTCGCCACGGCGAACAAGGAGACCCTGGTCGCGGGCGGCCACCTCGTGATGCCGCTGGCGCGCGCCAGGGCGAGGGAGCGCTCGGTGGCCGCCGGGCCCGCCGATCCCCTGGCCGGGCCGCTCGGCTGGCTCCGGCCGATCGACTCGGAGCACTCGGCGATCTGGCAGAGCCTCGCCGGCGAGGACCTGGCGTCCGTGGAGCGGCTGATCCTCACCGCGTCCGGCGGGCCGTTTCTCGACACGCCTGCCGACGAACTCGCGCGGGTCACGCCGCAGCAGGCGCTCCGCCACCCGACGTGGAGCATGGGCGCCAAGATCACGATCGACTCGGCGACGCTCGCGAACAAGGGCCTGGAGGTCATCGAGGCCCGCTGGCTCTACGATGTCCCGTACGAGCAGATCGACGTGGTGATCCACCCGCAGTCGGTCGTCCACTCGGCCGTCAGGTTCGTGGACGGCTCCCTGAAGGCACAGCTGGGCACGCCCGACATGCGACTCCCGATCCAATACGCGCTCACCTACCCGGACCGACGGCCCTCGCCGGCCGCGGCGCCCGACCTCGTCGCGATCGCGCGGCTCGACTTCCGCGCCCCGGACGAGGCGCGGTTCCCGGCGCTGCGGATCGCCCGCGACGCCGGCCGCATCGGCCCGCGCGCCACGGCCGCGCTCATCGCCGCCGACGACGTGGCCGTCGAGCGCTTCCTCGCGGGCACGCTCGACTTCCCGGGCATCCCGCGGCTCCTCGAGGCGGCGGTGGAGCGTTTCGGCGGCGCGGGTCGGTCCGGTGCCGGCCCGGACCTCGAGTCCCTCCTCGCGCTCGACGCCGAGGTCCGGTCGACGTTCGCGACGGCGACGTTCCCCAGCGCCTCGTCCGGCGGAGGTCAGGCCTGATGGGTGGGTTCGGCTTCGGCCTCATCGCGTTCGCCCTGTTCATCCTGATCCTGGGCGGGCTCGTGCTCGTCCACGAGCTCGGGCACTTCCTGACCGCCAAGGCCTTCAACGTCCGCGTGCTCGAGTTCGGCTTCGGCTTCCCGCCGCTGGCGAAGGTCCTGCGGTCGAAGGGCGAGACGCTGCTGACCCTCAACTGGCTGCCGATCGGCGGCTTCGTCCGGATGGAGGGCGAGGACGGCGACACGGCGGACGACCCGAGGGCGTTCTCCGCGCAGCGGCTCCGCGTGAGGATCGCGATCCTCGCCGCCGGGGCGTTCCTCAACGTCGTCCTGGCGTGGGTCCTGTTCTTCGGGATCGCCGCCGCCGCCACGCCGGTGACCGGCATCGCGTTCGCGGAGGTCGAGCCGGGCTCGCCCGCCGCCGCGGCCGGCTTGCGTCCCGGCGACACGATCCTCGGCGTCGCCGACCAGCGGTTCGAGTGGTTCGGGGGCGATCCCACCGAGATCCTGCGCAACCACGCCGGGCAGACCGTGCCTCTCGCGGTCAAGCGCGAGGACGGCACCGAGGTGACGCTCACCGCCACGCTGCGCCCGGCGGACCAGCTCTCGGAGACCGTCGGCGCGCTCGGGATCCGGAACCTTTCGGTCGTGTTCGAGGACCGCTACGTCGGGCACGACATCGGCCGCTCGGCCCAGATCGCGACGGACGAGGTCGTCCGCTGGGGCGGGCTGATCATCGGCGGGCTCGGCCAGCTGGTGTCCGGCATCGTCCAGGACCCGACGGCCCCACCGCCCGCCTCCGGCCCGATCGGCATCGCCATCTCACTGGCGGAGATCTTCACCGAGTCCGGGCTGGTCATGACGATCTACGTCGCCGCCATCCTGTCGGTCAACCTCGGCGTCGTGAACATCCTGCCGTTCCCGCCGCTCGACGGCGGCCGGATCCTGATGCTCACCCTGAAGCGCCTGTTCGGGACGCGCGTCAGCCTGCGGGCCGAGCGCCTGACCTACGCCGTCGGGATGGTCGTCCTGCTGGCCTTCATCCTGTACATCTCCGGCTTCGACATCGCGAGGCTCGGCTCCGGGCAATGAGCGAACGCGCTCGGGCGACACGCGGGCGGGCGACGCGCCGGGCGACCGTCACGGTCGACGTCGGTGGCGTCCCGGTCGGGTCGGCGCACCCGGTCGTCGTCCAGTCGATGACCAACACCGACACCGCGGACGCCGACGCGACGGCGATCCAGGTGGCCCGCCTGGCGCACGCGGGCAGCGAGCTGGTCAGGGTCACGGTCAACAACGACGCGGCCGCGGCGGCCGTGCCGGACATGATCCGGAAGCTGCGCGACCTCGGCGTCGGGGTGCCCGTGATCGGCGACTTCCACTACAACGGCCACGAGCTGCTGGTCGATTACCCGGAGATGGCCCGGGCGCTCGCCAAGTACCGGATCAACCCGGGGAACGTCGGCGCAAAGCGCCACGACGAGCACTTCCAGACGATCGTCCGGGTCGCGATCGAGAACGGCAAGCCGGTCCGGATCGGGGTCAACTGGGGCTCGCTCGACCAGGCGCTCCTGACCGAGCTGATGGATAGGAACGCCCGGCTGCCCGAGCCGCGCGACAGCCGCGACGTGATGATCGACGCGATGATCGAGTCGGCCCTGCGGTCCGCGGAGCTGGCCGAGGCGACCGGCCTCGGGCACGACCGGATCATCATCTCGGCCAAGGTCTCGCGCGTCCGCGACCTGGTCGACGTGTACCGGCTCCTCGCCGCCCGCTGCGACTACCCGCTCCACCTCGGGCTCACGGAGGCCGGGATGGGCATGAAGGGCATCGTCGCCTCGACCGCGGGCCTCGCGATCCTCCTTGAGGAGGGGATCGGGGACACGATCCGGGTCTCGCTCACGCCCGCGCCCGGCGGCGAGCGCGAGGAGGAGGTCCGGGTCGCTCAGCAGATCCTCCAGTCGATGGGCCTGCGCTCGTTCCTACCGCAGGTCTCCGCGTGCCCGGGCTGCGGGCGGACGACCTCGACCTTCTTCCAGGAGATGGCCGAGCGCATCCAGGCATACCTGCGCGAGCGGATGCCCGAGTGGCAGTCGCGCTACCCGGGCGTCCAGGACATGACCGTCGCGGTCATGGGCTGCGTGGTCAACGGCCCCGGCGAGTCGAAGCACGCGGACATCGGGATCTCCCTGCCGGGCACGTTCGAGGAGCCGGTCGCGCCGGTGTTCGTCGACGGCCGCCTGGACCGGACGCTCCGAGGCGAGGGCCTCGTCGACGAGTTCATCGGCATTCTCGAGTCGTACGTCGAGCGGCGCTACGGTGGCGCGCCGACGCCGGCCTGAGGCTGGGCGCACCGGGCCTGAGGTACACCGACGCGGCCCTGAAACTCGCCGATCCCGGGCCGAGGGAATTGGTGCCACCGCGGCGCGCCGCTCGAGTCCGTTCGACGGGCTCCGGCCTCGGGTGTATACTCCCCGGAACGTACATGGCCGCCTCGAGACGTGGGTGACCCCCACGTTTTTTTTCGCGGCGAATGGTGGACGAGTCGACCGGAGAGGAGGACGAGCGACACATGAGTCGCGATTTCATCGGCGCTCTTCTCCAGCTCAATGCCGAGAAGCAGGTCCCGCGCGAGCAGCTCATCCGGACCGTGGAGGAGGCGATCGCCGCCGCCTACCGGCGGGTCGCCAACGAGGAGGACATTCACGTCCAGATCGATGCGGACACGGGCCGCATCCGCGTGTTTCGCGCGCGGATCGCGACGACCGACCCCATCGACGAGGATCAGCAGGCCACGCACTTCAGCCTGGATGACGCGCGCCGCTACAAGCCCGACGCGAAGCCCGGCGAGCTTGTCGAGATGGAGGAGCTCGACGGCGAGGCCTTCGGCCGGATCGGTGCCCAGACGGCCAAGCAGGTCGTCCTGCAGCGCCTCCGCGAGGCCGAGCGCGACGCCGTCTTCGACCAGTTCGCGGACCGCGAGGGAGAGCTCGTGACCGGCCAGGTCAACCGGGTCGAGCCGCGGGCGATGATCCTCGAGATGGGCAAGGGCGTGGAGGCGATCCTCGCCACGACCGAGCAGTCGCCGCTCGAGCACTACCGCATCGGCCAGAACGTCAAGGCCTATGTCCTCGAGGTCCGGCGCACGCCGCGCGGGCCGACGCTCTTCGTCAGCCGCACCCACAAGGGCTTCCTGAAGCGCCTGTTCGAGCTCGAGGTCCCGGAGATCCACAACGGGACGGTCGAGATCCGGGCGATCGCGCGCGAGGCCGGCAGCCGCTCGAAGGTCGCGGTGGCCTCGCGCCAGGAGGGTCTCGACCCCGTCGGCGCGACCGTGGGCCAGCGTGGCGCGCGTGTCCAGGCCGTCGTCGCGGAACTCGGCGGCGAGAAGATCGACGTGATCCCGTGGAGCGACGACCCGGCCCAGTTCGTGGCCAACGCGCTGTCGCCGGCCCAGGTGCTGTCGGTGGACATCGACCAGGAGAACCGCATCGCCAACGTCACCGTGCCCGAGCGGATGCTGTCGCTCGCGATCGGGCGCGAGGGCCAGAACGCCCGGCTGGCCGCCCGCCTGACCGGCTGGCGCATCGACATTCGCAGCGACGTGTCGGTCGCCGAGGCTCGGGCCGGGGCCGCCGAGGCTCGGGCCGGGGCCGCCGAGGCAAAGGCGAAAGCGCCCAGGTCGGCGCCCGAGGCCGCCACGTCGGACGCTGCGCCGACGGCATCCGGGTCCCAGCCCGAGGCTGCACCGGCCGCCGAGGCGAGCGCCGCCGAGGCGCCCGCCGCTGCCCTGGACACCGAGGTTCCGCAGGCCGAGGCCGCCGAGACCACCGAGGTGGTGGCCCAGGATGCCGCCGATGCCGAGACGGACACGCGCAACGGCGTGAACGCCGGCGCCGAGCCAGAGCTGGCGGCCGCCGGCGCGGCGAAGGCGACGAAGCCGCGCGCCGGGCGCGCCAAGGCCGCTGGCGACGAGGTGTCGTCGTAGGCGCGGCAGGGGCGACGCTCGAGCGACGGGCGGCGCCGACACGGACCTGCGTCCAGTGCCGCGCGACGAAGGACAAGCGCGAGCTTCTTCGCGTCGTGCGCACCCCGACGGGTGCGGTCATCTACGACGCGACCGGCAAGGCGAACGGTCGCGGTGCCTATGTCTGCCGCGATGCGGGCTGCATCGACGGCGCGATCGGGAAGGGCGGGCTGCGCCGCGCCCTCGGGGTCGACGTGCCGGTCAGCCTCGCCGCGGAGCTTCGACGAATCGTGAGCAGGGGAGCCTTCGATGGCGCGCAGTAGGAGCGGCACCAGGGGCCGGCGAGGGCCGCGGAAGCCCCAGCGCCGCGACGGCGAGTTCGCGCAGACGGCGGTCCAGGTCGCGGATCCGCGGGAGCGGGGCGCGGTCGAGCTGCCGGCGACGATCACCGTCAAGGATCTCGCCGACCTGCTCGGCGTGAACCCGGCGGACGTCATCCGCGAGCTCATCAAGAGCGGCATCTTCGCGACGATCAACCAGCTGATCGACCGCGACACGGCCGCGCTTGTCTCCGGCGAGCTCGGTTACGAGGTCGCGGAGCCGCAGACGACCGGCGTCGCGGCGAACGGCGAGGACGGCGCCGAGGCCCCGTCTGCGGCGGCCAAGGAGGAGATCTTCGTCGAGGAGGACAGCGCCGACCTGGTCCCGCGCGCCCCGATCGTGACGGTGATGGGCCACGTCGACCACGGCAAGACGAGCCTGCTCGACGCGATCCGCTCGACGAGCGTCGCGGCGGGGGAGCGCGGCGGCATCACCCAGCACATCGGCGCGAGCGACGTGACCCGCGGCGATCGGCGGGTGGTCTTCCTCGACACCCCGGGCCACGAGGCCTTCACGGCCATGCGCGCCCGCGGCGCCAAGGTCACCGACATCGCGGTCGTGGTGGTCGCGGCGGACGACGGCGTCATGCCCCAGACGCTCGAGGCGATCGGGCATGCCAAGGCCGCCAAGGTCCCGATCATCATCGCGATGAACAAGATCGACAAGCCGGACGCGAACCCGGACCGGGTCAAGACCGAGCTGACCGAGGCCGGCGTCGTCATCGAGGAGTACGGCGGCGATACCCCGCTCGTCCCGGTGTCCGCGAAGACCCGCCAGGGCCTCGACGACCTTGTCGACATGATCCTGCTCGTGGCCGACCTCCAGGAGCTCAAGGCCAACCCGAAGCGGCCGGCGATCGGCACGATCGTCGAGGCCCGCATGGACCGGGCTCGCGGCCCCGTCGCCACGGTCCTCGTCCAGACCGGCACGCTGAATGTCGGCGACGTGATCGTCGTGGGCGAGACCTTCGGGCGCGTCCGCGCGCTCGAGGACGAGCACGGCAAGCGGATGAAGAAGGCCGGGCCGGCCACGCCGGCCGTCATCCTCGGCCTGTCCGAGGTGCCGGAGGCCGGCGACATCCTGCGCGTCGTGGCGGACGAGCGCGCCGCGCGCGCGGCCGTGGAGGCTCGCAAGGCCGAGCTGGCCGCGAAGGGCGGCGAGGGCAGCGGCCGCGCGACCCTCGAGGACCTCTACCGCCAGATCCAGGCCGGCCAGGCCAAGGAGCTGCGGATCGTCCTCAAGGCCGACGTGTCGGGCTCGCTCGGCGCGATCACCCACGCCCTCAGCCAGCTGCCGAGCGACGAGGTCAAGCTCAACATCCTCTACGAGGGTGCCGGCGAGATCACGGACAACGACATCCTGCTCGCGTCCGCGTCGAACGCGATCGTCGTCGGGTTCAACACCTCGATCACCGACACGGCCCGCAGGGCCGCCGAGGCCGAGAAGGTCGACGTGCGGCTGTACGACATCATCTACCAGCTCACGGACGACATCGAGAAGGCCCTGACGGGCATGCTCGAGCCGGAGACGGTCGAGGTCGTCGAGGGCCGCGCCGAGGTCCGCAAGATCATCAAGGTGGGGCGGAACACGGTCGCCGGCTCGTACGTGACGGATGGCCGCATCGTCCGCAACGGCGGCGCGCGGCTGTGGCGCGGCGGCAAGGTCATCGCCACGGACAGGATCGACTCGCTGCGGCGGTTCAAGGACGACGTCCGCGAGGTCGCCCAGGGCTTCGAGTGCGGCATCGGCCTCGCCGACACGAGCGACATCCAGGAAGGCGACATCATCGAGTGCTTCACGCAGCAAACTGTCTCGAGATCGGCACGTTCCTAGCAACTCGCCTCGCCAATCCAGGTTCCCGCTCATCGTGACTGCCCGGACCGACCGGATCGACCAGCTGCTGCGCGAGGAGATCGGGGCGATCCTGGCGAAGGACGTCCAGGACCCCCGCATCGGGTTCGTGACCGTGACCGAGGTCGACACCGCGCCCGACCTTTCGACCGCGCGCGTCTGGGTCAGCATCATCGGCCAGCCGGCGGAGCGGACGACCGCGCTGCGCGCGCTCGAGCACGCGATGCCGTTCGTGCGGCGCGAGCTCGGCGTGCGGCTCAGGATGCGGCGCATCCCGGAGCTCTACGTCAAGGCCGACGAGACGGCCCAGCGCGGCACGCGCGTCCTGCAGCTCCTAGCGGAACTCGAGCGTGGCGGGAGCGCGGAGGACCTGCCAGAGCCCGAGGAGTCGCTGCCGACGCCCACGCCGCGCAGCACGATCGAGGAGCCGCCGGCGCCGCGTCCCGGGCCTCGACGCGGCCCAGATGGTGGCCGCGGCGCCCGACGAGGCCTGGGCGGCACGTCGCAGGGCGGCGGCGGTTCGAAGCGGCGGAGCGCCCGATGAGCGTCGACCTCCGGCCGTGGCTCGACGCCGTGCCGGCCCACGCCGCCGAGGCCATCGCGAACGCCCGGAACGCCCTGGTGGCGACCCATGAGAACCCCGACGCGGACACCCTCGGGGCGGCGCTCGGCGTCGGGCTGATCGTTGAGCACCACGGCGGCCGCGCGACCCTGCTCTCGACCGATCCCGTCCCACCGCTGTACCACTTCCTGCCCGGAATGGACCGCTTCGTGCAGGATCCCGATCCCGAGGCCGGCTACGACCTCCTCGTCGTCTGCGACTGCGGCGCGCTGGACCGCCTCGGCGCCGTGCGCGACCGCCATCGCGGCCTGCTCGACTCGCTGCCGCGCGTGCTCGTCGACCACCACGCCTCGAACACCGACGCCGGCCCGGCCGACTGGGTCGACCCAACGGCCGCCGCGACGTGCGAGATGGTCACGCTGCTCGCCGCGCGGCTCGGCGTCCCGCTCGATGCGGGCGACGGCGCCCTGGCGGCCGGGCTCATGGCCGGGATCGTCATGGACACCGCGACTTTCGGACACCCGAACGCGACGCCGCGCACCCTCGCCGTCTCGGCCGCGCTGGTCGCCGCGGGCGCGCCGCTGTCCGACATCTCGCGCCGCCTGTACCGCACCAAGCCCGACGTGCAGCTGCGGCTGTTCGGCCGCGTGCTGGGCCGCCTCGAAGTCACCGGCAACGGGCGCGTCATCCACAGCAGCCTCACGAACGCCGATCTCGAGGCCACCGGCACGGAGTCCTCGCACGCCGAGGGCCTGATCGACCTGCTGGCCCAGTCCGAGACCGCCGAGGTCGCGATCCTGTTCAAGGAGTCCGCGCCGGACATGACGCGCATCTCCGTGCGGACAAAGCAGGGCGGCGTCGACGCCGTCGCGCTCACGAAGGCCTTCGGCGGCGGCGGCCATGCACGCGCGGCCGGGGCGAGCGTGGACGCGCCGCTCGACGAGGCGCGCCGCCGCGTGCTGGCCGAGGCCGAGCGCCTCGCGGCGGCCGTCCA
>DATLYV010000086.1:0-4470 GCA_035574535.1 Binatia bacterium
GCCGATCGCCACGCCGGCCCCCAGCTCCGCCCCCACGCCCGAGGCCACGCCAGGCGCCACGCCGAGCCCGACGCCGGGCACGACCCCGCCCGGCGCCATCGAGATCGCGTCCGGCGTCACGCTGGTGGGCGAGCCCGCCTACAACGCGGACGGCACCTGGCTCGCCTTCTCGGCGCGCCCCGCCGACAACTCCGCCGGCCCGGACCTCTACCTGTGGCGCGTCGGCGACCTGGCCGCCACCAAGGTGACCGACGACCATGGCACGTACTTCTCGGCGTGGCTGAACGGCCAGGTGCTCGGGAGCACCGTCGCCGCGCCGGCCGAGCCCGCGGAGCCGGGCGCCTCCGGCAAGCCGGGCGCACCGGACGAGGCCCCCGCCACGACCCCGGAGCCGACGGCGGAGCCGGTCGAGACCGACCCTGATGGGTCGCCGGACGCCAGTGCCGGGCCCGAGCCGCTCCACCCGCGCTCGTTCTTGCTCGACCCGGAGACGGGAGTCCGCACCGAGCTGGCTCAGCCCGACGTCTGGCTGCCGGTCGTCGATCCGGCCGGCCGCTTCACGGCCTACTGGTCCGGGACGCTCCTCCCAACCGCCGACGGCCTCGATTGGCAGCTGGCCGAGGGTCGGCTCGTGCTCGACCAGTGGCTCGACGGCGACGAGCCGCCCGCGATTCCGGGCGTTTCCGCCGAGCCGACCGCCGAGCCGACCGAGGCTCCGTCCGTCGATCCGGCCGCCGACCCGAGCGCCGCCCCCGCCCCGCTCGTCGGGCCGGCCGGGAACCAGGTCGAGCTGGAGGTCGGCGACATCGCCGCGTTCCAGGCCAAGTTCGACCCCGACGGGTTGCGAATCGCGTTCTGGGTCGCCGACGACCCGTCGGCCGAAGTCGGGCGCCTGCACCTCTTCGTCCTGGATCCCGCGACCGGCACCGTCGACACCACGATCGCGCCGCTGCCGGGCGAGCCGGCGCTGCGCCGCTTCTCGATCGACCGCGGGCGCCTCGCCTGGGTCAGCCCGCGCGGCCAGGACGGCCAGGAGAGCGCGGTCCAGGTGCTCGCCTGGAACGGGCGCGAGTTCGGCGAGATCCAGGCCATCCCGGCGAAGGACCTCTTCATCGTCCGCTGACCGGACCAAGGTCCGGTGCACCGGCGCCTGAATCGGTCCCATTGACCGCCACGGAACGGGCCGTTCGCTTGCGCCCGTCCGGTACAGTGGCGCGGAATGCGGCCCAGCAGGACGGTCGCAGGGGCGGCGCTCACCGCGGCCCTTGCGCTCGCCGCGGTGCCGGGACTCGTGGGCTCCCGGGAGCCGAGCCCCACCCGGACGGTCGACGCGGCGCTGTTCGACCAGGTGGACCTCGCGACGCCGCCCGAGGAGCAGGGCTCGTTCCTGCTCGACGCGTCGGGCCAGTCCGACGGCGCCCTCGACGACACGACGGCCTTCCGCGAGACCGGTCCGACGGTCGACGTCCAGCTCGAGGAATCCGCCGCGCGCGCCCAGCCGCAGGTCGCGCAGCCGCCCTTGGACTGGAGCTGGAAACCCCCGAAGTACGTCCTGACCGGGATCGCCTCGTTCTACGACTACGGGACCACGGCGATGCGCGACGTCCCGCGCGGCACGACGATCGTGATCTGCGGCACCGGCGGCTGCATCGAGCGGGTCGTCAACGATTACGGGCCCTCGAAGGCCGGCGGCCGCCTGATCGACATGTACCGCCCGGACTTCTTCCAGATCTGCGGCTGCGGCTGGTGGTCCGGCACGACCCAGGTGACGGTCCGCGTCTACTGACGCCGCCGACCCGCGCCCGAGGGCGGGCGGTACACTCGATCCGACCTTCGAAGTCCGGCCACGAGAGCCGGCGATGGGCCCCCGTGAGGCCGGGAGGGACGCGATGATCGGTCGCCGCATCATGACCGCGGACGAGATCCGCCGGGCGGTCGTCCGCATCTCCCACGAGGTCGTCGAGAAGCAGGGCGGCACGGCCGGGCTCGTGCTCGTCGGCATCCAGCGCCGCGGCGTGCCCCTGGCCCGGCGCCTCGCCGCCTCGATCGCCGAGCACGAGGGCGTCGAGGTTCCCGTCGGGGCGCTCGACATCGAGTTCTACCGCGACGACACGCGCCTCGGCCACGCGCCGGTCGTGAAGGGCACCGACATCCCGTTCGACCTCGACGACGCGACGGTTGTGCTCGTCGACGACGTTCTCTACACGGGCCGGACGATCCGGGCCGCGATGGACGCCCTGCGCGAGTTCGGGCGACCGCGGGCGGTCCGCCTGGCCGTGCTCGTCGACCGGGGCCATCGCGAGCTGCCGATCCGCGCCGACCACGTCGGCAAGAACGTCCCGACGTCGCGCGAGGAGGTCGTGCGGGTCCGCGTCACCGAGGTGGACGGCGAGGACGCGGTCGACATCGAGCAGGTCCCGGCCCCGGTCGCGGCGGGGTAGCGATCGTGCTGCCGCGGCACGCGGAGCTCGCCGCCCGCGCGAAGGCCGTCCCGGCCGAGCGGGCGCGCGACGGCGGCGCCGCGCCTGCCTGGCCGCATCGCCACCTCCTCGACACCGACGTGCTGACGTGGCCCCAGATCGAGCTGCTGCTCGACACGGCGCGGCACATGGCCGGGATCGTCGCGGGCGAGCGATTGCGCTCCGGGGCGCTGCGCGGCGTCGGCGTGACGAACCTGTTCTACGAGGCCTCGACGCGGACGCGGGTCAGCTTCGAGGTCGCGGCGAAGCACCTCTCGGCGGACGTGGTCAACGTCGCCGCGGGCGGGTCGTCGATCGAGAAGGGCGAGTCGCTGCTCGACACGGTGCGGACGCTCGAGGCGCTGGGGACGCGGATCCTGGTCCTGCGCCACGCCGCGTCGGGGGCGCCGTACCTCGCCGCGCGGGCGTTCGGCGGGTCTGTCGTGAACGCCGGCGACGGCTGGCACGCCCACCCGACCCAGGCGCTGCTCGATCTGTACACGCTGACCCGACACGTGCCCGGGGGGTCGCTGCGCGGCCGCAAGGTCGTGATCCTGGGCGACGTCCTCCACTCCCGCGTGGCGCGGAGCAACCTCTGGACGCTCACGGCCGCGGGCGCGGACGTCTGGCTCTGCGGACCGGCGACGCTCCTGCGCGGCTTCGACGCGTGGGCCGCCGCGGGCGTCGGCGGGGAGCGGCGGTTCACGGTCACCACGGACGTGGAAGCCGCGCTGCGCGACGCTGACGCGGTGATGGCCCTGCGGATCCAGAAGGAGCGGATGGCCTCGGGGCTGCTGCCGTCGCTCGCGGAGTACGCGTCGCGGTTCGGTCTCACGCGGGAGCGGCTCGCGCTGGCGAAGCCCGGGTGCCGCGTGCTCCACCCCGGCCCGATGAACGAGGGTGTCGAGATCGCGCCGGACGTCGCCATCGGGCCGGCGTCGGTCGTGACCGAGCAGGTCGCGAACGGCGTGGCGGTCCGGATGGCCGTGCTGGCGCTGGTGGCCTCGGCGGCCGGCATCGAGGGGCGGGACGCGTGATGGCCCACGAGGGCGGATCGGAGGCGGGGTCGGCGATGGTGGCCGGGGTCGCGACGGCAGGGGACATCGGGAAGCCGGTCGACCTGGACCTCAACGGGGCCTGGCTCGTCGACCCCGTGTCCGGACGGTCGGGGCCGGCGGACCTCGTCGTCCGCGACGGGCGGATCGAAGCGCTGACGTGGCTCGAGGGCGAGGACGCGGCCGGAATCGACGACCACGGCGTCGTCGTGGCGCCGGGCTTTGTGGACCTCCACGTCCACCTCCGCGAGCCGGGCAACACCGCCGCCGAGACGATCGCGACCGGGCTCGCGGCCGCGGCCCACGGCGGCTTCACGACCGTCTGTGCGATGCCGAACACGACCCCGCCGGTCGATCGCTCGGCGCTCGTCGCGGCCGCCGCCGGGGCGGCCAGGGCGTCCGGCTCGCCGGTTCGGCTGCTGCAGCACGGCGCGGCGACGGCCGGTCGGGCGGGGGAGCAGCTCTCGGCCATGGGCGAGCTCGCGGCGGCCGGGGTCGTCGGCTTCAGCGACGACGGCTCGCCGGTCCAGGACGCGAGCCTGTTCCGGAACGGGCTGGCCTACGCGGCGATGCTCGACCTGCCGATCGTCGACCACCCGGAGGACCTGCGGCTGACCGGCGGCGCCGAGGCGAACGAGGGGCTCGTCGCGACCGTGCTCGGGCTGCGCGGCTGGCCGGCGGCCGCCGAGGCCGAGGCCGTCGCTCGCGACATCGCGATCCTCGCCGATGTGCTGCGCGACGAGCCGCGTGCCCGGCTCCACGTGACCCACGTCTCCACGGCCGCGGCCCTCGCCCAGGTCCGGGCGGTCAAGGCGGCCGGGTTGCCGGTGACCTGCGACGTCACGCCGCACCACATCGCGCTCACCGACGAGTGGCTGGCGGGCGCGCGGCGCTGGGCCTGGGAGGGGCTCGACGCGCACGGCGCGGCGCGCGACCCGTGGCGGGACGGCGCGATC
>DATLYV010000087.1:0-6730 GCA_035574535.1 Binatia bacterium
CGTCCCGGGCGCCGCGCTGGCCCCCGGCGCGACGCCGACGACCGCCACGATGTCGCCGCGGTCGCGCAGGTGGATGCGATACCCGTCGAGGGCTCCCTTGCGCGATGCGCGCTGGCCCACGATGCCGATGAGGCGGTAGGACCTCCCCTTCGCGAGGTCGGCGGCGACGATGCCGGTGGAGCCGTCGCTGACGACCCGGAACGGCTTGCCCGTCGCGTCGACGAGGTCGATCGCAAGGTCGCCGCCCGTGCCTTTGCGGGGCGTGGCGGTGACGGTGCCCGTGATCTCGGCCAGGCGACCCTCGATCGCTTCGCCGACGTCGGCCGCGACGATGCCGATGGGCGACGGCAGGCTGCCCTGGCCGGTCACGACGAAGTCGGCGGCCTTCTTCGGGCGCAGCTGGAGCTGCCCGTACGGGTCGGCGAGCAGGCCACGTACGCGCACGGTCGTCCCGCGCGGCGGCCCGGCCACGCCGTCCGGGAGCTTGACCACGATGCCGCCGGTGCCGTCCGCGATCGCGACCGTTGGGGGCAGCCCGAGCCGGCCAGCCTCGGCCACGACCATGCCCGCGACGGTCACGGTCGTCCCGACGGCGGCACCGCGCGCCTCGACGATGGTCAGGGTGGGCGGCGCGCTCGGGCCGGGGGTGGCCGTGGGCGCCGGCGTCAGCGTGGGCGTCGGGGTCGGCGAGGGAGTGACTGTTGGTGATGGCGTCGGCGCCATCGTGGGCGATGGGGTCGGCGCCGGCGTCGGGCTCGGGGTCGGGCTCGGTGACGGTGTCGGCGGCGGCAGGATCTCGAAGTCGCTCGCCTCCGTCGCGTGGACGCGGTAGCCGGCGAGGCCGGTCCCGCTGCTGTCGCGCTGCCCCACCGGGCCGACCGCGATCACGTGCGTCCCGGCCGGCACCGAGGCGCCGCCCAATGCGGCCGGCGAAACGATGACCCGGAGCTGCCCGGAGCCGTCGTCGACCATGAGGCCCAGCCCGTCCGACAGGTCGGACGGCGAGCCGACGGTCACGCCCGTCACGATCGCGCGCCAGCCCTCGTGCGTTTCGCCGATCGCGCCGGTCGTGAGCTGCCACGGCGGTGGGCGCTGCTGCTCGGCCACGAACACGACCTCGGCAACCGTTGCGCGAAGCGTCCGCTCGCCAAACCGCTCATCGATCGTGCCGGAGACGATGACCAGGGAATCGGCCGACAGCCCGCCCGTGACGGCGACGTCCAGGTAGAGCGCAATGCCGCCGGTGTCATCCTGGACGAAGGTCTTGCGCCCGGCCTCCAGCGCGCCGAGGTGCGTCGTGAGCACGCCCGAGACCCGGACCCTTGTCCCGATCGGCAGCCCGCGAGCGCTGGAGATGGACACGATGGGCAGCGCCGTCGCCGTCGGCGCGGGGGTCGACGTCGGTGTCGTGGTCGGGGCCGGTGTGGGGATCGGCGTCGGCGTCGGGGCGAAGGTCAACTCCGGCGTGGGAACAGGCGTCGGCGCCGCCGTCGCCGATGCGATCGGCGATGCCGTGGGCTCCGCGCTCGGGATCGGCGTCTCGGTCGGGGCGGGCGATCCACTCGGAGCGGGTGACTCGCTCGGGAGCGGTGTCGGCGTCGCGCCGGGCTCCGGGACCGGCGGTGCCGAGATGGGCTGCGGGTTGGGCACGGGCTGGACGAACCAGTCCGCGGCGTTGTCGTTCGTGTCGACCGTGTTCCCGCCGAGCCCGCCCGGGAGCCGCTCGATGGTCGAGCCCGCCGCCGGCGCCGGCGCCGCCGAGCCCTCGACGAAGGCGTTCGTGGCGTCGCCCCAGCCGACCGCGTCGAGCGTCGCGCCGCCCAGCACCCGGAGAACGATCGATCCGCCCGTCGCCGCGAAGCCGCCGCTGTAGACCGCGTCCGCCACGCTCGCGTAGGCACCGCTGCCGTTGGCGACCAGCAGGTGCCGACCCGGCTCGAGGATCGTCGCGGCCGACCACGAGGCCTTCCGCGTCACCGTCCCGCCGGTCGAGGTGACGTAGACGAGCTCGAGGCCGTTCAGGTCGACCGACGTCGGGCCCGCGTTGGTGACCTCAGCGAACTCGTCCGACGCCGAGGCACCGCCCGTCTGGACCTCCGACACGAGCAGGGTCGAGACGGGCCAGGCCACCTGGGCGGCGGGCTCGGCGATCGGGACGATGGGCGCCGCCACGGCACCCCCCGCCAATGTCAGAGCCACGACGAGCGCAGCGAGGGGCGCGACACGACGCTCCACGATCCGACCTCCGGGCGGGCAGAGACCACGCCGGGCGAGACGGCTCGTGCGTTGTAGCAGCCGCCGATCGACGGCCGGACAACCGCGGCTTCGCGTCCGATCACCTGCGGCGCATCCGTCGATCACCCCGGACTTACCGGCAAATCACCTGCGGCTCATCCGTCGATCACCCCGGACTAACCGGCAACTCACCTGCGGATCGCCGAACGGGTGTGCGCGGCTCGCCCCGCACGCACCCGCTACGATTCGAGACCCCGTCACGAACACGACCGCGGGAGCAGCGAAGGAGGCAGCGTGGCTCGCGCCAAGCAGACGCGCCGGGCGGAGGCCCGACGGAGGTACCGCCGGGCGATGAGCCAGGTCGAGGACGGCGACCTGGACCAGGCGGCCGGCGACGCCGACGAGGCAGCCGAACCCATCGCGGCCGCGAGCCGATCGACCGACGCCCGCCCCGCCCGCGAGCAGAAGGCCCCCGCCAAGCCGCAGCCGCCCGCCCGCCCGAGCTTCGGCTCGGCCTTCCGCGAGGCCTACCACCCGGCCAACGTCCGCGAGGACGTCGCCGCGCTGCCGAGGCTGGTGCGCCACTGGTCGTTCTGGCTGCCGATGGTCTCGATCGTCGTCGGCGCGATCCTCTCGACCGTCTACTGGAACTTCACGGGCGGCCGCCTCGCGTTCCAGCTGCTCGTGCTGCCGGGGTCGGGCTTCGGGCTGCCGCAGCTGGTCGCCGGGTTCTTCGCCCCCCGGGCGAGCTACCTCCTCGGCTTGCTGGTGAGCATCTTCCAGGGCCTCGTCGGGGTGATCTTCGCCATCAACCTCGCGAACAGCACCGGCACGCCGATCACGAGCGACCAGTGGCCCGGCGTCCTGACCCAGGCGTTCCTCGCCGGGCCGCTCAGCGGCATGCTCTTCGCGGCGGCCGCCGCCTGGTACCGCCGGTTCCTCAATCTCTCGAGCCCGCGCCGCGCCGCCGCTGCACGCCAGCAGGCGGCCCGCCAGCCGCAGCGCTCGAGGCGCCCCGCCGGCCGCTAGCCCCCGGTACCGCGGCGTCGAACCGGCACGCCGCCGCCCGACAGGTGGACTAGAGCTGCGCGTGGTCGGCGCGCGCCTCCCAGAGGACGTGCTCGGGCGTCTCGAGCTGGAACGTCGAGTGCTTGACGTCGAAGTCGTCCGAGAGGCACGTGCCGAGGTGGTCGAGGATGTCGCCGGGCTTCGCCCCCTCGGCAAGCACGACGTGGGCGCTGACGACGTTCATCCCGCTCGTGATCGTCCAGGCGTGCAAATCGTGGACGTCGACGACCCCGGGCGCCTCGAGGATGTGGTCGCGGACCGTCTCGAGGTCGATCCCCTTCGGCGTCGCCTCGAGCAGGACGTCGAGCGCCTCGCGCAGCAGCCGCCACGTCCGCGGCAGGATCAGGACCGCGATGACGACCGACGCGAGGGCATCGATCGGGGTCCAGCCGGTCAGCGCGATCACGATCGCGGCGACGATCACGGCGACGGAGCCGGCCAGGTCGCCCAGGACCTCGAGGTAGGCGCCGCGCACGTTGAGGCTGTGACCCTGCGCGTCGCGCAGCAGGTACAGCGAGACGCCGTTCGCGACGAGGCCGACGACGGCGACCGCGAGCATGAGGCCGAACGTGACTGCTGGTGGCTCGGTGAGCCGGCGCCACGCCTCGTACAGCACGAAGGCGGCGACCCCGAACAGCAGCAGCGCGTTGCCCACCGCGGCGAAAATCTCCAGCCGCAGGTACCCGAACGTCCGCGCGCTCGTCGCCGGCCGGCCGGCGATCCAGATCGCCGCCAGCGCGAGGCCGATGCCGACCACGTCGGTGAAGACGTGCCCGGCGTCGGCGAGCAGCGCCAGGCTGTTCGACAGCTGCGCGCCGACGACCTCGGCGACGAAGACCGCGAGCGTCAGCGCGAAGACCCACGCGAGGCGCGTCCGGTGGCGGGCGGCGACCGAATGAACGTGCGGCATCAGGCGGCGCCCATCATCGGCCGGAGTATCGCCTACTCCAGCTGCCTACCCGAGCCGGCGCATCCCGGCGTGGCCCATCTGTCGGACGCCGGCGGGCGACTCCGGACCGCCGACCCGCTCCGCGACGCTCGTCAGCGGCACGATCTCTCGCGCGACCACGTTGACCACGTTCGACTCGCGCTGGAGCGTCCCGTCGACGAGCAGCAGCGCGTGCCGCCGGACGACGCCCCGCAGGCGTGCCCACGTGTCCGGCCAGAGCGTGACGTTGACCATGCCGGTCTCGTCCTCGAGGGCGAGGAAGACCGTGCCCTTGGCGGTCATCGGGTGCTGCCGGGTCACCACCAGCCCGCCGAGCCTGACCGGCCCGGGCCGCCGGTCCGCGAGCGCGGCGTTGGGGACCGCGCCCAGCCGACCCAGCGCGTCGCGGAAGAGGGCCACGACCTGGCGCCTGGCGTCGAGCCCGACGACAGCGTAGGCGTCGCCGAGGCGCTCCGACTCGGTGAGCTCGGGCAGGCTCGGCGCCTCCGTGGCGGGCAGTCGCAGGTCCATCGGCCGCCCGGCGGCCGGCATCGATGCCGCCCGCGTCGCCTTTCCGTCGATCCTCCCCCGCGTCGCCCCCGCGACCTCCCGGAGCTGCCACAGCAGCTCGCGCCGCGGCCGGGCCAGCGAATCGAGCGCGCCCGTCCGGATCAGCCGCTCGATCGTCTCCTCGGGCAGCCCCGTCCGATCGACGACGTCCGCGAGCGACACGTACGGCCCGCGTTCGAGCTCCCGGTCCAGCAGCTCCGCGTGCTGCTCGCCGATGCCCTTCACGAGGTGCAGCCCGAGCCGCACGCCCCAGCCCATCGCGCTGTCGGCCGCCCACCGCTCCCGCGCGGCAGGGCTCGGGACCACGCACGCGGACGACGTGACCGGCCGCGGCCGCTCGTCGATCCCGCAGCCCTCCGGGAGCGGCTCGTCCGGCCCGGTCCGGTCGCCGATCGCCCACCCCGGTCGACCTACCCACTCGGTCGTGGTCCGGTAGCTCGAGGCGTTCAGGTCGACCGGCAGGATCGCGACCCCGTGGCGCTTCGCGTCGTTGACCAGCACCTCGACCGGGTAGAAGCCCATCGGCTGGGCGTTGATCAGCCCGACGAGGAACTGCGCCGGGTAGAACAGCTTCAGGAAGCTCGACTCGTAGGCCGTCCGGGCGAACGCCGCGGCGTGTGACTTCGCGAATCCGAAGCTCGCGAACGCCGCGACCTGCCGGAACAGCTCCTCGGCCATGTCCTCGGTCATGCCCGGCTGGCGCAGGCAGCCCTCGACGAACCGGGCGTGGAGCTTCTCCATCTCCCGCGTGGACCGCCACGTGCCCATCGCGCGCCGGAAGCCGTCGCTCTCGGCCGGGCTGAACCCCGCGACCTCGATCGCGATCCGCATGACCTGCTCCTGGTAGAGGATCACACCCATCGAGTCCCGGAGGACCGGCTCGAGGCTCGGGTGGAGGTACTCGACCGGCTCGAGGCCCTGCTTCCGCCGCAGGTAGGGGTGCACGGCGTTCCCCTGGATCGGGCCGGGGCGGATGATCGCGACCTCGACGACGAGATCGTCGAGCGAGCGGGGCTTCGACTTCGGCAGCGTCTGCATCTGGGCCCGGCTCTCGACCTGGAAGACCCCCACGGTGTCGGCCGCCTGGAGCATCTCGAAGACCTCGGGGATCTCCTCGGGAATCTGGTCGAGGACGACGCACGTGCCGCAGTCGTGCTCGATCAGCTGGACGGTCTCGTCGATGGCGGCGAGCATCCCCAGGCCGAGCAGGTCGAGCTTGATGAGCTTCAGCTCCTCGACGTCGCGCTTGTCGAACTGGACGACGACCCGGTCGGGCATCGTCGCGCGCTCCAGCGGCGCGATGTCGATCAGGGGGGCCGCGGTCACGAGCATCCCGCCCGAGTGGATCGACAGGTGGCGTGGGAAGCCGTCGATCCGGGCGCACAGCTCCAGCCAGCGCTCCCAGTCGGACATGCCGGCGGTCGAGCCGCCGCGCGGCTGCGGCGGCGGCTCCGGCTCAACGCGGGCGACGGAGCTGTGCGGATCCGCCCGCCCGATCCGGTCGACCCCGATGCCGCCGCGGATGTTGCCCACGGTCCCGCCGCGCTGGATCGCGGCGAGCGCGGTCCCGTCCGGTGGTGCCCCGGGCGCCGCCTGCCCCGTCGAGCGGTCCGTCCGCCGCGGCTGGGGCTCGGGCATGCTGCTCTCGGGATCGAAGCGGCGGTAGCCGGTCCCGCGGCCCGCCCGGAGCCACGCGACGCTCGCCGGCGTGTCGCCGGGTCCGCCCTCGTCGTCGGCCCGGCCGCCGGGCCGGATCGCCGGCGGCGATTCCGGCGCCGCCTCCCACATCCCGGACCGGCTCGGCCCGGGCGGGGTGCCGGTCGCGCTCGGGACGGGCTGGAACGCCTCGTTCGTGGTGAGCGTGCCCCTGGTGGTCGTCTGGAACAAATCCAGCCCGGGCGGTGACCCTGGCGCGGGCGGCGACTCCGG
>DATLYV010000088.1:0-5304 GCA_035574535.1 Binatia bacterium
CACCGCCAGGCCGCCCCGGCGCCCCGCCCACCGCCAGGCCGCCCCGGCGCCACGCCCCCCGCGCCCGGCCCCTTCTAGACTCCGGTCATGGACTTCGACCTTTCCTCGGAGCACCAGCTGCTCCGATCGACCATCCGCGACTTCATGGAGAAGGAGGTCGCGCCGGTCATCGACGAGCACGAGCGCGAGCACCGCTTCCCCGTCGAGGTCGTGCGGCGGCTGGGCGAGATGGGCTGGCTGGGCATCCCGATCCCCGAGGACGAGGGCGGCGCCGGCATGGACACCCTCGCCTACGCCATCGCGATCGAGCAGATCGGGCGGGTCTGGGGCTCGCTCGGGCTGATCGTCGCGGCCCACACGAGCCTCGGCTGCGGCCCGCTGCACCTCGCCGGGACGAAGGAGCAGAAGGACCGCTGGCTCGTGCCCATGGCGAGGGGCGAGGTCATCGGGGCCTACGGCCTGACGGAGCCCGGCGCCGGCTCCGATGCCGGTGGCACCCGCACGACGGCCCGGTGGGAGGGCCACGACGGCGCCGACTTCGCGCCCGGCGCCCCCGGCGAGTGGGTCATCGATGGCGGCAAGCGGTTCATCACCAACGCCGGGCAGGCCGGCACGTACGTCATCACCGCCCGGACCGGGACTCGAGACGACGGCCAGGCCGAGATCTCGGCCTTCATCGTCCCGGCGGACACGCCGGGCTTCCGGGTCGTCCGGATCGAGGACAAGCTCGGGCTGCACGCGTCCGCGACCGGCGAGCTGGCCTTCGACCGCTGCCGCGTCCCGGCCGAGAACCTGCTCGGCGAGCGCGGCGACGGCTTCCGGACCTTCCTGAAGATCCTCGACGGTGGCCGGATCTCGATCGGCGCGCTCGCGCTCGGGATCGCGCAGGGGGCCTACGACGCGGCGGTGCCGTACGCCCAGACGCGCGAGCAGTTCGGCCGGCCGATCGGCTCGTTCCAGGGCGTGGCGTTCATGATCGCCGACATGGCGACCGAGATCGAGGCAGCCCGCGGGCTCGTCTGGAAGGCGGCCTGGCTCAAGGACCAGGGCCGCGACTACTCGCTGGTGGCGGCCCAGGCCAAGCTCTTCGCCTCGGAGGTCAGCTCACGCGTCACCAACGCCGCGATCCAGGTCCACGGCGGCTACGGCTACGTCACGGAGTACCCGGTCGAGCGCTACCTGCGGGACGCCAAGCTAACCGAGATCGGGGAGGGCACCAGCCAGGTCCAGCGGCTCGTCATCGCGCGCAGGATCCTGGGGTTGCGGATCGGCTGACCGGGGCTGGCGATGGGGGAGCGGCCCTAGTCGATCGCCACGAGGCGCACGTTGAGGCGCCACTGGCTGTACTTCCCGACGCACGTCTGGAGGGTCATGCTCGGGACCGGCTGGGCGGCGATCGCCCAGTGGACACCGTCGACCGGGTCGACGACCCGCCACTCGGTCACGCGGTACCGCCGAATGCGGCCGCTGCCGTCGGCGTAGATCGCGACCATCCCGACGTGGAGCCGGCCCGACATGTAGGCGTCGTAGAGCGGCTTCATCGCGCTGTAGGCATGGCCCAGCAGGTAGACGTTGTTCCGCTGCGCGCAGCCCCAGCGGTACATGTGGTTGTCCGGCGGCCGCTTCCTCGAGCATGGGAACAGCACGACGTTGCGGGACAGCCCGATCGACGGGATCCAGACGTGGTTCTTCCCGCTGTACGCGCCGCCGGATGCCTTCGGCGCGATCGCAGAGGCGGGCACGATCCGGGCGCCGTCGAGGGGGCGCGCATCGACCGCCCGGTCGGTCGTCGAGGCGTCCTCGACGTCGACGCCGGGATCAGAGGGCTCGACGCCCCCGGCGGGCTCCGACGTGGCCGCCGCGACGCGGGCGTCCCACCGGCGATCGAGGTCGACCGCCCGATCGACGCGGGTGCCGTGCATCGTCGCCCCGACGGCGTGCTGGGACCGCGGCGCGGGCACCTGCCCTGGTGCACCCCACGGAGGCGGCTGGGCTTGCCAGGCCGCGGCGATCGCGAGGACGGCGGTGAGCACGACCACCCCGAGGAGGCCCGTGGGGCGCCGCGCCGTGCGCGACATGACGGCAGCGTCGCGAGCGCGCGGCATCAGCGCCCCTACCCGCTGGTCCCTGTGCGGGTGCGACGGTCGGGCGGTCCCGGGTCAGGTCCCGCCGCCGGGACCGTGACCTAGGTCATGGAGGGTCGGGTGGGCCCGGAGGCGATGGGGGTGGATTCGGTGGGGTCGGCGCCGGGCTCAGCCGCCGTTGCCGGCCGCGGCGGTCATCGCCTCGCGCATCGCCGCCTCGAACTGCGGTGGCCACGGCCCCTGCCCCGCGACCACGTAGGGCGAGACCTCGAGCACCTCGAAGGTCTCGGGATCGGTGGCCCAGTTGGCGAGGCAGCTCTCGACGTCGGGAACGCGCCGCTCCCAGGTCTCGCGGTTTCGGAACGTGTAGATCCGGAGCAGCACCGGGGTCGGCTGATCGAGACCCTGGACCTCGAAGCGGATCGCGGTCGGATGGAGCGTGGCGTCGTCGCAGCCCGCGTCGCCCGACGTCCACGTCGTTGCGTGGATGCCGAGCTGCGCCAGCTTGCCGAGGACGCCGGCGAACGACTCCGGCGACGGGGTCGGGGCGCGGCCCTGGAGGGCCGAGCAGCCGGCGAGCGCGAGACACGCGGCGAGGGCCGCGACCGCGCGAACGGGTCGGCTCACGCTCGCGCCCCGGCAGTCCTTGCCCGCTCGCGCGCCAGGCGCTCGAACGGTTCCAGCGCCGACGGGTCGGCGAGCGAATCGCGCGACGCCGCGGCATCCGCCGGCGTGCCGAGGAGGATCCGCTTCACCGGCACCTCGAGCTTCTTGCCCGAGAGGGTCCGCGGCACGGCCGGGACGGCCACGATCTCGTCGGGGACGTGGCGCGGCGAGAGCTCCTCGCGGAGGCAGCGTCGAATCTCGCCCACGAGGCGCTCGTCCAGCGCGCCGCCGCGCGTCACGACGAACAGCAGCAGCTCCCCGGGCCCGCCCTCCGGGTCCTCGAGGTGCACGACGAGGCTGTCCGCGACCCCAGGCAGCCCCTCGACGACGCCGTAGAACTCCGCCGTGCCGATCCGCACGCCGCCGCGCTTGAGCGTCGCGTCGGAGCGCCCCGTCACGATGCAGGACCCGCGCTCCGTGATCGTCAGCCAGTCGCCGTGGCGCCACACGCCCGGGTAGACCGAGAAGTACGCCTCACGCAGGCGCGAGCCGTCGAGGTCGCCCCACAGCCCGACCGGCATCGACGGCATCGGCGCGGTGATCACGAGCTCGCCCTCCCGGCCGATCACCGGCCGGCCGTCCTCGTCGAACGCCTCGACGCGCGCTCCGAGCATCCGGCAGCTGATCTCGCCCGCCCACACCGGCACGAGTGGCGACGGGCCGAGGAAGCCCGTGCAGAGGTCCGTCCCGCCGCTCAGCGACCCGACCTGGACCGCCGGCGACACCGCGTCCCGAACCCACCGGAACCCGGTCGCGGGCAGCGGCGCGCCCGTCGACCCGACGCCCCGCAGGAGGCCCAGGTCGCAGGCGCGCCCGGGCTCCAGCCCGGCCTTCCGGCAGGCCATCAGGAACGGCGCGCTGACGCCGAGGTAGGTCGTTCGCGTCTCCTCGGCCACGCGCCACAGCTCGCCGAGGTCGGGCCATGCCGGGTTGCCGTCGTACGCGACGACGGTCGACCCGACGGCGAGCCCCGACGCGAGGTAGTTCCACATCATCCAGCCGGTCGTCGAAAACCAGAAGAACCGGTCGGCCGGCCCGAGGTCGGTGTGGAGCGCGAGCGCCTTGAGGTGCTCGAGAAGGATGCCGCCGTGGCCGTGGACGATCGGCTTCGGCAGGCCGGTCGCCCCCGACGAGTAGAGGATGTAGAGCGGGTGATCGAACGGCACGGGCTCGAAGGCGAGCGGGCCGGCCTCCGCGACCAGGTCCGCCCACGGGACCGAATCCGGGATACCCGCGGCGGCCGCGGCGTCGAGGTAGGGGAGGACGACGGTCGACCGGAGGGTAGGGAGGCCGGCCCGGATCTCGGCCAGCTCCCCGCGCCGGTCCATCGGCCTGTCGCCGTAGCGGTAGCCGTCGATCGCGAGCAGCACCCTGGGCTTGATCTGCGCGAAGCGGTCGATGACCGCCCGGACGCCGAACTCCGGCGCGCACGACGACCACGTCGCGCCGAGGCTCGCCGTGGCCAGGAACGCGATCACGGCCTCCGGCACGTTCGGCAGGTACGCGGCGACCCGATCGCCCCGCCGCACCCCGAGCCGCTCCAGGCCCGCCCGGCAGCGCGCCACGGCGTCATGGAGCCCCGCGGCCGTCAGCTCGACCGGCCCGCGCGTCTGGGACCGCCCGACCAGGACGACGTCGCCGTCGCCGCGTCCCGGGAGCCGCAGGGCGTGCTCGGCGTAGTTGAGCGCCGCGCCGGGGAACCAGACGGCGCCGGGCATCCGCGCGTCGACGAGGTCGCCCGTCGGCGGCGTGGCCGCGCGTACCTCGAAGTGGTCCCAGACGGAGCGCCAGAATGCCCCCGGCTCCTCGATGGACCAGCGCCACGCGTCGTCGTAGGTCGCCAGCGACGGGCCGCCGGACGCTGCGAGCCAGTCCAGGTAGCGGCCCATGCGCGACGCCGTCCGGGCGTCGGCAGGTGGTCGCCAGAGGACCTCGGGCTCGGTCGGCGGGCCCTCGTTCGTGCTCCCGTTGGTCACGGCAGCACGGTACCGCAACCTTCCGGTCAGCCCGGGACGCCGGGCCGGCGCTCGTACAGGACGGTGACCGCGACCTTCGTCTGGTAGCCGCTGCCGTCGTTGCCCCAATGCGGTCCCGGCGTGGCGGACCGCCGTGGAGGTGATCGACAGCATCCGGAGCCCGCTGCTCTTCGCCCGCTCGCGCGCGTCGGCCGCGATCCAGCCCATCAGGTTCGCCGGGTCGATCTCCATGCCGAGATCGGGTGGCTGGTAGACGACCAGGACATGGTCGGGACCCGCCGGGTACTCGGTCTGGGCGATGACATCGCCGCCATCGGTCACGTGGCGACCTCCTCCCGCATCAACCGCCGCGGGCTCGCCTCTTGGCCTCCCGCAGTCGCGCCAGCGTATCCATCCCATCGCCCGCCGGCGTGGCGTCGCGGTCGTGGCCGTCCTTCGGCTTCGACGGCGCGGCGGACGTCCCGCTCGGCGCCGATGGTGTCGAGGTTGCCTGGGTCGGCGCGGCCGGCCTCGACGGGCCGGAACCGGCCGGGCGGATCTCCGGCACGGCCGCGGCCGGCGTCGCTCCCGGCCCTGCC
>DATLYV010000089.1:0-29201 GCA_035574535.1 Binatia bacterium
CCGGGAGCGTCGCCTCGCCGACCCCGCCCGGGCCGTGGGTCTCCGGCGTCGTTTCGAGCGGCTTTCGGAGCGGGCGCTCGGCGCCGCGATGCACGGGCACGTCGCCCCGCCCGGCGAGGTCCAGGACGGCGAGGGTATTCCGCGTGACCTGCTCGACGTCGACGTTGCCGGCCACGGTGGTCACCGCCACGAGGTCGGCTTCGGGCGAGGCGCACGCGAGGAGCAGCGCGAGAGCGTCGTCGATGCCGGTGTCGACGTCGAGGACGAGCGGGACGGTCATCGCGGTCAGGATCGCACGAGCCGGAGCCGGAGGACGGTTCGATCGATGGCACTGGTGCCGTTCCCGCCCCGGCTCGTGGCGTTCCCGCCCCCGCCCGTGCCGTTCCTGCGTGCGGCCTTCGGGCCCGACAGCAGACGCTTCGCCCAGGTCGACCCGCAGGCCCGGATCTCGTCGGGGGTGGCCGGGCGAGCCTCGACCAGGTCGAGGCCGAACGGCGCGAACGCCGCCGCGACGCGAGCCCCGAGCTCGCCGGCGTCCGCCGGCCATGCGTCCACGCCGTCGCGCACCGATGGCGCGAGCAGCAGCTCGAGGGTCCCGCCCGGCGCGATGAGCCCGGCGACGCCGCGCGCGACCGATTCGTCCCGCCCGACGATGCCGCGCAGCAGCGAACCCCACGGGAACAGCACGGTCACGAGATCCGCAAGGCCGGACAGCTCGGCCGGAAGGCGCTCGGCCGCGGCGACGATGAAGCCGGCGTTCGGGCGGCCGCCCTTGCGGGCCGGCGCCGCGGCACGCCGGGACGACTCGGCCATCGCCGCTGCGCTGGCGTCGATGCCGAGGGCGAGGGTGGTCGGGTCCAGAGCGGCCGCGTCGAGGACCGCTCGACCGTCGCCCGTGCCGACGTCGATCGTCACCCGCGCGTGGCGGGCGACGAGATCAGCGAATTAGCCGACGTCCACCTCGGTGAGGCGGCGTCCCGTGACGAACCGGATCATGCCGGGAGGATACTCCACGAACGCGAGCACGATCGGCGCCCGGTGTCGGCACGATGGGCGCGGTCCAGGAATCGAACGTCCGGCCCAAGTGGTCCGTCGCACCGGCCGCCGCCTACACTCCTGCCGTGATCAGGGACGAGCCCTCGCGCGGGAGCGCCACGGACCCGCCGTTCAGGCCGATCGGGCCGTACGAGCGCCTCGAGGCCGTGGTCCACGAGTGGGACCCGAGGTCCATCGACGTCGCCGCCCGCGTCATCGAGCTCGTCCGCGAGCGCCGGCCGGACCTGGCGGTGGAGCACATCGGCAGCAGCGCGGTGCCTGGCATGCCCGGGAAGGGTATCGTCGACTTGTCGATCGAGGCGACCTCCGAGGACATCCCGTCCGTCGTCGCGATGCTGTACGACCTCGGGTTCGGGCCGCAGCCGGGTCCCGATCCGTGGCCTCCGACCCGCCCGATGGTCGTCGGGTCGCTCGATCTCGACGGCAAGCGCTACCGGATCCACCTCCACGTCCAGCCGCGCGGTGGCGACTACCAGCGCGACCTCGCCTTCCGCGACGCCCTCCGAAGCGACCCGGAGCTGCGCCGGCAGTACGAGCTCCTGAAGCGCGGCATCACCGAGGCCGGCCCGGTCGAGGGCCTCCGGTACACGCACTCGAAGACCGCGTGGATCCTCCAGGTCTACCGACGGATCGGGTTCGCGCCGCCGGCGATCGCCCCGCCGGCGAAGATCGGGATCATCGGCGGCGGGCAGCTCGGGCGGATGCTGGCGCTCTCGGCGCGACAGCTCGGGTACCGCGTGACGGTGCTGGACCCTGACCCCGAGGCGCCGGCCGCGGGTGTCGCGGACCGCATCGAGGTCGGCGCCTACGACGACCCCGCCGCGGCGCTGCGGATGGCCGTGGGCTGCGCTGTGGTCACGTACGAGCTCGAGCACGTCGGGGCGAACGTCGCCGCGGCGCTCGACGACCGGAAGCGGCCGCTCCGCCCCGGGCAGTACGCGCTCAAACTCACGTCCGACCGCCTTGCCGAGCGGAGGTTCATCGAGGCGAACGAGGGCCGCGTCGCCGAGTGGCGGGCCGTGTCGTCGGCGTCCGAGGTGCTCGGGGCCGCCGCCGAGCTCGGCTATCCCGTGCGGCTCAAGGCGGCCCGCGGCGGCTACGACGGCCGGAGCCAGATCCGCATCGACGCCACGACCGGCCTCGAAGACGTCGACGGCCGGTTCGGCTGGCCTGCGCTGCTCGAGCGCGAGCTCGACTTCGAGACGGAGCTGTCGGTCGTCGTGGCCCGGAACGTCGACGGCATCAGCCGGACCTTCCCGGTCGCACGGAACCGGCACGACGCCGGGATCCTGGTGGAGACGGTCGTTCCGGCGGGGATCCCGCGAGCGGCCGAGCAGGCGGCGGCGGATCTCGCCTCCAGCCTCGCCACCTCGATGGGCCTCTGCGGCACGCTGACCGTCGAGCTGTTCCTGCTGCGCGACGGGTCCCTGGTGGTCAACGAGCTGGCGCCGCGGGTCCACAACAGCGGCCATTGGTCGATCGAGGGGGCCGTGACGAGCCAGTTCGAGCAGCACCTGCGGGCGATCTGCGGGCTGCCGCTGGGTCCGGTCGACCTGCGGGCGCCGGCCGTCGCCATGGTCAATCTGCTCGGCGACGGGGCGCCGCGGCCGGCGCAGCCGGCCGGGATCTACGAGGCCCTCGAGGTCCCGGACGCGCACCTCCACCTGTATGACAAGGCGACGGTCTTCGAGCGGCGGAAGATGGGCCACGTGACCGCGCTCGGCGCGACGACCGAGGAAGCGCTGGCGCGCGCGCGGGAGGCGGCCGGTCGGATCTCCTGGAAGGCATGACCGCGATCGTCGGGGTCGTCGGCGGCAGCCGGTCCGACTTCCCGGTCCTCGAGCAGGCGGTCGCGGTCCTGGATCGCCTCGGGGTGCCGAACGAGCTGCGGGTCGTGTCGGCGCACCGAAGCCCGGACCACCTGTATCGCTACGCGGAGACGGCCGCCGGTCGCGGCCTGCGGGTCATCATCGCCGGCGCCGGCGGCGCGGCCCACCTGCCGGGGATGCTCGCCGCGAAGACCGTCCTCCCCGTCATCGGCGTTCCGATGCCGACGAAGACCCTCGACGGACTGGACTCGCTGCTCTCGATCGTCCAGATGCCGCGCGGCATCCCGGTCGCCACCGTCGCGATCGGCAACGCCGAGAACGCCGCCCTCTTGGCGGTCGAAATCCTGGCGATCGGCGATCCGGACCTCGCGGCCCGCCTTCGGCAGTTCCGCGCCGAGCAGACCGCGATGGTCATGGACGACCCGTCGAACGCGGAGCCGCTGCCGTGACGGCCCCGGAGCGCACCCAGCCCGAGCCTGCGAACCGCGAGCCGCCCGCCGCGATGGACGACGCGCGCTGGGAGCCGGGCATGCTCGTCCTGGACCGCCAGGAGATCGGGAAGGTCGATCACCGGATCCCGGACCGGATCCCCGAGACCCGGCCCACCCGTCTCCAGAAGCACTACATCAACCTGTCGGCCATCGCGCTCGTGGCCGGTGCGGTGGCCATCACCGCGATCGAGGCCGGGACGCCGCTGTCCAGCCCGCTGGTCAAGCTCTGCGTCCTGATCGCGGTGCCGATCTTCGTCATCACCACGGCCGACGCCGCGATCCGCTTCTACCGCAGCGCCTGGGCCTGGATGCCGATCGACGTCGGGCGCGGGCTGTTCCGGCTGACGTGGGTCGCCGCGGCGCTGCTCGGCATCGGCGTGGCCCTCGGCGCGGCGAGCATCGTCCTCACGGCGTGACCCGGGACGAGCTCCAGCGCCTCCATTCACGGGGTCCGGACGGCCGATCGACCGACTTCCCGCGCGGCGGCGGGGTCCCGCCGTGGCTGGCCGGCACGCTCCGCCACTGCTCCCGCTGCGGCGGGCGGCTCGACCTTGCCCCGGTCCCCGGCGACGAGCGCGACCGCCTGACCTGCTCGAACTGCGGCCACATCACCTACGTGAACCCTCGGCTGGTCGTCACGACGCTCCCGCTGACGGAGGACGGGCGGCTGTACCTGATCCGCCGCGGCTTCGAGCCGGGTCGCGGGCTGTGGGCCCAGCCGGGCGGCTTCCTCGAAGTCGACGAGACGGTCACCGAGGGCGCGGTCCGCGAGACGCTCGAGGAGACGGGCCTGGAGGTCGCGCCGGGCGAGATCGTCGGGCTGTACGCGCGGCTGGAGGCCGCCGTGATCGTGCTGGTTTACGAGGCGCGCGTCGTCGGCGGCGCGGCCCGGACGAGCCCGGAGGCGCTGGAGGTCGTGGCGTTCGACCCGGCGGACATCCCGTGGCCGGACATCGCGTTCCGGACGACCTTCTACGCCCTGTCCGACTGGGTCATGCTCCGCCGGCCCGACATCACGCCGCCGGCGCCCCACTGGCCGGGCGGCGGCGCCGGCTGACCGCCAGCCGATCCACAGCCGTCAGTCGATCCACAGCCGTCAGTCGATCGTGACCCGCCCCCAGGTGGGATCGTCCGCGGGGAAAAGGCTCTGCCGATCGGTTGCGATCTGCCGGCCCGTTCGGTCGTAGGCGTTGGCCACGACGTACGCCACCGTGGCCACCGGCTGGTCGCCGAGGTCGAAGGCGATCTGGAAGCGGTCGTTTGCGCCGGTCCGGAAGGCCGTGCTGCCCTTCGGCATGTCGACCGTCTGCACGCCCAGGATCCGGTTCTGCCGGTCGCGGATCGAGACGACCACGATCTCCGCGTCGTAGGTCAGCACGTCGCCATGCACGATCACGTAGCCGGCGAGGGCGCGAGACGTGATCTCCAGCTTCGAGGCGATGACCGGGTTCGGGGTCACCGGCGCCTGCGATGCGCGCTCGGGCTCCGGCGCCGTGCGGTTGGCGGCCGCTTCCGGTCGCCCGGCCGGCAGCGATCCATCGAACACCGCCAGACCCAGGACCGCCGCCATCACCAGCCCGAGGACGATCCCGTAGGTCGAAGCCCGACGCCCGGAGCCGCCGCCGACGCGCGCGACCGCGAACACGGCCGCGTCACCGGCCCGGCGACCCCCGTATCGGCCCGCTTCCCGCTCGTCGCGACGGTCGTCCAATGCCCGACCTCCGGCTGCGGCGACCCGCTCGTCGGGCGCCCTCGCGGCGCCCGGCTGGCTATCTCAGATCGATGAAGACGTTCTTGGTCTCCGTGTAGAGCTCGATCGCGGCCATCCCGAGCTCGCGCCCGATGCCCGACATCTTGTAGCCGCCGAACGGCGCCTCGATGTGGACCGAGCTGTTGGAGTTGATCGACAGGTTGCCCGACTGGATGCCCCTGGCGGTCCGCAGCGCCTTGCCGATGTCCCGGCTCCAGACCGAGCCGGACAAGCCGTAGGGGGTCTGGTTCGCGAGGCGGATCGCCTCGGCCTCGGTGTCGAACGGGATGATCGAGACCACCGGGCCGAAGATCTCCTCCTTCGCGATCCGCATGTCGTTCGACACGCCGTCGAAGACCGCCGGCATGAGGTACGCGCCCCTGGCCAGCGCCGGATCCTCGGGCGGCGTTCCGCCGGTGACGAGCGTCGCACCCTCCTCGAGCCCGATCTCGATGTACTCGCGGACGCGGTCGCGCTGCTTGAAGCTGACGAGCGTCCCGACCTCGGTCGCGTCGTCGGCGGGGTCGCCCACGACGACCTTCCTCGTCGCCTCGGTGAACAGCTCGACGACCTGCTCGTGCACGGAGCGTTCGACGAGGATGCGCGACCGGGCGCAGCAGTCCTGGCCGCAGTTGTCGAACACGGAGTACGGAGACTCGGCCGCGAAGCGCTCGAGGTCGGCGTCGGCGTAGACGACGTTGGCGCTCTTGCCGCCGAGCTCGAGGCTGACCTTCTTCACGTTGTTCGAGGCCAGCCGCATGATCTCCTGGCCGGTCGTCGTCTCGCCGGTGAAGGCGACCTTGCCGACGCCGGGATGCGCGGCCAGGGCCGCGCCGGCCGAGCCGCCCGGCCCGGTGATCACGTTCAGGACGCCGGGCGGGATGCCGGCCTCCAGGGCCAGCTCGCCGAGCCGCAGGGCCGTCATCGGCGAGTACGAGGCGGGCTTCAGGACGGCGGTGTTGCCGGCGGCGAGGGCCGGCGCGACCTTCCAGCTCGCCATGTACATGGGGTAGTTCCACGGGACGATCAGCCCGCAGACCCCGATCGGCTCCTTGAGCGTGATGTCGAGGCCCGGCTTCGCGACCGGGATGGTCTGGCCGAAGATCTTGTTGGCCGCGCCGGCATAGTAGTCGAAGACGAGCCAGACGCCGGCGATCTCGCCGCGGGCGCTGGTGATCGGCTTGCCGGTATTGCGGCTCTCGAGCTGCGCGAGCTCCTCGGCGTTCTTCCTGACCAGGTCGGCGAGCTTCGCCAGCGTGCGACCGCGCTTGCCGGCGGGCCAGCCCGCCCAGCCCTTGGGGTCCTCGAAGGCCTTGCGGGCCGCCTCCACCGCCCGATCGACGTCCACCTTGCCGCCCAGCGGGGCCGTCGCAATCGACGTGCCGGTCGCCGGGTTGATCACCTCGAACGTCTGGCCGTCGGCCGCGTCGACGGTCTCGCCGCCGATGACCATGCGCAGGGTGGAGATCTCGGTCGTGGGGCCGCCGGCGGCGGACTGCTCGATTGCCATCGGTAATTCGCACCTCGGGGTCGAAGGGTGCGGACGATCATACGCCGGGCGGCGGCAGGGGCCCGGCTCCGCCATTGCGACCACCCTTTTCGCAATGCACGAGCACGCCCTAGAAGTAGTTCACCGTGATCCCGCCGTCGACGACCATGGCGGCGCCGTTGGTCCAGCGCGACTCGTCCGACGCGAGGTAGATCGCCATGTGGACGATCTCCTCCGGCTTGCCGAAGCGGCCGGTCGGGTTGCGCGCGAGGCGGATGCGCTTGGCCTCTTCATCCTTCACGAGCCAGTCCATGAGCAGCGGCGTCTCGACCGGGCCGGGGCAGATGGCGTTGGCGCGAACGCCCTTCGGCGCGAACTGGACGGCCAGCGAGCGGGTCAACGACAGCACGGCGCCCTTCGACGCCGTGTAGGCGTCCTGGGGGTTCGAGCAGCCGATCAGCGCGACGAACGACGAGACGTTGATGATCGATCCGGAGCCCTGCTCGATCATCCTCGGGATCGCGTACTTGCAGCCGAGGAAGACGCCGCGGACGTTGACCGCCATGACGCGGTCCCAGTCCTCGACGGAGGTGTCGACTACCGAGTGGTCGGCCTCGGGCATGATCCCGGCGTTGTTGTAGAGGACGTCGACCCGACCGAACGCGGCGATCGTCTCGTCGACCATGCGCTTCGCGTCGGCCTCCTTCGAGACGTCGGCGACGACGGCGATCGCCTGGCGGCCGGCGGCGGTCACTTCGTCCACGACCGACTGCGCCGCCGCCGCCGTGACGTCGGCGACGACGACCTTCGCGCCCTCGGCGGCGAACATGCGCGCCGCGACGCGGCCCATGCCGCTCGCACCGCCGGTGATGATCGTGACCTTATCCTGCAGCCGACCCATGCCACTCCTCCATCGGACGCTCTTCGTCAGGATCGTAGCGTGGGGTCCAGCCCGACAATGCCGTTGCGGTCCGTCGTGGCGGCTGCATGGACCTCGCGCGCTCATCGATGGCGACAACGCGGTGCCAGGAAGTGTCCGGTGACCGGCCGATGGCCCCATCGCGGCTGGGCCGTCCGGGTTGCGCGTGGTACGAAGGCCGAGTCGGGTGTCGAGGCCGCGGCGCAGCGGTGCCATCGACGTGGCTGCGCGCGCAGTGTCCATGGAGCCGACAAGGCAACGAGAGGGCGCCGAACGCACGACCGGAGGCACCTCGGGCCAGGGTTCACTACGCTCGGGCGGATGCCGCGTTCCCTCCGGCGTTCGACGGCCGTTGTCTGGTTCCGGCGCGACCTCCGGGTCCACGACCACCCGGCGCTCACGCACGCGCTGGAGCGGTTCGACCGGGTGCTGCCGATCTTCGTGGTCGACCCCGGGATCCTGAACGGTCGCTGGCCCAGCGCCAACCGGCGCTGGTTCCTCGCGGGCGCGCTCCGGGGCCTGCGCGCCGAGCTGGCGGCACGTGGCGCCACGCTCGGCATCGTTCGCGGCGACCCGCTCCGGGAGATCCCGCGGCTGGCCGCCTCGATCGGCGCGGCAGCTGTCGTCGTCAGCCGTGACCTCGGCCTCTACGGACGGCGTCGGGACGCGCGGCTCGCCGCGGCGCTCGGGGCCGTGGACATCGACCTGGTCGCCGAACCAGGCCTGCTCGTCCACGAGCCGGAGACCATCCGGCGCGACGGCGGCGGTGCGTTCCGGGTCTTCTCGCCATTCCATCGACGCTGGCAGGTGCTCCCGGTGCGGGACCTCCTCCCGGCTCCTGATCGGATACCCGTCCCGCAGCTCCCGGCGGCGTGGGCGGACGCAGCCACGGCTGATCCGGCCACGCTGGTCGGGGACGTGACACCGACGGCTCATCGCGCGCTGCTGCCGGAGCCGAGCGAGCACGCTGCCCGTGCGCGACTCGCACGCTGGGCCGGCTCCGCGGCGCTCGCGGAGTACGACACCGGCCGCGATCGCCTGGATTTGGACGGCACATCGCGCCTCAGCCAGGACCTTCGCTGGGGATTGCTGTCGCCGGTCGAGGTGCTCGAGCGGGCAGGCGGGGCAGGTGCGGGTCGTGCGCGGTTCGCGAGCGAGCTCGCCTGGCGCGACTTCTACGCCCACCTCATGTGGCACGAGCCCCGCGTGGCACGGCACGCCTTCCGGGCGGAGCTCGATGACGTGGCCTGGTCGCACGACGCCGGTGCGATCGAAGCGTGGAAGGCGGGCCGGACGGGGTATCCGGTTGTCGATGCGGCGATGCGCCAGCTACTGGCGACGGGCTGGATGCACAACCGGGCGCGGATGATCGTCGCCTCGTTCCTGACGAAGCACCTTGGCATCGACTGGCGGGTCGGCGAGGCGCATTTCATGACCCACCTCCTCGACGGCGACCCGGCCAGCAACAACGGCGGCTGGCAATTGGCCGCGTCGACGGGCACGGACCCACAGCCCTGGTTCCGCATCTTCAACCCGACGCTCCAGGCGCGCCGCCACGACCCGGACGGCGCCTACGTGCGGCGCTGGGTGCCCGAGCTGGCGAACGTGTCCGGCCCGGATGTCCACGCGCCGGCGCCCGGCACGTATCTTGAGCCGGTGGTTCCCCACGCGGCGGCCCGCGCACGGGCCCTCGAGGCGTTCAGGACGGCGACGCACCTGGCGCGCTCGGTGTGATTCCCAGACCCGCTGTTGACGCGGGCCAGCTCGGCCTCACCATTCCGTCACCTCGAGCCACCGCATTGCCAGCCGCCCCGTCGGTGAGCAACCTTCACGAGAACGAGGTCTAGCGAGAACTCCCGGTCGGCGGTGCGCCGGCGCCGTTGTGGAGCGCGGCTGCGAGCGCGGCCACAGAGCTCGAGAGGTCCCCCGGCAGCCGGAGCACGTCGGGATCGACAGGTGCGGATCTGCCACCGACCGCGATCACGAGCGTCGGGTACGCAGCCCGGAGCCGGTGGGCCAGGTCGGTCGCGGCGGCGCGATCCGGGGCGGTCACGGCGCCGATCACGGCCGCGGCGGCTCCGTCCGCCGCGGCGAGCCAGTCATCCTCCGGCAGATCAGCGCCGAGGTACACCACCGGCAGCCCCGCGCGACGGGCCGCGATGGCGAAGGCCAGCGCCCCGAGCTCATGGCGCCCACCCGGCGGCATGCCAACGACCACCGGGTCGGCCCGGCCGCTGACGTCACCCGCCGCCTCGAGCGCCTGGCCGAGCCGGCGCGCAACTGCGCTGCTGGCCATGTGTTCGCCCGCGACGCTCACGCGACCGGCCGCCCATGCCTCGCCGAGGGCCTCGAGCGCCGGGAATAGGTAGTCCGTCGCGACGCGCTCGAACGAGCCATGCGCAAAGAGATCATCCAGGACCGCCCCGACCGCGTGCGAGTCGAGCGCGTGGGCCGCGTCCACGAACCGCGCCGTCAGCGCGGTCGCTTCCTCGCCCGGTGTGCTGTCCGCGGCCGCGCGGCCGGCGGGACCTCCCGCTCCGGGCCCCGCTTCCGAGGCCGCTCGAACCTCGACCGTGCCGGCGAGGATCGCGGCGGCGGCGTTCCTCGGAGCCCAGCCCTCGTCCACGAGCGCTCGCATGGTCCGGATGCGGGCGACATCGGCGTCGTCGAACTGGCGATAGCCGGACGTGGTCCGGCCGGGGGCGACGATCCCGTAGCGGCGCTCCCAGGCGCGCAGGACGGGAACGTTGACGCCCGCACGCGCTGCGGCTTGCTTGATGTTGTACATGGTCTGCGCATGGTACACGGAGTCACACACTTGACAAGGACTCGACATATCGGCTACTGTCTGCACAGACCTTATACAAAGGTTCGACAGTTCAGGCCCCTGGGCTGCCCAACCACTCGAAAGGATCGACACGATGCGCAAGCTCCTAGGTGGCGCGACCGCCGCCGTCCTCGCCCTCACGATCGCCGTGGCGCCGGCGTTCGCGGCTGCCGGCGCGAAGCCGGGCACGGCCACGATCGTCGACATCGTGCTGACCGCCGACAACGAGTTCGACGTCCTCCAGGCCGCCGTCATCGAGGCCGGCCTCGTCGGCGCGCTCTCGAGCACGGACGACCAGTACACGGTCTTCGCGCCCACGGACTGGGCGTTCGTCTCGACCTTCCGCGGCCTCCTCGGCGACGGCACTCTGACCGAGGCCGACGTCATCGACTTCATCGACGCAGGCGGTGTCGACGCAGCGTTCGGCAACGGCGCTCTCGCCGACATCCTCCTCTACCACGTGACCAATGGGCGCCGGACCAGCACCTCGGTCATCAAGGCCCCGGGCTACAAGATGCTCAACGGCGAGCGCCTGTCGCGGAGCGAGCTGTTCGACGCCGGCATCGCCGCGGTCGACATCTCGGCCTCGAACGGCGTGATCCACGTCATCAACTCGGTGCTCCTGCCATAGGCAGCTGCCACCGGCGAACCTTCCCAATGCGCCCCCGAACAAGGGTGCGCCTGACCCTCCCAACCGCGGACGCCCCGACCATCAGGGTGGGGCGTCCGCACCACGGAGCACTGCGAGACCACCAATGGACGCAACCAGCACGCTCCCGCCCCGGTCTAGCACCGCCGGCCCCGCCACCCAACCCATGGCAACCCCCATCCCGCGCGAGCGAGCCCGCTCCCTTGCCCGCTGGAACCGCGTCCTGTCCGGCCTGCACGGGATCCAGTTCGTGGCGATGCTCCTCGTCGCCAGCACGGCGACCGCGTTCGCGCCGTACCTCAACACGGTGAAGATCAAGCTCGAGAACGGCACCTTCGCGGGGCTCGAGCAGGTCCAGGTCCAGCTCTTCACCATGCCGCTCGCCTGGTTCATCGCGTCGTTCCTGGCGATGAGCGCCATCGCGCACTTCGTCGCCGGCTGGCCGCTCCGGGCCCGCTACGAGGCGTGGCTCGCGCGGGGCATGAACCCGCTGCGCTGGGTCGAGTACGCGCTCAGCAGCACGGTGATGATCGTCGCGATCGCGTACATCTCGTTCATCCAGGACGTCCCCGCCCTGCTCGCCATCGCCGGCTGCAACGTGGCGATGATCCTGTTCGGCTGGAGCATGGAGGCGGCCAACGAGGGCCGCACGGACAACCCGGACTGGAAGCACTACATCTTCGGCTCCATCGTCGGGCTCGTGCCCTGGATATCGATCATCTCGATCCTGCTCGCCTACGGCCTTCAGCCCGACCTGCCCGCGAACGCCGGGATCCCAGCGTTCGTCTACGTGATCGTGTTGACCCTGTTCATCTCGTTCAACGTGTTCGCGATCACGATGGTCCTCCAGTACAAGAAGATCGGCCGCTGGCGCGACTACCTCGTCGGCGAGAAGACGTACATGAGCATGAGCCTCGTCGCGAAGTCCGCCCTCGCCTGGCAGGTCTTCAGCGGCACGCTCCGCCCCGGTGGCTGAGATGACCACCCACCGACTCCGCGCCAGCCAGACCATCGACCGCCCGATCGAGGAGGTCTTCGCCTTCTTCTCGCGGCCCGAGAACCTCGGGCGGATCACGCCGCCGGCGATGGGCTTCGAGCAGCTGTCCTCGGACTTCGACATGCGGCCGGGCCTCGAGATCGATCACCGGATCCGCCCGGTCCTCGGCATCCCGATGCGCTGGCGATCCCGGATCGAGACGTACGACCCGCCGCACGCGTTCACGGACGTTCAGGTGCGCGGGCCCTATCGAAGCTGGGTGCACACCCACCGGTTCACCGCGGTGGACGGCGGCACGCGCATCGATGACGAGGTGGCGTACGAGCTACCGCTCGGCCCGCTCGGCGGCCTGGCGCACCGGCTGGCCGTGCGTGGCCAGCTCCTCGAGATCTTCCGCCACCGCGCCCGCACCATCGAGGCCATCTTCGAGATGCCCGCGACCGTCGAGCGGCCGATGACCGTCGGCGTTGCCGGCGGAACGGGCTTCGTCGGCGGCGCGATCGCCGCGGAGCTCCGCCGGCGCGGCCACCGGGTCGTCGTGCTCTCGCATCGCGGCGAGATCGCGCGCGGACCGCTGCCCGATGACGTCACGATCCGCCAGGCGGACGTGACCACCGGCGAGGGACTCCCCGCCGCGCTCACCGGGCTCGACGCGCTCGTGATCGCCCTCGCCTTCCGCAACTCGCCCATCGAGGCGCCTCGCCGCGGCCAGACGTTCCTGGCGGTCGACGCCGCGGGCACGGAGCGGCTTGCGTCCGCCGCCGTGGCGACCGGGATCGGACGCCTCCTGTATGTCTCCGGTGCCGGCGCCTCGCGGGACGCACCGCGACACTGGTTCCGCGCCAAGTGGCGCGCCGAGACGGCGGTCCGTGCCACCGGCATCCCATCCACCATCATCCGGCCGACCTGGATCTACGGCCCGCGGGATGCCTCACTCAACCGGTTCCTCGGCTTCGCCCGCGTGTTCCAGGCCGTGCCGATGACGAGCCTCGGCCGCCAGCAGCTGGCGCCGGTCTTCATCGACGACGTCGCCACGCTCGCCGCGGACAGCCTCGTCGACCCGGCCGCAGCCGACCAGGTGTTCGAGCTGGGCGGCCCGGAGACGCTGTCGATGCGCCGGATCATCGGTCGAGCACTGCACGTCGCCGGGATTCGCCGGCCGATCATCCCTGGACCTGCCCCGCTGATCAAGCTGCTCGCCCAGCCCCTCCGGCTCCTGCCCGAGCCGCCACTCACGCCGGATGCGGTCGACTTCATCAACGCGCCGGCGACGGTCGACCTCGATCCGCTGCTGGCCCGGATGCCGCGGACGCTCACGCCCCTCGACGCGGGCCTCGCGACCTACCTCGATCCGGCTTCCGGACCGGGTACGGTGTCCATCGACCCGTCATCGATCACGACGGTTCGCGGCGCGCTCGAAGCATCCTGAGCCACGCGCCGGCGCGCGTCCACATCGCCGCCGCTCAGGCCCCGAAGGGATCCGACCCGCCGCAGCGCTCGACGGCCTCGGCCCACAGCGCCCGCCGCTCGGCGGCGCGGAGCGGGGTCCACGGCAACCGGTCGAAGGGTCGCGGCCGGCGGTCCAGGTAGAGGCATCCCGGCTCGAGCCGGGATGCCTCGACCGTCGCGAGCCACGTGATCGTGTCGACGCCCTCGGCGGGCGTCCGCAGGATCGGGGCCATGAGCCGATCGAATCCCGGCAGTGATGCCGAGAGCCCCGGCGTCCGCGCCCAGCCTGGGTGCATCGCGACGACGGTGATCGAGCTGCCTCGGAGGCGGCGCGCCCACTCGCGGACGAGGGCGACCTGGGCGCGCTTCGCGCGGGCGTAGAACCGCGGACCGTTGTATACGAGGGACGTCCCGTCCAGGTCGCGGACGTCGAGCGCCGTGGTGTACATGCCCCCGGAGGTGACGGCGATCACCCGGGCGTCGCCCGACCGGCGGAGCAGCGGGAGCAGGCCGGACACGAGCGCGAACGGCGCGAGCGCCATCAACGCCATGCTCGCCTCGCTCCCGTCGGCCGCGGTGGTGCGCTCCGGGTAGATCATCCCGGCGTTGTCGACGACGATGTCGAGCGACGTCTCTGCGGCGACCACTGCCTGGGCGAGGCGCCGCGCCGACCCGATGTCCGACATGTCCGCGACGTGGACCGGGAACCGTTCAGCGCCGTGTGCCCCTCCGGTCGCCGCGACGAGCTCTGAGCGGAGCTGCTCGAGCCGGTCGAGGTCGCGACCGACGAGGACGACGCGCGCACCAAGCCCGGCGAGCGCGTTGGCGGCCGCGCGGCCCAGGCCGCCGGTTGCGCCCGTGACCAGCGCCGTGCGCCCGTCGAGGGCCGCAGGCTCGGGATCCGCCCACGACCAGAGCCTGCGGCGGACGCGCAGTCCGATCGCGCTGAAGCTCGGGACGATCGCGAGCTCGAGCAGCGCGTCGAGGGCGGCCCGGGGTGCCGCGGGGATCACGCCGCCGTCATCCACGGTCGTTCGCTCCACATTAGACAAACACTTGACAACCTACGCGTACCCGCGGATGATACCACCCAAACAAACCCTGTACAAACAGCGGACGACATGGGAGGCAATCGGACCAGGATGCCGCTGCTGCGCGAGCACATCGAAACACGGCTGGGCATCGACGAGGCCTTTGCCTTCGTCGCCGACTTCGCGAACGCCGAACGCTGGGACCCCGGGGTGGTGACCTCCGTCCGGGTCGATGACGGCCCGGTCGAGGTCGGCGCCCGCTACCGCCTTGGCATCCGGATGGGCGGCCGTGTCGCGCCGATGGAGTACGAAATCACCGCGCTCGAGCCGGCCCGCCGGGTCGTCCTGGCCGGCAGCGGCTCCGGCGTGCGTGCCGTCGACGACATCTCGTTCGCGGCGACGCCGACCGGTACCCGCATCGAGTACGTCGCCGACATCCGCCTCCAGGGTGTCCTGCGCCTCCTGGCGCCGTTCGCGGGCGGCGCCTTCCGGCGGATCGCCGCGAACGCCCGAACCGGGATGCAGCGAACCCTCGACGAGCTCGCCGGTGGGCGGACCGCCGGCAAGGCGGAGGTGGCATCGTGATGCACGTCGCGATCGTCGGCGCGGGCGTCAGCGGGCTGACCGCGGCCCACGAGCTCGCAAAGACCCACTGCGTCACGCTGTTCGAGCAGGAGCCCGAGGTCGGCGGCCACGTCAAGACGGTGCCGGTCCAGGCCGGCGACCGTGTCGTACCGGTCGACACCGGCTTCATCGTCTTCAACGAGCGGACGTACCCGAGGTTCGTCGGGCTCCTGGCCGAGCTCGGGGTCGAGAGCCAGCCGAGCGACATGTCGCTCGGGTCATCGTGTGATGCCTGCGGCATCGCCTTCAGCTCGCGTGGCGCCAGCGGTTGGTTCGGATCGCCGTCGCTGCTCGCCAGCCCGGCGCACCTCGGCCTCACCGCTGACGTCCTGCGCTTCTATCGCGACGCGCGGGCCACGATCGACGCCCCGGTCCGCTCAGCCGAGACGCTCGGCGAATGGCTGGCGGAGCGCCGCTACGGGCGGGCGTTCCGCGCCCATTTCCTCATCCCGATCGTGTCCGCGGTGTGGTCAACGGCCCCGGATCGGATCGAGACCTTCCCGATCGACTACCTCCTCCGGTTCCTCGACAACCACGGGCTGATCGGCCTCGGCCGGGCACCGCAGTGGCGGGTGATCAAGGGCGGCTCGCGCACCTACGCCGACGCCATCGTCGCCCGCCTCCCAGCCGGCGCGGTCCAGCGTGGGTCGCCGGTGGTCGAGGTCCGGCGCGGCGCCGACGGCCCGACTGTCCGAACTGCCGACGGTCACCTGCGCCGGTACGATGCCGTGGTGCTGGCGACGCACGCCGACTCCGCCCGGCAGCTGCTCCGCGACGCCGACCAGGCCGAGCAGGCAGCACTCGAGGGGTTCGAGTACTCCACCAACCAGGTCGTGCTCCACACGGACGCATCCGTGCTGCCGCGCAGCCGGCGGGCGTGGGGCTCGTGGAACATCACCACCGGCGACTGCCGGCGGCCGGCCGACCGGCTGGTGATGACGTATCACATGAACCGGCTCCAGTCGCTCTCCGGACCGGTCGAATACTGCGTGTCGGTGAACCCCGGCGATCGCGTCCGACCCGAGGCGATCATCGTCGAGCGGGCGATGAGCCACCCGAGGTACACGTTCCAGACCCTCGCCGCGCAGGAGCGCCTGCGCGGCCTCCAGGGCCATCGCGGCACCTGGTACGCGGGCGCCTACCTGGGCTACGGCTTCCACGAGGACGGCTGCCGGTCCGGCTACGACGTCGCGGAGGCGATCGCGCGAATCTCCGTCGACATGGCGGCATGAGGTCCCACGTCCTCGAGGGCAAGGTCCGCCACCGGCGCGCCCGCCCGTTCACGTACGGCCTCGAGCACAACGTCTTCTACTTCGCGCTCGACCTGCGCGAGCTCGACGAGCTGGCCGGGCGGTCGCGACTCATCCGTCGCAACCGCCGCGGGATCGTGGGCTTCCGCGACGCAGACTACCTGCCGGGCGGCTCCACCGACCTGGACCGCGACGTCCGGGCTGTGCTCCGCGCCGACGGCGTGGATGCGGCCGACTGGCAGATCCTGCTCATCACGCACCTGCGCATCCTCGGCTACGTGTTCAACCCTGCCAGCTTCTACCTGTGTCGTGACGCCGAGGGCACGCTCCGCCGCGTCATCGTCGAGGTCCACAACACCTTCGGCGAGCGCCACCTGTACGTGCTCAGGCCATCGGACGGCGGCCCGGCCTTTCGCGCGGGCATGGCGAAGGACTTCTTCGTTTCGCCGTTCATCTCGCTCGACGGCCGCTACGCCGTGCACGTCCGCGACGATGACGAGGGCGTCCGGATCGCCATCGAGCTGCGCCAGGATGAGTCCCACCTGCTCTCGACGAGCCTCGTGCTGCGAAGGCGGCCGTTGACCGACGGCGTCCTCCTGCGGCTGCTGCTGCGCCACCCGCTGCAGCCGCAGCGCACGATCGCACTGATTCACTGGCACGCGTTCCGGCTGTGGCTGCGCGGGGCGCCGTTCTTCCGCCACGGGCAGGTCACCCGGGCGCGAGCCGCCGCCGCCCGGTCGGGCGCGGAGGGTCACGCATCTGGAGGCGCCGCGTGAGCGACCAGGCTGCGATCCGGCGGCAGGGCACCGAACGCCAAGGCGTCCTCGACCGCCTCGCGGTACGGGTGATGCTCGCCGCTGCCCAGCGGATTCGCCGCGGCAGCCTGGTGGTCGAGCTGCCGGATGGCAGCCGCCGCGAGTTCGGCGATGCGACCACGGGCCCGACCGGCGAGCTCCGGGTCCACGACGTCGAGGCGGTCCGCCGGATCCTCGTCGGCGGCGACCTCGGCGCCGGCGAGGCGTACATGGCCGGCCTGTGGTCGAGCCCAGACTTGCCCAGGCTCGCCAAGGTCGCCTCGATCAACCGCGACGGACTGGGCCTGACGCGGGGCTGGTGGCGGATTCCGGCGAAGGTCGCGAAGACCGTGGCCCACCGGTTGCGCCGCAACACGATCACCGGGTCCCGCAGGAACATCGCCGCCCACTACGACCTCGGAAACGACTTCTTCCGGCTCTTCCTCGACGAGACGCTGACCTACTCGAGCGCGGTCTTCGAGACGCCGGACCAGTCGCTCGCCGACGCACAGCGGAACAAGTACCGGCGCATGGGCGAGCGCGCCGGCCTCGTCGCGGGCCAGCACGTCCTCGAGATCGGGACGGGATGGGGCGGCTTCGCGCTCTACGCGGCGGGCGAGCTTGGCTGCCGCGTGACGACGATCACGATCTCGAAGGCACAGCACGAGCTCGCGACCGAGCGCGTTCGGGCGGCGGGCCTCGAGGATCGCGTCTCCGTCCTCCTGCGCGACTACCGGGAGATCGAGGGCCAGTACGACGCCATCGTGTCGATCGAGATGTTCGAAGCCGTGGGCGCCGAGTACTTTGAGGCGTTCTTCGCCGCCTGCGACCGGGCGCTGCGGCCCGGTGGCCTGCTCAGCATGCAGACGATCGCGTTCCCGGACATCAGCTACGGCCCGCAGGTCCGCGGCGCGAACTGGATCCAGACCTACATCTTCCCGGGCGGCCTGCTGCCCTCGCTCGCGGCGATCGAGCGCGCCCTGCACGACACCCGGTTCCTCGTCCGAAGCGTGGAGGACATCGCTCCCCACTATGTCCGGACGCTCGCGACGTGGCGCCAGCGGTTCCTGGCCCGCCTGGACGACGTGCGCGCGATGGGCTTCGACGAGCGCTTCATCCGGATGTGGGAGTACTACCTCGCGATCAGCGAGGCTGGGTTCGACACCGGGGTGTGCCAGGACTATCAGCTCGTGTTGGAGAAGGGCCGCGCGCTCCCGTCACGGGAGCTTGACGGCGCTGTGGGTCAGCCCCGCTCGAGGTAGCGCTCCCGCTCCCATGGGTGGACGATCGAATCGTAGGTGGACTGTTCGACGCGTGCCGCGTTCAGGTAGTGGTCGACGACGTCCTGCCCGAAGATCTCGACCGCCGCCTCGGACCGCTCGAGCTCGGCGATCGCCTCGTACAGTGCCCGCGGCATCCGCGGCACGCCCGTGGCGACGTAGCCGTTGCCTTTGAACTCGGGAGCCAGCTCGAGCCCGTGCTCGATGCCGTACAGCCCCGCGCCGATCATCGCCGCGTACGTCAGGTAGGCGTTCATGTCGCCACCGGGGAGCCGGTTCTCGACGTGGAGGCCGCGGCCACTCCCGACGACCCGGAACCCGGTCGTGCGGTTGTCGCGGCCCCAGACGATGTTGACGGGGGCCCACGACAGCGACGCGTAGCGCTTGTACGAGTTGACGAACGGGGCGATGAAGTAGGCCAGCTCGCGGGACAGGGCCATCATCCCGGCGACGAACTGGCTGAACCGCTTCGACATCCCGTACGGCAGCCCGGCCGACTCGTCGAACGTCAGCGGATTCGCGCCCTCGGGATCCCAGATCGACATGTGGAGGTGGCCGGACGAGCCCGTCCAGGTGTGGTCCGGCTTGGCCATGAACGTGATGCCCCAGCCGTTGAGGTAGGCGATCTCCTTCGCGCCGTGCTTGAAGAGCACGCTCCGGTCGGCCGACTCGAGGACCTCGTCGTAGCGGATGTTGACCTCGTGCTGGCCCGGCGCCGCCTCGCCCTTGCTGAACTCGACCGGGATCCGCGCCTCGGTCATCAGGTTGCGGAGCAGGCGATGGAGCGGCTCGGCCTTGGTGGCCTGGAGGAGGTGGTAGTCCTCGTTGTAGGTCCCGAACCGCTTCGGCGGCGCGAAGCCGTTCGCGGCCATCTCGTCCCACGACTCGCGCAGGACGTAGTACTCGAACTCGGAGCCGGCCTTGACCGTGAGGCCCGCTTCGGCCGCCCGCGCCACCTGGCGCTTGAGGATCGTCCGCGGCGAGACCGGGATCTCCTCGTGCGTCTCCTCGTCGATCGTGTCCGACAGCACGATCGCGGTCCTCTCCAGCCACGGCACGATCCTGAGCGACTCCCAGGCCGGGGCCGCGATCCAGTCGCCGTAACCCGTCTCCCAGTTCATGAGGCGGAAGCCCTCGGGCGTGTTCATCTCCATGTCGGTCCCGAGGAGGTACGTGCAGAAGTGCGCCCCGTGGTCGATGACGCCGTTGAGGAAGGCCTGGCCCTGGACGCGCTTGCCCATCAGCCGGCCCTGCATGTCCGTGAGGGCGACGATGATTGTGTCGATCCGGCCCTCGCGGACCCAGGCCTCGAGGTCCGCGAGCCGAGGGTGCTTCCCCGGATCGTGGCCGTTGCCGCGGTGGGCGGCCGGATCGGTCGTGGCGTGGCTGGCCTCGGACATGGCGGCCCTCCCGTGGTGCTGGAAGGTCGACGGGCCGGCCGTGGATGCCGACCCGTCGAATCGTCGGTGGCGTCAGGCCGTGGCGATGTCGCCCGCTGCCTGCTGGAACTCCCGCTCGATCTCGGTGAGCTCCTCCGCGGTGCCCTGGACCACGGGGCCGCGGAAGCGGCTGCGCGCCCAAACGACGTAGTACGCCAGCAAGAGCGCAAGGAAGCCGGCCACGGTCGCGAGCGCCGCCGGGTTGAGCTCGAACGGGTAGAGGAAGAGCGGCGAGATCAGGACGATCCAGATCACGCTGATCCAGGCGAACGGCCTGCTCCAGCGCCCGAGGCTCCACGTCGCCCGGGACCGCCACGACTGGTCGCCGCGTAGCCCGAGCCAGATGCAAATCCCGTAGGCCCAGTAGAGCAGCACCGTGCTGACCCCGGTGATCCCAGCGATGAGGAACAGGGGGTCGCCGCCGAGCAGGTTGAAGAGCACGTAGACGAGCAGGATGAGCAGCCAGCTAAAGACGCTGATCGCGATGACGGCGTTCGCCGGGACACGCCAGCGGTGGCTGACCTTCTTCAGCCAGCCGCTGAGCGGAAGCCCGTCGTCACGGCTGAAGGCGTACAGCATCCGGCCGGCCGACGCGATCGAGGAGAACCCGCAGAACGTCATGGCGACAGCAACGCCGGCCGCGAGCAGGCCGCCGAGCGCGCCGAGCCCTGGACCCAGGTTCTGCTCCAGGATGTAGGCGACGCCGTAGCCGCCGCTGTTGGCCAGAACCTCGGCCGGGTCCGGCATCTTCAGCACGAGGGCCGTCAGGACAACGTAGCCGGCGACGGCGGAAACCGCGACGGACAGGAAGACGCCCCACGCGGACGCGCGTCGCGCGTAGACGGTCTCTTCGGCGACATGGGCCGAGGCGTCGTAGCCCGTGTAGGTCCACTGCGACTGCAGCAAGCTCAGCGCGAAGGCCCCGGCAACCCCGAACGGGAGCACGTTGGCCCACGGCCCCGTCGAGGATTCACCCGCCGGCGCGATCTGGAAAAGCGTCCCGATGTCGTTCGTCGGGACGGTCCCGAACAGGAACAACGCGAGCGCGATCGCCACCACGAAGCCGATGTGCCACCACACCGAGAGGTCGTTCATGAAGGCGACGATCCGGGTGCCCGCGACGTTGAACGCGATCTCGATCGCGATGAGGATGCCGGTGACCCAGATGGCGTTCTGGACGCCGAGCGTGTCCGCGGCCGGGTCGAAGGTCCCGCCGACAAGCGGGTTGATGATCGTGGCCGTGAGATAGAAGGCCGCCGCGTAGTTGATGCCGGCCACGATCGACACCTGGCCGCCGAGATTGAGCCAGGCAGTCCACCAGCCCCAGTCCTTGTTCCTGAGCTTGGCGGCCCAGTAGTACAGGCCTCCCGCCGTGGGGTAGGCCGAGGCGATCTCCGCCATCGTCGCCGCGATCATCAGCGTGAAGACCGTCACCAGCGGCCAGCCGAGCCCGACCGCCGCGGGACCGGCCAGGTTGAGCCCGTAGTTGAACAGGATGACCGCCCCGGTGAGGATCGAGATGATCGAGAAGCTGATCGCGAAGTTGCTAAAACCGCCCATGCTGCGGAGCAACTCCTGGGCATAGCCAAGGCCGTGCAGGTCCTTGATGTCCTGCTGGATGACCTCGTCCCGTGTTCGACCCATTGCGACCTCCCTCCACACCGGACGTCCGTGCGCGCGAATCGCCGCGATCATACGCGCGACGGAGGCGAGATTCGCACCGTTCCGGCGGCCCGGACGGCAGGTTCAGCGGCGGCGCAGGCCTTCGATGAGGGCGGCCAGCTCCGGGCCGCTCACGCCGAACTGCCGGAGGGTGAAGCGGGTCATCTCGAGGGCCAGCTCGACCTCGCCCACGACGACCACCGTCGCTCCGAGACGGCGCAGCGTCGCCCGCTCGCCCTGGCTGTGCGTGCGCGCCACGATCGGCAGGCGTGGGTGCTGGCGCCGGACCGTGTCGACCACGAAGCGCGTCGTGACGGGGTCCGGGATCGCGACGACGAGCACGGCCGCCCGCTCGATCGGCGCGCGGTCGAGGACCACGCGGTTCTCGACGTTGCCCCGGATCGTCGTGATGCCGGCCTCGCGTGCCTCCCGGACCGCCTGCGGGCTCTCGTCGATGACGACGAACCCGAACCCGCGCCGCTGCAGGGCCGACGCGATGAGCCGCCCGACGCGGCCATAGCCGCAGATCACGGCGATGCGCCGCGGGTGCTCGGGATCAGCCGGGACCGCCTCCTCCCAGTCCTGATCGCCCGCGCGGTTCTGGAGGCGGTCGATGCCGCGGCGGCCGTACAGGTAGACGGCCGGCGCTGTGACGATGCTCAGCGCCGCGCTCGTGAGCAACAGCCCGAAGTGCTCCTCTGCCAGGACCCCTGCCTCCGTGCCGATGCGCGCCAGCAGGAACGAGAACTCCGCCGACTGGGCGAGCAGCAGGCCGGCGAACGCCGCGGTCCGAAGCGGCGTCCGGAACAGCAGCCCGATCGCGGTCACGACGATCGCCTTGAGGGGTCCGATGAGGACGAGGAGCAGCAGCATCAGCGGCAGGCTGGTCACGATCGCGCCGGGGTCGACGAGCATCCCGATCGAGACGAAGAACAGCCCGGCGAACACGTCGCGGAACGGGACCGCCTCGCCCATGACCTGGTGCGTCAGGTCCGAGTCGGCGATCAGCATGCCGGCGAGGAACGCGCCCAGGGCCAGCGAGATGCCGAAGAGCGAGCCGAGGGCCGCGGTCCCCAGCGTCACCGCGAACACCCCGAGCGTGAACAGCTCGCGGCGCCGGGGCGCGGCGATGAGCTCGAAAAGCCGGGGGACGACCCGGCTACCGATCGGGACGACGAGGGCCATGAACACGACCGCCTTGCCGACGGCGAACACGAGGTCCTCGACCGTGCCGGTCCCGCTGAGCGCGGTCAGGAGCACGATCAGCACGATCGTGACCAAGTCCTGGACGGCGAGCCAGCCCAGGGTGACGTGGCCGTGCTCGCTCTCGGTCTCGCCCCGCTCGGTCAGGATCCGGCCGGCGACCGCGGTCGAGCTGATGGAGGCGAACGCCCCGAGGTAGAGCGCCTCGGTGCTCGACCAGCCGATCGCGAGCCCGAGCAACCAGCCCGCCGCGATCGAGATGATCACCTGCGCGATCCCGCCGAACGTCACGAGCGGCCCGACGCGGCGGAGCTCCTTGAACGAGATCTGGATCCCGATCGAGAACATCAGGAAGATCACGCCAAGGTCCGCGAGGGAATTGACGACCTCGATGTCGGCCACGAGCCCCGGCGTCTTCGGGCCGATCACGACGCCCGCGACGATGTAGCCGATGACCGCTGACTGCCCAAGGCGCACGGCAATCGCGCCCCCGATCGCCGCGGCGATCAGCGTCGTGGTCAGGGCGACAAGGAGCTCCGGGGTCTCCATGCCCTCCCTCCCTGGTGGCCGGCGCGAATGCCGGCCGTCGTCGGTATGGGGCGGTCGCGGCCGCCCGACGCGAGATCAGTAGCGGGTCGTCAGCGGATCAGTGGCGGTCAATAGAGGATCGTCGTCCCTTCGGGGAACTCGAAGTCGAAGGTCGTCGGCGGCAGCGCCGCATCGGGTTCGACGTGGACGACTTCGGCCATCCGCGTCACGTCGTCGCCGACTGATTCCACCAGGCGCAGGATGACGCCGTCGAGCCGGTCGAAGGCGACCTGGACGTGGTAGTCGGGCCGGTCGACCTCGCGCTCGACCGATCGCGGGTGGGCGCACTCGAGCACGATCGCCTCGCGCCCGGCGATCCGGTCCGTGCCGGAGATCCAGCACTCGCCCGTTGCGAGGACGTTCTGGCAGTAGCCGGCCGGGTGGACGAACAGCTCCGCGAGGGTCTCCATCGGCAGCGGCGTGATCGGCTCGTAGACCGTGGAGCGGCCGGGGTACTCGTGCGGGTCCAGGCCGCGCGGCCGGTTGCGGACCGGGCGGGTCGTGCCGATGCGGTGGGCCGCGGCGTAGGTCCTGACGATCTCGCCGTCCGAGATCCAGAGCTCGTGGTTGCCCGCGGCGCCCCTGCCCGGCGTGCTGGTCACGACCCGGGCCTGCCCGGGGTGGCGCATCGCGACGTCCATGTGCACGACCTGCTCGCCGCGCGCGCCCCACGTCCGCTCGACGATCCGCACCTTGAGCGTCTCGAAGCGTCGCTCCGCGTCGCGGGCGAACGTGAACAGCTCCTGCACGGTCGGCATGCCGGCCGGGAGCGCGACGATCTCGGCGCGCCGCTCGCCGGCGCGAACGGGCACGAGGGCAGCGCGGTCCCAGAGGCTGGTGGAGGCCATCGCAGGGATTGTAGCCAGCGGGCCCCGCACGATCGGGGCCCGCCGGTTCCCGCCGGAACGAGCCCGCCCGGGCAGCTTCTAGACTTCGCGGGATGGAGTCCCAGCCCGACGTTTTCCGACAGGTCATGGGGCATTTCGCGACCGGGATCAGCGTCGTGACGACGTGGGACGGCGCGCAGCCGGCCGGGATCACCGTCAACGCCTTCTCGTCGGTCTCGCTGGACCCGCCGCTCGTCATGGTCGCCCTCGACCGGCGGCGGTTCATCACGCCGATGGTCCGGAGCGTTCGCCGCTACGGCGTCAGCGTCCTGGGGGCCGACCAGCAAAGCCTCTCTGACTGCTTCGCCCACGCGCCGGCGCGGCCGGGCGAGCTGGGGCGCGAGGATTTCTGCGGCGCCGCATGGCATCGCGGGCCGACCGGGCTGCCGCTCATCGACGGCGCGATCGCGACGCTCGAGTGCACGGTCGAGCAGACCTTCTCCGCGGGCGACCACGACCTGTTCATCGCCCGAGTCGACTCCATGGAGCAGCACCGCGAGGGCGTCGCGCCGCTCCTGTACTTCCGGCGCCGCTACCTGCGCATCGAGGCGGGCAGCGATGCCCCCGTCGAAGGCAAGTCCGAGGGCTGACCCCGCGATGCCGACCGTCCGGGCGAACGGCCTCGACATCCACTACGAGGTGCGCGGCGCGGGGCCGCCGCTGGTCCTGCTGCACGGGGCGACGTCGCTCGGGCAGGAGGACTTCGCGGCGCAACTGCCGTCGATGTCGAAGGCGTTCCTCGTCCACCTCCCCGACGCGCGCGGCCACGGCGGGACGCGCTGGGACGTGGCCAACGGCTTCAGCTACCAGTGGCTCGTCGACGACCTCGAGGGGTTCGTGGACGCGCTCGGGCTCGACTCGTTCCACCTGCTCGGGTTCTCGATGGGCGCGATGACGGCGCTGATGTTCGGCGCGAGGGCCCCGGAGCGGCTGCGGACCCTCGTCGTCATCGGGATCACGACGCAGCGCGAGCCCCGGGCGAGCGTCGGGCGCCGGATGATGGATCCGAAGCGGATCCTGGAGAAGGACCCGGAGTTCGCCGCGCGGCTCTCCCGCCGCCACGACGCGGGCCAGGGCGCGGGGGCCTGGCAGCGCCTCCTGCCGGCGATCGCGGCCGACATCGCGGTCCAGCCGCTGCTCACGCCCGCGGACCTCCACCGCATCGACTGTCCCGCCATGGTCGTGTGTGGTGACCGCGACCCGTTCGTGCCGCCGGAGCACGCGGCGGCGCTCGCGCGGCAGCTGCCGAACGGCCAGCTGTTCGTCGTCCCGGGCTGCGGGCACGAGGTCACGGCCCGGCGCCCGGGGCTGTTCAACGAGGCGGTCTCGGGCTTCTACCGCGGGACCGAGGCCATCGCCCGGGCCCGCGCCGAGCGCGTCACGACCGCCGGCGCCCCGACCACTCGACCCGGGGATCCGGGCGCGCCGCCCGGTGAATCGCCCGACAGCTCCCAGTGACCGTCAGGAGGCCCGCATGACTACGCTGCTCGTCCTGTACCGCGCCCCGGAGGGAGGCGCCGAGGCCCTCGTGACCCTGGAGTCCCGCTACCGCGACGAGCACATGCCGCTCGTCGCCCAGACGCCGGGGCTGCGGGCGACGCGCGTCTGGCGCGTCCGCGAGGCCCTCGGCGACGAGACGGACCTCGTGCTCGCGGCGGCCCTCGACTTCGACGACCGCGCGGCAATGGACGAGGCCCTCCGCTCCGACCCGATGCGCGCCGCCGGCCGGATCCTCCGCGAGATCGCGCCTGGCCTCGCGACGTTCCTCGTCGTCGAGGACGCGCCGGACCTGCTGGGCGGCTGAGTCGCCGCCGCGACCGGCATCAGGTGCCGCCGGTACCGGATGCGGCCGGCACCGGATGCGGCCGGCACCGGATGCGGCCGGCATCGGATACTGTCGGGCAACCGTGCCAGCGCAGCCGACGCCAGATAACGAGACGGTCCACGTGACCCTACCGGCGCAGGGTCCGGACGGGCCGGTCGACGGCGTCGCCCTCGTCGTCCTCGATCGACCGACGGTCCTCAACGCGCTCGACTTTGCGCTGATCGCCGCCCTCACCGACGCGCTCGAGGCGCTCGACCGCGACCCCGCGTGCCGCGCAATCGTGCTCACCGGGGCGGGGGAACGGGCATTTGCCGCGGGCGCCGACATCCAGGAGCTCGCCCGCCAGACGCCCACGAGCCTCACGGTCGACGACCACTTCCACCGCTGGGAGCGGATCAAGCGCATCCGCAAGCCGATCGTCGCCGCGGTCCGTGGCTTCGCCCTCGGGGGTGGCTGCGAGCTCGCGATGCTGTGCGACATGATCGTCGCCGGCGAGGACGCGCAGTTCGGCCAGCCCGAGATCAAGCTCGGCGTCATGCCCGGCGCCGGGGGGACACAGCGACTCACCCGTGCGATCGGCAAGGCCCGGGCGATGGAGATGATCCTCACCGGGCGGAACATGGGCGCGCGCGAGGCAGAGGCGGCCGGGCTCGTCACCCGCGTGGTTCCCTCGGAGTCGACGGTCCCGGCCGCGCTGGAGCTCGCCGGCCGCATCGCCGCGATGGCGCCGGTCGCCGTACTGGCCGCGAAGGCCGCGGTCCTCCGCGCGGACGAGCTGCCGCTCGAGGCCGGCCTGGAGTTCGAGCGGCGCAGCTTCTACCTGCTCTTCGACACGGAGGACCAGGCGGAAGGCATGGCCGCGTTCACCGAGAAGCGCAAGCCGCAGTGGAAGGGTCGATGAGGTGACGATCAGCGGGCACGTCCCCCCACGCGAGGCCGACGAGACGAACGAGCGCCCCCAGAGCGAGGCGCCCGAGCACGAGTGGTCCGCGGCCGCGCCGCACGTCTTCCCGGCGCTGCGGCCGCCGGGGACGCACGGGGTCAAGCTGGCCTCGCTCGATCTCGCGACGCTCCAGCTGGAGGGCACGAAGCAGCATGCCCTGGCCCTCACGGACCCGGGCCCGGCCGACCTGGTCGTCGTGTACGTGCTCCGGGGCGCCGCCTACGACGTCGTGATCAACGCCGACCACCTGCTCACGTGGGGGATCGCGCCGGAGGTCCTGCGGGGCACGGCGATCGCGAACCTGCGCGCGTGGTCCGCTGGCGCGCCCTGGACCGAGGAGAAGGCCGACGGGCGGCACCTGCTCTCCTCCGACACGGGCGCCGGGGGCGACGCGGCGCGGATCCTGCTCGACGAGGTGCGCCACCACATCGCGGGCGAGTGCGGCGGGCCGGCGCGGATCCTCATCGCGCTGCCGGACCGGGACCTGCTCGTAGCGGGGTCGCTCAACCCCGGCGACGGCGAGTTCGCGACGCAGTTCGCCAACTTCATCGCCGAGGTCGCCGAGGACGCGCACGAGCCGATCGACCGGCGGGTGTTCGAGCTCGTCGGCGACGCGCACGAGCTGGTGCCGTTCGTCGCGTGAGCAATTCGGGCGCGGGTCGGTCGACCGACGCGGGTGCGGTCGCCGGCACGGGCGCCGGCGAGCCGTCCGTGCTGGTCGAGGTCGATTCGGAGGCGCGTGTCGCGACGCTGACCCTCAATCGACCGGACGCGCTCAACGCGCTGACCGTCCCGATGAAGGTCGAGCTGCTGGGCGCGCTCCGGCGCGTGGAGCGCGACCGATCGGTGCGGGCCGTGCTCCTCACGGGCGCCGGGCGGGCGTTCTGCGCGGGGCAGGACCTGAAGGAGCGGCTCCAGCCCGACGCGGCGCCGCTCGGCGTCGAGCTGCGCGAGCGCTACAACCCGATCGTTCGGGCGATGCGGGCGATGCCGAAGCCGATCGTCGGCGCGATCAACGGGGTCGCCGCGGGCGCGGGCGCATCGCTGGCGATGGCCTGCGACCTCCGAATCGCCGCGGACACGGCGTCGTTCGCGCTGGCGTTCGGGCGGGTCGCGCTCGTGCCCGACAGCGGCGCGACGTGGTTCCTGCCCCGCCTCGTGGGCGCGACGAGGGCCGCGGAGATCGCGCTCCTCGGGGATCCCGTGACGGCCGCTGACGCGCTCCGGCTCGGCCTGGTGGGCCGGGTCGTGGCCGCGGCGGATCTGCCCACCGAGGCACGGGCCATCGCGGCCCGGCTCGCCGCAGGCGCCCCGCGAGCCATCGCGCTGACGAAACGGGCCCTCGACGCGGCCTGGGAGCGCGACCTCGAGGCGGCGCTGGAGTACGAGGCCGACCTCCAGGACCTCGCGGGCCGGACGAAGGACCACCAGGAGGGCATGGCCGCCTTCCTCGAGAAGCGCCCGCCCCGCTTCACCGGCGAGTAGGCGCCGGCGGCCCGGGGGCCGGCGGTCCTAGGGGATCGTCACCTGCACGACGTCGGTGCGGGCGACGACGAACTTGCCGGTGCTCGTCACCCGGACGATCTCGTAGCGCATCCAGACCGTCTTGCCCGACGGCAGCCCCTCGAGGTGGACGCTCGTCGTCGACGGGCTCTCCACGACCGCCCAGTACGAGCTGCCCTTGAGGTAGCTCGGGTCCGGGTCGTCCTGCGAGGCAACGAGCTTGCCGTAGGTGAAGCACGCGGCGTTGACGTCGGCCGCGGCCCACGAGACGTCGATCGAGCCGGCCGCGCCGGGCGTCACGTTCAGCGTTCCGAGCGAGATCCGGCCGATCGTCGTGACGGTGCGCGTTCCGCTCAGGGCCATGACCTGGTCGGCCGCGTCGAAGGCGAAGGTGCGGTAGGTCGCGCTGTCGCCGCCGCTGATCGTGACGTCGAAGCCGTCGGTGGTCCCGGCGCCGAAGCTCGTGGCCGTCTCAACCTCGGTGGTGCCCGCGGCGGGGTACGTCGGCGGCACGTCGCCGCCGACCTTCCGGAGCGTGTGGTAGTGCCCGACCTCCGGCGACGGCTTCGTCCAGTCGAGCAGGACGCCGCCCGGGCAGGCCTTGGCCGCGAGGTCCATGGCGAGGACCGACGGCTCGGTCGGGTCCGGCCTCTCCGTCGGTTTCGCCGTCGGATCCGGCATCGGCGTGGGCTTCGGGGTGGGCTCGGCCCTGGGGG
>DATLYV010000090.1:0-12688 GCA_035574535.1 Binatia bacterium
GTCGACACCTGCGACCGAGGGGGCGCTAGTGGCGCATCGATTCGTGACGGATCACTGGAGGATCTCGTCGATCTTGGCCTTGGTCGCGGCGACCACCGCGGACGCGTCGTATGTCCCGTTCGTGATCTGCTCGACCATGGCGTTCTGGAAGACCGCCTGGACACTGTCGGCGCCGCCGTAGCCGGGCATGAAGCCCGAGCCCGGCTTCGCGTAGTCAGCGCCCGCGACGATGACGTCGAAGCCTTCCGGCACCGGGACGTCGCTGCGGGACGGGATGGCGATGCCGCCCTCGGTCCACTTCTGCATGCCCTCCGGGCCGACGAGGTATTGCATGACGACCCACGCGGCGTCCTTGTTCTCGCTGTCCGGGTTGATCCCGTAGGCGGCCGTGTAGGTGATCGTCTGCTTGCCGGCCGAACCAGCGGGCATCTCCGCGAACGCCCAGTTCGTGTCCGGGAAGTCGTTCTCCATGGCGCCCTTCAGCCAGCCGCCCTCGAAGGCGAAGGCCACGTCGCCCTTGCCGATCGCCTCGCCGCACCAGCCGTCACCGAGCTGCGTCGGCGTCTGCGCCTGGCCGTTCTTGATCAGGTCGAGGTACCACTGCACCGCGGCAGTGGACTCGGCGGAGTCGATGGCCGCCGCCGAGTTGTCCTCGGTCAGGAGCGAGCCGCCCTGGGCGTAGATGAACGCGAGGGCGCGATCGAGGCCCGGGCTGACGCAGATCGGGGCCTTCAGATTGCCCTGGCCCTTCAGGCCGTCGGCCACGGAGACGAGCTCGTCCAGCGTCGTCGGTGGCGTCGGGACGAGGTCGGTGTTGTAGGCCATGGCGATGGTGTTGCCGTCCTTCGGCAGGCCGTAGATCGTGCCGTCATCGCCCTTGAAGACGTCCAGGTAGCCCGGGAAGAACGTCGAGGTGTCGAAGCCCTGCTTCGCGATGTACGCGTCGAGCGGCTCGAGGAAGCCCTCGTCGATCCACTCGGGCGCGTACTCGGCGTTGACGTAGAAGATGTCCGGGGCCGTGCCCGCGCTGAAGCGCGTGGCCATCTGGACGCGGTAGTCGCCGGCGACCGTCTCCTGCGTGACCTCGACGTTGGGGTACGCCTCGGCGAAGGCGTCGAGCGCGGCCTTGAGGGCCTCGCCCTCGGCCGGCGAGGACTCCCAGGCGCCGAGCGTCACCTCGCCGCTGATCGTGCTGGGATCGAACGCGGCTCCGGTGGGCGATGCGCCCGGGGCGGTCGTGGCTCCGCCGCCTCCCGGTGTGGTCTCGCCAGGGGCCGGGGATTGGCCCGAAGCGCTACATGCGGCGACGAACGCGCCGACACAGAGCAGTGTGAGAAAGCGGTTCCGCATGGAACGTGTTCCTCCCGTTGAATCCCGACATCGCGAGGGGTAGCCAAGATGGCGCCCAATCTGGAACGGGTCTGTCGAGCATCGCCTCGGGGGCATTGCAGGCTCGCTATCCGGGCGTGGCACCCGCTCGACGGTGAGCATAAAAAGATATTGCGATCGATCCGGGTTTTGCCAATCCGCGCTCACTGACCGCCCTCGACTGGCCGCCCTCGACCTTGGTGCGCCGTCACCCACCGGCAGGTCCCTCGAACGGCCGGTGCCGTCGTGACGTCCAGGCCGCGGCGCAGCGCGAGCTCGGCGAGGCGCGCGGCGTCCCGTGGCGCACAGCCGTGACCGTCGTTGTTCCAGTGCAGGAAGACGTTGTCAACGGGTCCGGCCAGGCAGCCAGGACGCGGTCCAGCCACCGCCCAAGCGCGACGTCGCCGTCGCAGAAGCGGTCGACCACGCCGCCCGAGCTGCCGCGCGGCCAGGCGTGGCCTGCGTGGAAGCGCGCGGAGCCGACATGACAGCCCGGAAACGACCGAAACAGCAGCGCGCCCCCGGCGTGGCCGGGGGCGCGTTCGATGTCGAGGGAAGGCCGCCGCGGAGCGGCGCCCGGGTCGAGGTTCGGCCTACGACCCGGCGAGCCCAACCTCCTGGAGCCACGCAGACGCGACGTCTTCGAGGTCCATCTTGTTGACCGCCACGTCGTAGTAGAGCTTGGCGAGGGTGGGCGTGTCGATCATGGCCGACACGTCGTTGAGGGTCTTCTCGAACAGGGCCCGATCGACCTGTGCGAGGAGGCTGTTGCGGACGATCGGCGCGATGTTGTCGGCCGGCTGCGTGTGCTTGTCGTCCTCGAGGACGACCCAGCCGTTCGTGGTGATCTCGGGACCGGTCGAGCAGAGCTCGGCCACGTCGATCGTCATGTTCTTGAGCGCGTCCGCCATCGGGCCGGAGCACGCCGCGAGGAGCGTGACGTTCTGGGGCTCGAGCCCGTAGGCATCCTTCAGCGCCTCGGCGCAGAGCGGGTTGGTCGGGCAGTCCGTGGCGAGACCCCACTTGAGCTGGTTCTGGACCGGCGCCAGGTCGCTCAGCTTCGTGAGGCCGTGCTGCTGGGCCGTCTCCGGCCGGACGACAAAGGCGTTCGTGTCCTGGGCCGGGGTGTAGTCGAGGACGGTGATGCCGCCGCCGACCGCGCTGAGCCTCTCCTGGAGTGCGGCCTTGTTCTCGTCAGAGCTGGGGCCGGACGTGCCGCCGTAGAAGGCGAGGCCGGAGCCGATGTACTCGGGCTTGAGGTCGATCTCGCCGCTCTCGATCGCCGCCGCGGTGACCTCGCGGGTCCCGAGCCCGATCCCGGCCCGGTCGACCGTGAAGCCCGCGGCCTCGAGGGCCTGGGCATAGACCTCGGCCATGACGCGAGCCTCATCGAAGCCGTCCGACCCGATCTTGATGGTGACGTTCGGCGCCTGGGTCGCGCCGCTCGTCGGACTGGTGCTCGCGCCAGGCGACGCGCTGCCCCCACCCGTCGAGCACGCGCCGAGCACCAGCGCGAGCACCGACGCCCCGAGGGCGAGCCTGCGGAAGATCCGCATGGGTCCACTTCCTCCTGTCTACGCCCGTCGGTTTGTCCGACGGTTGCGCAACCATATCAGGGCACGACTCCGGTTACTTTTTCGTGACTCCGGGGTCGATGCCGAGAGCGCCGGCGGACCCGGCGAGTGACGGACCGGCGGCACGAGGGACCCGTGGACTGGCGCCGAATCAGGCCTCCGAGCCGGCCCTCGAAGCCTCCATTCGCGCCAGCCCCGGCGAGCGGATCAATCGCTGCAGCAGCACGAACGCGCCCTCGACGAGGAGCGCCAGCACGGCCACGAGGACGACCCCGCCGAACGTCTTCCCGGCATCCCGCTGGGCCATGCCCTCGATGAGGAACCCGCCGAGGCCCCCGCCACCGAAGATGGCGCCGATGGTCGCGGTCGCGATGACCTGGACCGAGGCGGACCGAAGGCCCGCGAGGATCGGCTGGACGGCCAGCGGCAGCTCGAGCCGGCGAACGACCTGGGGCTCGGTGAGGCCCATCGCCCGGGCCGCCTCGACGAGGTCCCGATCGACCTCCGCGACGCCGGTCTGGGTGTTGATCAGGATCGGCGGGATGGCGAGCAGAATCATCGCGACGATCGTCGGGTAGACCTTGAAGCCCGCCTGCGGGTCGATGGCCGCGGTGATCGGCAGGACGAGCCCGATGACCGCGAGCGACGGCAGTGCCCGCCCGAAGTTCGCGACGTTCGCACCGAACGAGGCGAGCCGCCCCGTATGGCCGATCCAGATGCCAGCCGGGATCGCAATCGCCATCGCGACCAGCATCGACACGGTCGAGTACGCGATGTGCTCCCAGAGCCGGACGAGAATACCCATCGGGCCGGCCCAGCTCGCCAGGTCGAGCAGCCAGGCGATCGTGTCCGTGACGAGGTTCACGCCGTGGCCTCCGCGCCGCTCCGGCCGTGGTCGACCGCGCGGGCCCGCTCGGCCCGGGGCGCCCACGGCGACAGCCGCCGCTGGACCGCCTGCAGGAGCACGTCGATCGCGATCGCGAGAACGATCGTCGGGATCGCGCCGAACAGGATCTCGGTCGGGAAGCTGCGGCGATAGCCCTCGAAGATGAAGAAGCCGAGGCCCCCGAAGCGGTCGCCGAGGATCCCCGAGACCGTCACGAGCCCGATCGTCGAGACGCTCGCCAGGCGGAGGCCGCCGACGATCAGCGGCAGCGCGAGCGGCAGCTCCACGCTGACCAGGCGGCCCCACCGCCCGTAGCCCATCGCATCCGCGGCCTCGAGCACCTCCGCCGGGACGCCGTCGAGGCCCGCGAGCATGTTCCGGAGGTAGATCAGGAGCGTGTAGAGGATCAGGGGGATGACCGCGGTCATGAGGGACAGGCCGGTCACGTACACGAGGGCCGCGAACAGCGCGACGCTCGGGATCGTGTAGAGGATCCCGGACAGCGAGACGATCGGCGCCCGGACGAGCGGCCGCCGGGCCGCCCAGATCGCGAGCGCGAGCGAGATCACGAAGCCGACCACGACGGAGATCGATGCGAGCACGAAGTGCTGGACGGTCCGCTCGACGAGGTCGTCGAGGTGGTCGAGGGCCCAGGCCCAGTCGATCATCGGGCCCGGAGGTGCTCCATCACCATCTCCACGGTCACGAGCCCCTCGACGGCGCCCTGCTCGTCGACCACGATCCCGGCCTGGACCCCGGCCTCGAGGAGCCGCGACAGCGCGTCCTTCAGCGTCGTGTGTCGGTCGAGGAGGGGCGACGCGGCCGTGGCTTCCTCGGCCCTGAGGGTCGCCGCGGTCGCGAGGGCGCGGTCGTCGACCCAGCCGATCGGGCGGCGCGCGTCGTCGACGAGGAGCAGGTACGGGAAGGGGTCGGCGGCCACGCGCCGGCGACCCTCCTCGGCCGGCTCGCCGGCGCGCGCGGTCGCGACGGACCGCAGCTCGAGGTCGCGGACCCGGACCAGCGCGAGGCGCTTGAGGCCCCGATCTGCCCCGACGAACCGGGCCACGAAGTCCGATGCCGGGCTGGCGAGAATTTCGTCCGGCGTCCCGAACTGCGCGAGCCGCCCGCCGAGCTGCATGACCGCGACGAGGTCGCCCATCTTGATCGCCTCGTCGATGTCGTGGGTCACGAACAGGATCGTCTTGGCGAGCTGTTCCTGGAGGCGCAGCAGCTCGTTCTGGAGCCGCTCGCGAACGATCGGGTCGACCGCCCCGAAGGGCTCGTCCATCAGCAGCACGGGCGGATCCGCAGCGAGCGCCCGGGCCACCCCAACGCGCTGGCGCTCGCCGCCCGAGAGCGCGCTCGGGTAGCGACCGGCGTACCTGGCCGGATCGAGCCCCACGAGCCGGAGCAGCTCCTCGGCGCGGTCCCGGCGCCGCCGCGTGTCCCAGCCGAGCAGCCTCGGGACCGTGGCCACGTTCTCGGCGACGGTCTGGTGCGGGAACAGCCCGACCTGCTGGATGACGTAGCCGATGCCGCGCCGCAGCTCGATCACGTCGCGCTGCATCACGTCCACGTCGCCGATGCGGATCCGGCCCGACGTCGGCTCGATCAGGCGGTTGACCATCTTGAGGCTCGTCGTCTTGCCACAGCCCGACGGCCCGACGAGCACGCAGACCTTCCCCGCCGGGACCTCGAGGCTCAGGTCCTCGACCGCGCCGGGGTTGCCGGCGCCCGTTCCCGGGTAACGCTTGGTGACGTGCTCGAAGACGACGCGCTCGGCGGTGGCCACGGGCGGAGGTTAGGCGGCGGGCGCTCGATGCGTACGGCCGGCGCGACGCGTGCGCTCGTGCTTCATCCAGTCGTGGACATCCGGCTCGGGCCCGCGCCAGCGGGCGAACTCCTCCGTGTCCAGCGACCCGAAGCGGTTGATGAAGTGGCCGCCCGCGGCTGTCAGGATCTCGACCGCGCGGAGCGTGTCGGGCGGCCCGGCCGTGCGAACGGCCACGACCGACCTGCCCTCGCGCAGCGCCGCCTCGTACCAGGCCATCGCCGGCAGCTGGTCCATGAGACTGAACTGCATCACGCGCCGGAGGCGGGCGATCAGGCCGTGCCGGGCGCCCGTCGCATCGAAGCGCTCGGCGTCGGCGGTGCCCTCGTACCGCTCGATGGCGGTGTCGTGCGAGCCGGCCTCGAGAAGCGCGGCGATCGCCCGTTCGCTGGACGCGCGATCGTCAAAGACGGCCACGACCTGCCGGTTCGGAGAGCTGATGAAGCGCGCCACGCGGGCAGTATCGATGTCCGCGGCCCCGCCGCCTTCCGCCGACCGCCCTCGCCGCCTCCCGCCGCCCGCCGGCCGCCCTCGCCGCCTTCCGCCGACCGCCCTCGCCGCCTTCCGCCTCCGCCGACCGCCCTCGCCGCCTTCCGCCGCCCGTGCCTCCACGCACGGCATTCGAGGCAACTCCCTTGTCGGCGATACCTCTGGGGTAATCGCCGGGCGTCTTGATTACCCCACAGGCATCAGGAAGAGGAGACCTCGACGAAGAGGAGGCTTCGCGAACGGCGAGCGTGCGAGGCGAACGGCGAGCGTGCGAGGCGAACGGGAGCGTGCGAGGCGAACGGCGAGCGGGCGAGGCGAACGGGAGCGTGCGAGGCGAACGGGAGCGTGCGCTCAGAGAGGTGTCGTCTTCAGGTCGTCCTCGATGAGCTGACGGTCCTCGGGGTCCGCGATGCCGGCAAGCGATTCGAGCGCGCGCTTGTGCGTGGCCACCGCGCCGGCCCGGTCGCCCGCGACCGCCTGGGCGCGTGCGAGGCCCTCGAGCGCCGCCGGGAGGTCCCAGTCGTCCGCGACGCCCGCCGCGACCGCGGCCTCGGCCAGCGCGAGGCAGCGCTGTGCGTGCCAGACGGCCGGCTCCCCGCGCCCCAACGCCGAGTAGACCCGCGCGATCTGCCACTGCCCGCGCGCCGCGTTCGCCAGGGTGCCGCCGCCGCGGGACCAGTGGAATGCCGACGCGTGTGCCGCCTGCACCAGCTCGTCGTCCTCGGCCGGCGTCCGGTCTGGCTTCTCCATGAGGGTCCAGGCGAGGTTGTAGAGGTCCTTCCCGAGCTGGCGATGCGCGGCCTCGTCGAGGGTGTCGAGCGCGGTCCCGGCGGCGGTCGAGGTCACGATGGGTTCCCTTCCCTGGCTGAGCTGTCGCAGGACGTGGAGGATGTGAGCCTGGCGGTCGAGCCGGGCCTGGACCCGCGCCGCCTGGTCGCCGACACGGCGCCGCTGCTCCGCCGGGTCGTCCGTGTCGAGCACGGCCCGGATCTCCTCGAGCGGCACCTCGAGGTCCCGCAGCCGGGCGATGGCCCGCGCGACCTCGAGCTGCTCCGGCGCGTAGCGGCGGTAGCCGGTGAAGCGGTCGACCTCGACCGGCCGCAGCAGGTCGAGCTCGTCGTAGTGCCGCAGCGCACCCACGGAGAGCCCCGTCAGGCGCGCGAAGCGCCCGATCGGGATCAGCTCCTCGGCCGCCGCCCGGCCCGTCCGCGGTTCCATGCGCGCCATCCTCAACCCTCGGGTCGGTCGAGCGTCAAGCCCGCCCGGCCGGATGCGTGCGATTCGCCACGAGTGAGCGATTTCGCACGCCGCGCGCCGGCTCGTTCGCCAGCGGCGAGCGTCGCGCCACGACGTCGGCTTGCCGGGACCGTTCACGAGGCGTTGCAGCGCTGCAGCGTTCGCCTTGAACGAGCGACCTGCCCAACACGATGTGAATTCGCTCGCCGTGAGCGAACGACGTAGCCGCGACGCCCGATCCGTCAGGCGTTGTCGAGCTCGCGGGCGATGGCGCGGCCGATGAAGCGGGCCGCCTCGGCCGACTTGCCGCCGAGCTTCTGACCCTCGTCCTGCGCCAGCGCGAGCATCAGGTCGGCGAGCATGCGGTCGAGGACCGGGGTGCGCGCCAGCGCGCCCTCCTCGAACGCCGCCTCGAGCGCGGTGACCCCCTCGCGGACGTTCTGGACGACGTGGCCCTTCGCCTCGAGCCTCTCGCGGAAGGCCGCTCGGGCAGCGTCGGCCCTCGCTCCGGTGCTGGCCACGGGCTAGCGGACCGCGCTCGGCGCCGACCCGGCCGCGGCCCTTGGTTCACCGGCCGAGGGTTCGCCGGTCAAGGCAGCGCCGGTCGACGCCGCGCCGGCGCCGGCGTTCGCCGTCCTCGCGGCCGCCGTGGCCCCCACGCGCCGTGCGTGCCACTCGGACGCGAGGACGCTCATCGCCAGCTCGTCCCACCATCGACCGTCCCGCCAGATCGACTCGCGCGCCCGCCCCTCGACCTGGAAGCCGCAGCGGCGGTAGGCCCGGATCGCGCGCTCGTTGAACTCGAAGACCGTCAGCGCGACCCGGTGCAGGCCCAGCGTCCCGAACGCGTGGTCGAGCATCAGCTGCGTCGCCTCGGTGCCGTAGCCGTGGCCCCAGGCGTCCTTCTCGCCGATCGTGATGTGGTACATCGCCGAGCCGTTCTCGCCGTCGACCTGGCTGAACGCGCACGACCCGATGAGCCGGTTCGCCTGCCGGACGTGGATCGCCATCGTCAGCGACTCGTGGCCCAGGGCCCGCATCTGGAAGAACCGGTCGATCTCGTCGCTCCGCATCGGCGCGTCCTGGTAGCGCGCGAGCCGCGCGACCTCGGGGTCCGCATACCAGCGCCGGAAGGCGGCGACGTTCTCCGGGACGTGCCGCCGCAACACCACGAGCGACCCCTCCAGGGCCTCGGGGAACCACGCCGCCTCGTTCACGGGGGCAGGTATACCACCCCGCGCATACCATCCCGCCATGCGACGCTGGAGCGAGCTCGCGGAGCGCGTCGCCGCCACGACCCGGACCTCGGAGAAGACCTCGATGCTCGCCGAGTACCTCCGGACGTTGGACGAGGACGAGCTGCCGATCGCGGTCGTGTTCCTCACGGGCCGGCCCTTCCCGGAGTCCGACCAGCGCGCGACCGGTATCGGCTGGGCGACGATCGCGAACGCCCTGGCCAGCGTCGCCGGGATCTCCCGCGCGGACCTCGGCGCTGCCTACGACCGCTTCTCCGACATCAGCGCCGCCGTCGGCGACCTGCTGGCCCGCGCCGGCCACGACCCCGACCCAGCCGCCTCGCCGAGCCTCCGGGACGTGGCCACGACGTTCGCCGAGGTCGAGGCCGCGTCGGGCCCGGCCCGCAAGGCGGAGCGCCTCGCCGAGCTGCTCGAGCGCGCGGACCCCAGGACCGCCCGGGGCATCGTCCGGGTCCTGTCCGGGGAGCTCCGGATCGGGCTGCGCGAGGGCCTCGTCGAGGCGGCGCTCGCGAAGGCCTTCGACCGCCCGCTCGATGCGGTCAAGCGCGCCGGGATGCTCACCGGCGACATCGGCCGGACGGCCGAGCTGGCGCGCGAGGGCCGGCTGGACGGCGCGGAGCTCGCCCTCTTCCACCCGTTGAAGTTCATGCTCGCGTCGCCGGCCGAGGACGCGGCAGAGATCCTCCAGCGCCTCGGCCCGATCGTCTGGGTCGAGGACAAGTACGACGGCATCCGCTGCCAGCTGCACAAGCGCGGGCGCGAGGTCCGCCTCTACTCGCGGGACCTGCACGACATCTCGAACCAGTTCCCGGAGGTCGTTGCGGCCGCCAGCGACCTGCCGTGGGACGGGATCCTCGACGGCGAGCTGCTCGCCTGGCGCGACGGAACGGTCCTGCCGTTCATTGCGCTCCAGGGCCGCCTCGGGCGGAAGGACCCGCCGCCCGCGATCCTCGCGGAGGTGCCGGTCATCTACGTCGCCTTCGACCTGCTCGGGATCGGCGACCTCCCTGACGGCAGCTCGCCACCGACGGGCGGGCCCGACGCGGACCCCGGCACGGTGGTCCCGCTGCTGGAGCGGCCGCTGGCGGAGCGCCGCCGCCGCCTCGAGGCCCTCAACCTGCCCAGCGCCGAGCACGGCGGCGGCTTCGCGCTGTCGTACCTCGGCACGGCCGATTCGATCGAGCAGCTCGAGGAGGTGTTCGCGGCGGCCCGCGCCCGGCGCAACGAGGGCCTCATGGTCAAGGACCCGACCTCGGTCTACTCGCCCGGCCGCCGCGGGTACGGCTGGCTGAAGATGAAGAAGGCACTCGCGACGATCGACTGCGTGGTCGTCGGGGTCGAGGTCGGGCACGGCAAGCGCCACGGCGTCCTCTCGGACTACACGTTCGCGGTCTGGGACACCGACCGCGACCAGCTCGTGACCATCGGCAAGGCCTACAGCGGCCTGACCGACGCCGAGATCGCGACGATGACCCGCTGGTTCGAGGACCACACGATCAGCCAGCACGGCCGCTACCGCGTCGTCGAGCCCTCGGTCGTCGTCGAGGTCGCGTTCGACGTGATCCTGCGATCGGACCGCCACAAGTCGGGCTTCGCGCTGCGGTTCCCGCGGATCGCCCGCCTCCGGCTCGACAAGGACCCCCGCGAGGCCGACACGCTCGAGACGGTGACCCGTCTGTACGAGGGCCTCCAGTCCGGTGCCGAGCACCTCGTCACAGCCGGCGCCCGGACCGCCGCGCGGAAGGCCGCGCCCCCCGGCCGAGGCCTGGCACCCGCCTGAGGGCCGGCCGTCGCGCAACCTGGGTTCGGGCTCGCGACGGTCGCAGCCTGCCCTCACGCAGGCCGTCGGCCCTTCGCGGGCGAGGCACCGACGCGGTACGATCAGCACCATCGACCGCGGGCTTTTTATGGACCGTGCAAGGTCGAAGCATGAAGGTTCGCTCATGCAGATCCCGTTCACCGCGTTCGCCGAGGACTGCACCGTGCAGGGTGAGGTCGATCTTCGGACGGACCGGCTCGCCGACTTCCTCGCGTCGACCGAGGAGTTCACGGTCGACCACCCATCGTTCAGGGCGCTCGACGACGGCCGCGTGGTCGAGCGCGAAACGGCCGACGTCTGCCGCGACGACCTGTGCATCGTCCTCGCGAGCGGTCCGCGCGGTCTGCCGGAGCGGCGGGTCTGGACGCGCCAGCACGCCGTCCGCGCGCGCATCGGGCCGTACGTCGTCATCGGCTACCTGCACGCCCCGCCGACGGTCGACCCCCTGCGGACGACCGACCGGCGTCCGCTGGTCGCCCTGACCTCGAGCCTCGTCGGCTACACGGAGGCCGGCCAGCCGATCTGGGTCGAGTCCGAGGCAGTGCTCGTGAACACGCAGAAGATCGATGTCCTCGAGCCGGCCACCGACGAGGACCTCGGCCTGACGAAGCAGCTTCATCGCGAGGTGGCCGTCGACCCGCGCGCGAAGGACCTCACCGCCGCCGTCTGAGCGCCTCGGGGCGCCCCGCGGGCCTATTCGAGCGCGCTCCGCGCGGGCGCGCCCGGCCGCCGCGGCGCCGGTGCCCTAACCTCGATGCCGGAGGTGACGGTGGCGACTCGCTTCGGTCTCGAGGTTGCCTGCGCCGCGATGGCGCGCTCGCCGCTGTTCCAGGGCATCGAGCCCGATGAGCTCACGCGCATCGCCGAGACCATGGTCCGGCGGCGCTACCGTCGCCACGAGGTGATCTTCCACGAGGGCGACCCGGGCGATTCGCTGCACGTCGTCGTCGCGGGTCGCGTGAAGATCACGCGCGAGTCGGCCGAGGGGGAGGAAGCGATCGTCGCGACGCTCGGGCCCGGCGAGACGTTCGGCGAGCTGACGCTCCTCGACGGCGCCGCCCGCTCCGCGACCGCGACGGCGATGGAGCCGACCGAGACGGTCACGATGACCCGGGATCGGTTCGTGTCCCTGGTTGACGGCGGCAGCCCGTTCCGCTGGAGCCTCCTCGGGGGGATCGCGCATCGGATCCGGCGCCTGACCGACCAGCTCGCCGAGGTCCACTTCCTCGACCTCGCCGGGCGCCTGGCCCTGACGCTCACCCGGCTCGCCGAGGAGACGGCGCCGGGAAAGGCCAGGGATGTCGTGCTGGCACGGCCGCTCACGCAGTCCGACCTGGCCGCGATGGTCGGCGGGACCCGGCAGCGGGTCAACCAGATCCTGGGCGAGTTCGCGGACGAGGGCCTCGTCTCGCTGGACGGCGGGATCGTGGTGAAGGACATCGCGCGGCTCCGGAACCGCGCCGGCTGGTAGTCGCGCCGCGTCGCAGGGCGCCGGCTCGCGGCCGGCAAGCGAACGGTGCCGGCTCGCGCCGGCGCGAACGACCTATCGCTCGACCGGGAGGTCCAGCCGGTCGCCCCACTCGGCCCACGACCCGTCGTAGACCGCGACGTCGTCGTAGCCCATGAGCGTGAGCACGAACGCGAGCTTCGCCGCGCCGACGCCGGAGCCGTCGTAGCAGACGAGGCGCCTGCCGCGTGCCACGGCCGCGCGGGTCAGCACCGCCCGGATCGCATCCGCGTCGAGCAGACGCTGCGTGCCCGGCTCGTGGAGTGCGCCGATCGGCACGTTGATCGCGCCGGGGATGTGCCCGAGCCGCCGCGCGTTGCCCTCGTGGCCTCGGTACTCGGGCACGGCTCGCGCGTCGATGATCTGGGCGTCCGGCGAGCCGAGCAGTGACCGGACGTCGGTCGTCGTGAGGCGCAGCCGCGGGTTGAGCCGCGGCGTGAACTGCGCCTCGGGGCGCGGGAGCACGCCGGTGCTCAGGGGCCGGGACTCGCCGACCCAGGCCGGGAAGCCACCGTCGAGAATGCGCGCGGACTCGAAGCCGTAGACCCGCAGCGACCACCAGGCGCGCGCGGCGTACAGCCCGAGCGTGTCGTCGTACAGGATCAGGGTCGTCGCGTCACCGACGCCGGCGCGGGCCATGAACGCGGTGATCGAGTCGGCGCCTGCGAGGCGCAGGGCTTGCCCGGACTCGGGCAACGGCGGCTCGTTCAGCTCGGCCCGCC
>DATLYV010000091.1:0-10379 GCA_035574535.1 Binatia bacterium
CGGGAGGCGGCGGGAGGCGGCGGGCGAGAGGCGGCGGGCGAGATCGCGCGGGGCGAGCGCATGCGTGACCGGTGGGTCACGAACCCGCCGGCCGGCGCCGCCGGATGCGACCCCTACGGGCAGCGGATGCGGAAGACGACGAAGTCCTCGAGCGCGCCCGGGTGCGAGGCCGGGTCCGGGAGCTCCACCGGCACGAAGCATTCCGAGCCCGGCGCAGCGGCCGCAAGCTCCGACGGGAATCGCCCGTCGCCTGACGGGTCGAACACCACCAGCTCCGCCGGCGGGTTGAACGAGCGCGCGAGGTCCAGCACGGACGAGATCGACTCGTTGGGCAGCGCCAGCGTCGGGTGGCGGGTCGTTTCCGCGAACCAGATGGGGAAGTCGGTGATGACGGGGCCGGGCTCGGAGGCGAGATCCACCCCGCGCCCAGTGGCGTCCACCCCCGAGAACGCGATCCCCAGCGCCTCGTAGCGGCGGGCCTGGGCGCGCGCAGCCTCGCCGTCGGAGCGCAGCAGCACGAGCGTGAACAGCAGGCAGCCCGCGATGGCGAACGCCGGCCCGAGCCACGCGACCGGGTTGGTCCACCCGCGCCGCCGGCCGACCCAGCCAATCAGCCAGTCGAGCGCCAGCAGTGCCGAGATCACCAGCAGCACGTGGATCGCGCCCGCGGCGTGGAGGAAGGTGCCCCAGGTGGTCGAGACGGGGAACACGAGCGACGCGACGAGGAAGGTGATGATCGAGAAGAGGACGAGCGGTCGAAGCGGGTCGTCGACGGGGACGCCGGCAGCGGTCGACTTCGAGCGCCAGCGCATGACCGCCGGGAGGCCGATGAGCCCGACGATCGACAGCGGGACGCCCAGGAACAGCAGCACCTGCGTGAGGTTGTGGACCGCCCCGATCCACCGCAGCTCCAGCAGCCGCACCGGGCCGGCGGCCAGGTAGCGCTCGAGCGTGGGGCGGTCCTGCCAGGCGAAGATGTCGGTGCCCTGGAGGCTGAGCGCGTTCACCAGTGCCTGGCCCGGGAACGGGCTGCCGAACACGACCCAGTCGCGCAGCGCCCACGGCGAGAAGACGAGGAAGGCGAAGAACCCGACCGGCACGACGCGGATGACCCACGCGCCGAGGCGGTCGGACCAGCGCGGGAAGGCGCTCCGCGCGTTCGACCATTCGATGATCGCGAACGCCGCGGCGAGCCAGATCGCCTCGTTGCGCGTCATCGCCGCGAGGCCGAGCACCACCGCGATCGCGAGCCCAACCCTCGACCGGCGAACGACGAGCCGCTCCGCGCGCCGGACGAAGGCCTCGAGGTCGCCGGCACGGACACCCTCGAGGCTGATGCGCCGACCGTAGCGCGTGATCAGCAGGCAGCCGAGGAGGACGAGGAGCGCGAACGGCATCGTCGAGTCGGGCTGGACCGAGGCGAGGACGAGCGGCAGGTAGACCGCCGAGGTCAGGCCCGCGCCGAGGGCGAGCGTCCGGGCACGGCCGATCGGCATCGAGCGTGCGGCGGCCACGTCCGCCGCGAGGCGCCATGCGAGCGCGCAAACGAGGGAGCCGACGACGATCGACGAGACCTGTGCGGCGGCGAAGGTGTGGCCGAAGAGGGCCATCGGGACGGCCGCGAGGATCGAAGGGAGCGGGAGCCAGACCTCGAACGCGGGGCGGGGGAAGGACAGCGGCGGCGTCTGGAAGCTCCAGATCGCGTCGCTGACGAAGCCGCGGCCCTCGAGCAGGTTGCGCGAGACGCCGACGTAGTACGCGACGTCCTCGGGGCGTGGGAAGGTGATCTGGGTCGCGGCCCAGGCGCGCACCACGAGCGCGACGAGGAAGACGACACCGGCCGAGATGAGGGCCTCGCGGCGGCCGACCTGGTGGGCGCCGAGGCGGTTGGCGCCGAGGCGGCTCAGCATCGATCGTCACCGGGCTGCGTGCAGACCGGGAAGAGCGCGAGGCGCGGGGAACCGCCGTCGGGGTGGGGCACCTCGAAGACCGCGTCGCCGATCCACGCCGGATCCGCGTCGCCGGCCAGCACCGGCCCCAGCGCCCTCGCCGCGTCCGCGCGCTCCACGATCAGCCACCGAGCCCCGTAGGCCCGCGCGACCGCCTCGATCGTCTCGATCGGATCGTCGGGCGTCACCACGCCGGGCCGCCCGGTGTAGTACTTGAACCCGCCCGCATCGATCGACAACAGGCGGTCGGTTCGGGGCACGCCCATCGCGTCGAGATCCCGGGCGACGGCGACACGCTGCTCGCGGGCGATCTCCCACTGCACCTGCACCGGCCGCCCGAAGATCACGCCGACCACGACGACCAGCGCCACCACCCCCCAGACGAGCACGGACCCCGCGATTCGCTCGTCCCAGGCGCGCCGCCGGCCCGCGAGGAACGAGACCAGCGCGAGGACGCCCTCGATCGACAGGATCATCGCCCCCGGCAGCAGCCCGATCGCGGTGTGGATGAACGTCCCGCCGGGGACGTGGACCGGGTACAGGAGCGTGGCGCCCGCGAAGACGACGAACGTGTAGGCGAACCACGGCTGGAAGTCCCGCGAGCCGCGCTTGGCGAGCGCCCCCAGGAGCAGGAACGGCACCAGCACGACGCTGCAGACCAGGACCGCGAAGATCGTCAGGGCTGCGGTCAGCCCGTCGAGTCGCGACGCGAGGATCTCGGCCCAGCCCTGCGCGAGGAAGGCCCGGAGCGAGACGTCGGCGGTGATCGAGTTCCACTCCGAGAAGTCCTTGATCCAGAGCGCCGCGCCGGTCGAGGACGTCGGCGAGATCGAGCCGAAGACCGCCAGCTGGCGGGCCCACCACGGCCCGACGACGAGCAGGAACAGCGCGGCGGCGGCGAGCGCGGCTACGAAGGCGATCGGTGGGCGGTCCTCGACGCGCGTCCACGATCGGCCGCCGCGGCGGTTGCGGAGCCAGCGGAGTCGATCGGCCAGCCAGACGAGCGCGATGGTGCCCGCGAGGAGCACGCCGTCGTTGCGCAGCAGGCCCATGACGCCGGCCAGCAGGCCGGCGAGCGCGAAGGCGCGCCCGTCGCCGCGGAGTCCCCGGGCCATCGCCCAGAGCGTCGCGGGGACGAGCGCGATCGAGATGCCGAAGGTCTCGGGCTGGGCCATGAAGACCGTGACCGCTCCCGGGATGGCCACCAGGACCCCCGCGGCGCGCGCCACCGTCTCGCGGGAGCCGAAGTCGCGCGCCATCGTCCACGTCAGCGGCGCGGCCAGCGACCCGATGAGCAGCCCCGGGATCGCCGACGCGACCGGCGTCGGCCCCAGCAGCGAGATGAACGGCGCCTGGAGCAGGCTCGCGAGCGGCAGCCAGTGGGCGTTCGAGGGGATCGGCAGCACGGGCTCCGTGGGGATGCGGCCCCCGACCTCGGCGAAGATCCAGATGAAGTCGACGTTCAGCCCGTTGCCCGCCGCGATCGACCGGGCGACCTCGACGTAGTAGTAGGAATCGGGGTAGGCCGGGTCCGGGAAGAGCGCGACGAGCACGGCGCGCACCGCGAGCGCCAGCACGAACAGCGCGATCGGGGTTCGCACGAGGCCGGACTCTACCAGCCGTCAGTCAGGCGTCCCGGCCTCGAAAGTACTTCCGACGCTGTTGACTACAGGCGCCAAGGCCCGATGCTTTCGCCCGATGGGCGGGAACCCGAGGCGCCAACTGCGCCAGCTCGTGCGCCACGACGCGTGCCCCTGGGCGCGCCGCATGCGCCGCTCCGTGCCGGGCCGGCAGCCGTGACGACCCTGGTCGCGGCCGCCTCGGACGCGACGACGAGGGCGGCCGGCCGCGCCTCCGGCTTCTGGAACCGCCTGTCCCCGGCCTCGAGGCGCGCGCTCCGCGACGGCCCGATCGTCGCCGGCCTCATCTTCCTCGTGTACCTGTTCGTCGACGTCGCGCCGAAGGCGGGGACCGTCGGATTCGACGCCCTCTCGTACTGGATCTACTCGATCGACGACCCGTACGCGATCACCCACGGGACGATGGGCTCGTTCGTGTACTCGCCGGTCGCGGCGCGGCTCTTCCAGCTCGACTCGCTGCTGCCCTTCTGGCAGTTCCTGTGGCTGTGGGAGGCGCTGCTCCTCGGCACGGTCCTGTGGCTCGGCGGGCGCCGCTGGTGGCTCGTGATCCTGGCCTTCCCGCCCGTGGCGCTGGAGCTGTACCACGGCAACATCCACCTGCTGATCGCGGCGGCGATCGCCCTCGGGTTCCGGTATCCGGCCGCGTGGGCGTTCGTGCTGCTGACGAAGGTCACCCCGGGCATCGGGCTGCTGTGGTTCGCGGTGCGGCGGGAGTGGCGGAGCCTCGGGATCGCCGTCGGCGTGACCCTCGCGCTCGTGGCCGCCTCGCTGGTCGTGGACACGCGGCTCTGGATCGAATGGTGGGAGAAGGAGCTGCTCGTCTCGCTGCGGACGCCGCCGGACCAGCCGCAGATCGCGATCCCGCTCGTGGTGCGCCTGGCGGCCGCGGCCGCGATCGTGACCGTGGGCGCGCTCACGAACCGCAAGTGGACCGTGCCGCTCGCCGCGGCGCTGGCGATGCCGGTCCTGTGGATCGCGGCCTTCGCGGTACTCGCGGCGATCCCGGCCGTCGGGCGACCGGAGCTTCGATCGAGGGAGGAGGAAGCGGCGAATCTCGCCTCCGAATCCGCCTCGACCGCCGACGACGCGCGATCCAACGCCAACGACGCCCGAGTCGCCACCCACGAGGACAGTCGACCGGATGCCCCCGAGCCGGCCCGCACTGCCGGGGCCCGCTCGTGACCACCGTGTCGAGCGTCCCCAACGCCCTCCGGGCGGCCGCGTGGCGGCCGAGCCCGACGCGCCGGCGCGCAATCCGCGACGGCCTGATCGTTGGCGGCCTGATCGCGAACGGCGCCCTGCTGGCCTTCCTGCCGAGGGACTTCGCGTGGTTCGTCGACGCGCCGTCGTGGTGGCTGATCGACCTCTCGAATCTCTACGGCGTCGCGAACCAGGGCCTCGAGACGTACGGCGCGTTCCGGTTCGCGCCGGTGGTCGCGTGGGCGATGTGGCCGCTGACGCTCCTGCCGTGGACCGTCTTCCTCGGCACCTACCTGGTCCTCAATCTCGCCGCGGTGGTGGTCCTCGGACGCCGCTGGGCGCCGCTGCTGCTCCTCGCCTTCCCGCCGATCCTGCTCGAGCTCCTCAACGCCAACATCCACCTGTTCATGGCCCTCGCGATCTGGGCGGGGCTTCGATGGCCGGGCGCGTGGTCGTTCCTGCTCCTGACGAAGGTCACCCCGGGCGTGGGCGTCCTGTGGTTCGCCGTGCGGCGCGAGTGGCGCAACCTCGCCCTGGCCCTCGGGATCACGGCCGCGATCGTCGCGGTCGGCTTCGTCCTCGCTCCCGCCCAGTGGATCGGGTGGTTCGAATCCCTCCTGATCTCCGCAGGCAACCCGCAGGTCGGCGACCTGCCGTCGCTCGCGGTCCGCCTGCCCCTCGCCGTCCTCCTCGTCGCCTTCGCGGCGCGCACCGACCGGGCGTGGCTGGTGCCCTTCGGGTGCCTCCTCGCCATGCCGACGATCTGGCTCCAGAGCTCCGCGCTGCTCGCGGCCTGCTTCCCGCTGTGGCGGGATCGCGCCCGCTGGCAGCGCACCGGCACGGCGGGCGCGGCCCGCTCGGCCGGATCCGTCGCCCAACCCACCACCCCCACGGAGGAACCCGCCCGATGATCTGGCGCCGCGGCGAATCGCAGGAGAGCTACGACGCCCAACGAAACCAGCCGGCGAGGCCTTGGCTGCGCGGTGCCCAGGCGGTCTTCCGCGAGGACGCGAAGGAGGTCGTCCTCGAGAAGTGGGACGACGAGATCCCGCAGCCGACGGTCGTCGACGAGGCCGCCGACGCGGCCCGCCGCGCCCGCGCCCAGCTCGGCCCCACGACCCGGCACGTCGTCAACCTGCTGCTCTTCGCCGCGGCCGTTATCGGCGCGGTCGCGGGGGTCGCGGTCGCCTGGATGCACATCGTCAACGACCCCCTCGCCGACGCCCGGGCCTACTACGACGCCGCCGTCCGCCTCAACCAAGGGCGTCCGCTCTACCCCGAGGGCATCAGTCCGAACGGCAACGAGATCTACCTCTACCCGCCGCTCCTCGCGCTCGCCCTCCGCCCGCTCGCCCTCCTCCCGTTCGAGGCGTTCGCCCTCCTCTGGGAGCTCGTCGTCATCGCGGCCTTCGTCGCGCTGGTCCGGTACCTCGGCGTGCGGCGCAAGGCCGTCTGGCTGGCGATCGGCATCCTCGGCGTGCCGATCGGCTGGTGCCTCACGATCGCCCAGGCCCACGTCCCGCTGACGTTCCTGCTGGCGCTGGGCCAGCCGTGGTCGATCGCCCTCGCCGCGAACCTCAAGCTCACGCCGGTCGTGGTCGCGATCTGGTGGCTCGGGCGGCGGGACTTCCAGTCGTTCATGGCGTTCCTCGCCTGGATGGGCCTCTTCGCCGCGATCCAGGTCGCCCTCGCGACGAGCGATTCGGTGGCCTTCTTCTCGAGCGTCGGGCTCGAGCAGATCGGCGAGGTCCGGAACATCTCCCCCTACGCGATCTCGCCGGCGCTGTGGATCGGGTTGGTCCTCGTCGGGATCCTGGTCGTGCTCGCCCTCGCCCGCACGCGCTGGGGCTGGGCGGCCGCGGTGACGCTCGCGACCGTGAGCCCGCCGCGCCTGCTCGTGTACATGCTCATGGGCCTCCTCGCGGCCCTCCGGCACCCGAGGATCGCCGGAGAGCCCGACCCGAACGACCTGTCCGACCCGTCGATGGTCTACGGGCGCTCGTTCCGATGACCTGGGACGGCGGCGAGCGCCGGCGCGGTACCCCCTCGACCGGCCTCGACCGAGGTCGAAGCTCCGGCCTGGACGGCCTCCGCGCGCTCGCATGCCTGCTGGTCGTCGCGTTCCACATGCACACGGTGAGCGGCGTCAGCTTCGGCCCGCTCGACCCGATCATCCGCGGCGGCGACACCGGCGTCTGGATCTTCTTCGCACTGTCCGGGTACCTGCTCTACAAGCCGTTCGTGAAGGGCGGGGTCGACCTGACCGCCTACGGCCTCAAGCGCGCGGGCCGCATCCTCCCGGGCTACCTCGTGGCCCTCGCCGCGCTGACCGTCCTGACCGGCTCGAGGCTCCCCTGGGAGCACCCGCTGCCCTACCTGACGATCACCGCGCCGTACGACATCCCGCTGCGGCAGTTCCTGGGCAACGCCTGGACCCTCTCGGCCGAAATCCTGTTCTACGTCACGCTGCCGTTCATCGCCCGGTTCGCCGCGGGCCGCGAGGTCAAGACCCTCGCCATCCTCGCGCTCGCCTCCACGACCCTCGCCACCGTCCACCGCTTTCAGCTCACCGACGCCAACGCCTGGATGCTCGGCACGTACCCGCTGTCGTTCTACGCGTTCGTCCCGGGCATGCTGCTGGCAGTGCTGGAGGTCCGGCGGCCGGCGTGGTTCGCGGCGCTGCGGTCGCCCGTCGCGCTGGCGATCGGGATCGCGTACCTCGTGTTCGGGGCGCTGTTCACGATCCTGCCGGTCGCGATCGGTCCGGCGATCGGGACGCCGCTCGTGATGGGCTGGCTGCTGCACCATCGACTGCCGTGGCAGCGGCTCCTGATCTTCACCGGTGGCGCGTCGTACGCGATGTACCTGTGGCACAAGGACCTGTTCATCGCCTTCGGGCCGTGGTTCGGGCTGCTGATCGCCATCGCCGGGTCGGCGGCATCGTGGGCGTTTATCGAGCGCCCGATCCTCGCCCGGGTCCATGCGCACTCCGCCCGCCGGGCGGCATCGAGGTCGGCGGCCGCTGCGGCCGCCGCCCAGTCGACCGAGCCCGCCGAATCCACGGCGCCCGCGCCCGCGGCCTGATCCGTTCCCCGTGACCCCGAACGTAGCGCTCCGGGCCGTCCTGACCGCGGTCGCCGTCGTCGTCCTGGCGATCCCGGCGGTGATCGACGTCGGCGGGTACGTGCCGGGGATCCCGGTGGTGAGCCGGTTCGGGTCGTTCCTCGTGTCCGACCTGCCGTACGTCGCGTTCCTCGCGATCGGCGCGCTCGGCCTCATCGGGGTCGCGCTGGCGATCGGGGGCGGTCGATGGACGAAGCTCCTCGCGGCCCTCGCCGTGGTGGTGCTCGGCGGGGTCGTCGTGGCGGGCGCGGCGTTCGCGACGACGCTGGCGGCGCACGGCGCGGCCTACGACCCGATCCGGCAGCTGGGGCCGGACCCGTCCGCGCCGCCGGCGGATGAACGGGTCGTGTTCGCAACGCTGGAGGGGGTCGACCTGCATGCCGACCTGCGGCATCCGGCCCGCTGGGACGCCCAGGACGTCGCCCCGGCGGAGCCCTTCGCGGCGGTGCTCTACGTGCACGGCGGCGGGTTCGTCGGCGGCGAGCTCGGGATGCGGGCCATCCAGCTCGAGGCATTTGCCGAGCGCCACAACGTGCTGGTGGTCGACATCGAGTACCGCCTCTCACCCCCGGCGCGCTGGCATGACGCGCCCGCGGACGTGCTCTGCGCGCTTGCGTGGATGCGGCACGAGACGCAGGCGCTGCGGATCGATCCGGGGCGGGTTTTCGTGATGGGTGAGTCGGCCGGCGGGAACCTCGCGCTCGTCGCGGCCTACGCCGCGGGCACCGGGCGCATCGAGAGCTCCTGCGGCGGCGACCCGCTCGTCCCGGCCGGCGTCGTCGCGATCGCACCCGCGGTCGACCTGACGGCACTCTGGTCGAACCCGACGCTGTGGTACGAGGGCCGGCCCCTTCCGGAGGCGTACGTCGGCGGCCCGCCGTCCGAGTACCCGGACCGCTACGCGGCCGCCGAGCCCTTCGCGTATGTCCGCGCGGACGTCCCGCCCACGCTCCTGCTCGCCGGTGCGAACGACCAGATCATCCCGCTCGACCAGGTGCGACGACTGGAGTCCGAGCTGCGCGAAGCGGGCGCCCAGGTGGAGCTCGTCGTCATGCCCTTCGCCGACCACGGCTTCGACGGCTACCACGACGGCCCTGGCGGCCAGCTCCTCGAAGGGCTGCTGCCCGCGTTCATCCGGAAGGCCACCGACGCGGAGGCGGGTGCGTGATCCTCATCCGCCTCGGCGCCTGGGTCGTCCTCGTGCTGTGCGCGGTGTTCCTGCTCACGACCGGCGGCACGTACCCCGGGATCGCGTCCATCGAGGCGCACGTGATCGGGCAGATCATCGCGATCGGCGTGCTCGGGACGTGGTCCGTCGTCTCGATCTGGAAGCCCGCCTGGCGGGCCGCGACGCCGCTCCTCCTGCCGATCGCCCTCGCCGCCGGGGCATACCTCCTGTCCGGGCTGTTCTCGCAGCGGCCGCGGCTGTCGTTCGAGCCGCTGCTCGCCGGCCTCGGCTGGGCGCTGGCGTACCCGTTCCTCGCGCGGCTCCTGGCCGACGGGTGGTTCCGGGCGCGCGTCGCGGTGGTCATGACCGCGTTCGTCGCCGTCGTTGCCTTCGGCTACATCGCGCAGGTGCTGGTCGAGTGGTGGAACTGGTGGGGTCTCATCGGGCGGTTCGCCATCCCGCCGCTGCGACCGTCGTTCGTCGCGCTGTGGCTCGGCTCGCCGAATCTGATCGGGACCACCCTCGTCCTCCTCGCGCCGCTGGTGGTCACGATCGCCTGGACGCGCGGACGGCAGCGCGGCATCGCCGTGGTCCTCGGGCTCGCGGCGGCGCTCGCGGTGTTCCTCAGCGGCTCGCGAGGCGCGTTCCTCGGTGTCGGCGTCGGGGCGGCCCTGGCGGTGGCCCTCGCGGCCCTCCGGAGCGGCGGGATCCGATCGCCCGTCGCGTCGACCGTCGATCGACTCCGGGCGCGCCCGATCCTCGCGCTCCCGGTGGTTGGCCTCGCCCTCGTGGGGCTGGCGCTCACGCCGTCGCTGCTCGCCCGCTTCGCCCAGGGCGGCGGCACGCTCCGCCTCGACCTGTGGCGATCCGCGCTGAAAATCTTCGCGGAGCACCCGCTCGTCGGCGCGGGGCCCGGGACGTGGGTCCAGCTGAAGGTCGCGGCGAACCCGCCTGGCGTCCCGAACCTCATCCTGCCCCACGCCCACGACATGTACGTCCAGGCGGCCGCGGAGGTCGGTGTCGTCGGCCTGCTCGCCCTGGCGGTGCTGGCGTTCGCGCTCGCCCGGCGCCTCTGGGCCGGCTGGCGGTCGCCGGATCGGGCGCTGTCGTTCGAGTCGGGCGCCGTGCTCGTCAGCCTCGGCGCGTTCGCGGCCCAGTCGGTCGTCGACAACCTCGTCAACCTGCCGATGATCGTCGTGATCCTGGTGGCGATCGTCGCCTGGGTCGACGGCGGGCTCACCCGTGTGGAACGCGACGCCACTGGCGCGACGAGCGCGGTGGCGGCCGGGTCGGGTCGCC
>DATLYV010000092.1:0-5268 GCA_035574535.1 Binatia bacterium
GCGGCGCGCGAAGGCGGCGGTCGCGGCGCGCGAAGGCGGCGGTCGCGGCGCGCGAAGGCGGCGGGCGAAGGCGGCGCGCGGAGGCCGTGCACCAGGTTGCCTACGCGGCAAGCGGGCGGACCGCCTTCCGCCACGCGTAGATCCGCCCCTTGCGCACGTCGCACCAGACGAGTCCCGGTTCGGTGGGGATCGGGCCGCCGGACGTCAGCGCCTCGACCCACGCCCGCGACGAGCCCGTGAACCGCGATGCGAACACTTCCGGGTATCGAGCGACCAGGGTGCGGTTCCGCGTGGAATCACGGACCACCCACACCAGCGCGGCGCGGCCGTTTTCGCCCCATCGCCCGACGGCGGCCTGCTCAAGCTCCGCGAGCTTCCGAGCGCTCGACCGCCACGCCGCCCCGATGTCCCCGATCACGTTCCAACACTCCTCGTCCACGATCACCCTTTGCGCCTCCGATCCGACGGCGACGTCGATCGACCGCCACGGCTCCGCCGGCCGCGTCGCCAGCTCGAACTGGCGCTCCAAGCCATGCTTCCGCGCCAGCCGCAGCATCAGCTCCTGCATCGCGAGGTGCCCGGCGTTCGCGACGTCCTCGCGCGGGTCCCTGCCGAAGTCGACGGTCAGCCAGACCCCGAGCGCCTCGGCGATCCGGTCGAGCAGATCGAGGTCGAGGCGTGCCTGGCCGCGCTCGAGCCGGCCGATCACCATCCTGCCGACGCCTGTTCGGCGGGCGAGCTCGGCCTGGGTCCATCGGCGCCTTCGGCGCATCTCCCGCACCCGTCCGGCGACCTTCACCGCCCGATCGTCGGAGTGCAGCTTGGCTGCGATGTCGCGCTCAGTGCGCTTCTGCCCGGGCATGTGGTCGTCCTCCGTAACGTTGCCCGCGGCCCTCGGCACCGTGCCTCGCGCCGTGCTCGCGCTTGGCGCCGCGTTTGGCGCCGTGCCTCGCGCCGTGTTCGCTTGGCGCCGCGTTTGGTGCCGTGCTCGCGCTTGGCGCCGTGCTCGGGCTTGGCGCCGCGTTTGGTGCCGTGCTCGCGCTTGGCGCCGCGTTTGGCGCCGTGCTCGTGCGCATGGCGCCGGGCGTTGCGCTGTGCTGGCGCATGGCGCGGTACCGCGGGCGGACGCGACGCTGGACGAGCGGGCCGGGTTAGCTCGGCGAAAGCACGATCCATGATCATCCTTGGCACTTACCTGCCACTTACCCGGCGTCGGACCCCGCCGCCAAGCGGTCGGGGCGGCACTCGAAGTCGCGGCCGAGCGTGGGCACGTTCAGCGAGCGGCCCGATGCGGCCCCGATCCGGCCCCGATGCGGCCGGGCGACGTCGCTTGTGCCCCCGAAAGCCCAGAGATGAACACTGATCGTGCATTTCGAGGAGCTAGGTGTGGAGGGCGGCCCTGAGTGGTGGTTCACGCCCCCCGTCGCCTGCGGGCGGGACACCTACTCCGATGGCTTCCGCGGCCTGGCGATGACCACGACGCCGAGGAGCACGCCGAGCGCCACGATCGCCAGGAGGAGGTTGTTGGACTCCGCGGCGGGTTGCGGAGGCGCGGCAGTGTCGGCGAGGACGGGGGCCGCGGCGAGCGCCAGGAGGACGGCCGCGGCAATGACGACGCGGAGGACACGTGCGACGCCGGCGGCTGCGGGCATGCCCGCACGCTAGCGCAACGCCGCGCTCGAGGGAAACAGCCGCGAACCAGTGGCGAGCCCCGGGCGAGGCTCCGGCCCGACGCGGCGAGGCTGCCCTGCGGCCAGACCCGGGCGAGGCGACGACCAGACCGGGGATGGATCCAGGCCGAGTGGGGTGGGAGCGGTGCGTTCTGGGACCATCGGGTAGGGACCATTGGGCCAGCCGGAGGTCCCATGACCGCCCATACACTCCCCCCGATGACCAGAACCGGGAGTCGGCCGCTGCCTGCCACTCGAGGCGCCGCGGCACGCAACGGCAAGCCTGCATCGACGAACGGCCGCGCCGGCTCGAGGCGCCACCCCGACGCGAGGGCCTATCCCGGCCCGGACAGGGCCCTGATCCACGACGACCCCCTCGCGGCCCTCCTCGCCGAGGCCCAGGCGGCCGTCTCCGACGGCGCCAACGCCCTGCGGGATGTCCGCGAGCGCTATCGGGCCGCGTACCTCCAGCGCGTCGAGCGGTGGGAGGGCCTCCGCGCGATTGCCGGCGCGCAGCCCGACGCGAGCGCCCACGGCCGCGAACGCCGGGAGCAGGCCGCGACCGACGAGGCCATGGTCGGCCGGGAGGTCGGCGTGGAGCGCGCGACGCTTGCCCGCATCGACCTCGCCGTCCGGTCCCTCGAGAACGCCTGGCTCTTCCTGGCCCGCGACGACACCTCGCTCGTCACCGACCCCTCGGGCCCGCCGTCCGCGGCCGACGCGCAGATGCGGATCGTCGAGGCCCAGGAGGCCGAGCGAACCCGCCTCGCGCGCGAGGTCCATGACGGCCCGGCGCAGGCCCTTTCCAACGCCATCTTCCAGGTCGAGGTCGTCCAGCGGCTCCTCGACCGCGACGAGCGCCTGGCTCGCCAGGAGCTGCGCCAGCTGCGCGAGGTCCTGACCCGCGAGCTCCGCGGCGTCCGCGCCTACCTCAGCCAGCTCCGGCCGCCGCTCCTCGCCGATCTCGGCCTGAGCGGCGCCATCCACGAGGCCGCCGACCAGATCGCGACGGCGCTGGGCATCCCGGTCCAAGTCGAGCTCGACGACGGCATCGACGGCCTGCCGGAGACGGTCGAGATCGTGACGCTGCGAGTCATCCAGGAGGCGCTGCAGAACGTCCGCAAGCACGCCCATCCATCGACCGTTCGTGTTCGCATGGTGCGCGACAACGGCGGCTGGACCGTGGAGATTCGGGACGACGGCAAGGGCTTCGACGCCGTCGAGCCGATCGGCGGCGGTCGCCGGCACTTCGGTCTGCAGTTCATGCGAGAACGAGCCGAGCTGATTGGCGCAAGATTCGAAGTACGATCCAGCCCGGATCTGGGGACCGCCGTGCGAATGACGATCCCACCCGGCGCCATGGGAATGCCGATCCCCGCGGAGGTACAGCGATGACGACCGAGACAGAGAGCGGCGAGCGCAGGCGCGGCGGGATCGCGGCGGACCGCATCAGGATCCTGATCGTCGACGACCACGCCCTGTTCCGCGTGGGCATCTCGAACATCCTCTCGCGCGAGCGCGAGGTCGAGGTGGTCGGCGAGGCAGCCGACGGCCGCTCCGCGGTCGAGATGGTCAGCATGGTCAACCCGAGCATCGTGCTCATGGACCTGTCGCTGCCGGCGCCCGGTGGGCTCGACACGACCCAGCGCATCCGCCGCGAGTTCCCGGCGGTCGCGGTCATCGTCATGGCCCAGGACGAGGACGAGGAGTCGCTGTTCGCCTCGATCAAGGCGGGCGCGGCCGCGTTCATCATCAAGGACATCAGCCCCGAGGACCTGATCCACGTCATCCGGCGGGTCGCCCAGGGCGAGTTCCTGATCAACGACAAGGTCTTCTCGAAGCCGGCCGTCGCGTCGCGGGTCCTCAAGGAGTTCCGCGAGCTCGCCGTCTACGGCCAGGAGGCCCAGCCGATCTTCGCGCCGCTGTCGCCGCGCGAGGTCGAGATCCTCGACAACATCGCCCAGGGCATGACCAACAAGCAGGTCGCGTACGCCCTGTCGATCTCCGAGCAGACCGTCAAGAACCACATGAGTTCGATCCTCCGAAAGCTCGCCGTGAACGACCGCACGCAGGCGGTCGTCTACGCGATGCGGCAGGGCTGGATCAAGATGCCGGAGGACTGAGGTCACTCCGCAGGGATCGCAGGCACCAGCCGTGGCTGCAACCGACAAGGCCGCCAAGTCCGAGGCCGCGTCCGACGCTGCCTCGGAGTCGTCCGGACCGTCGGGGCCGTCGTCGAACGACGGCGGCTCGAGGACTTCGAGCGCGTCGGAAGACCAGGTCGGCCCGGGCACAGCAGCCGCGTCCTCCGGGCCGCTTGACGCCGAGGCCTCGGGCCCGCCCGACGCCATCACCTCGACGGCCGAGCTCGCCGCCCGCCTGGCCCAGGAGGCCGCGAACGTCGCCGCGGAGGTCGCGGAGATCGACCTCCTCATCAACCAGGCCAGAACCGAGGCCTCGCGCCACGACGCCCGTCGCCAGGCCGCGAACGAGAAGCTCCAGATGGCCGCGGAGCGCCTCGCCGCGGGCGCGGCCGGCAGCCCCAAGGAGCTCGCGGAACTCGCGAACCAGCTGGTGACGATCGGGCGCAAGGCGGCCCTGATGGAGGCGCAGATCGACCTCCTCGAGGGCAAGAAGCGCTCGGGCCTCCGGCTGGTCGAGACGATCAAGGCCCACGAGGCCCAGGCTCGCGCGCTGGCCGGGCTGCCGGACGGCGGTCGGAAGCTCCTGTCGGCCAGTGACGCCGACGGCGGAACGCCGCTCGACATGTCGGTCGACCAGGGCGGGCCCGTTCCGCCCGGCGTTTCGCGGATGATCCTGACCGCGCAGGAGGACATGCGTCGCGAGATCGCGCGCCAGATGCACGACGGTCCAGCCCAGAGCCTGACGAACATCGTGCTGCAGGCGCAGATCGTCGAGCGGCTGATGGCGAAGGACCCCGGGAAGGCGACGGCGGAGGTCCACCAGCTGATTTCAATGGTCCAGCGCACGCTCGACGCGACGAAGACGTTCATCTTCGACGTCCGGCCGATGGTGCTGGACGATCTCGGGCTCGTGCCGACGCTGCGGCGCGCTTCGCGGGATCGCGGACGGCGGATCGGGATCGCGGTCGACTTCGAAAGCGTGGGGGTCGATCGGCGCCTGCCGGTCGAGCTCGAGAGCGGGCTGTTCCGGATGCTCGACGACGCCCTCGCGGCCCACACCGCGGGCCGGCCGGACATGATGTCGCTGCATCTCGACTGGGGCGAGAACCTCAAGATCGATCTGACGGCGGGACGCCGCCCCGAGCTCGTCCCCGACCCCGACCTCCCGCCCGAGGACGCGGAGCTTCCCCCGGCCCTGGCCGAGATGGTCGCCGAGCGCCGGCGCGCCCACGCGGAGGCCGTGGAGGCGGCACGAATCCGCGCGCTGGCACGACTCCCGGAGACGGCCTGGCGCGAGGTCGCCTCGCGTGCCCGGATCCTGGGGATCAAGGCGCAGATGCTGGATGACGGCTCCCGGCTGCATCTCGAGGTGGCGCTGCCGCCGGATGCGCCAGGAGGCGGCGGCGGCGGCGGTGACGCCGCGGCCGCCGAGTCCGAGGCCGCCGCCGGCTGAC
>DATLYV010000093.1:0-4256 GCA_035574535.1 Binatia bacterium
CGATGGGCGCCGTCCGTGACGGCCCCGCGGGGCCGGCGGATTGGGGTCACAGGGGATCCACGTCACCACCGCGCGGTCCCTTCGACGCCCGCTTCGAGCGCTTGATGGAAGGAGGCTCCGTCAGTGGCCGAGCGTGTAGCCCTCGTCGTCAACGGACAACGTCGGAGCGTCGATGTCGAGCCGAGGAGGCTCCTGGTCCAGGTCCTGCGCGAGGACCTGGGCCTGACGGGGACCCACGTCGGTTGCGACACGAGCCAGTGCGGTGCCTGCACCGTCCTGCTGGACGGCGCGGCCGTGAAGTCGTGCACCGTCCTCGCCGTCCAAGCCGACGGGAGCGAGGTGACGACGATCGAGGGGCTGACGCCGGCCGAAGGGCTCCACCCGATCCAGGCCGCGTTCCGCGACCGGCACGGCCTGCAGTGCGGCTTCTGCACCCCGGGCATGATCATGACCGCGGCGCACCTGCTCGCCGAGAATCCCGAGCCGGACGAAGGCGAGATCCGGCACGCCCTCGCCGGCAACATGTGCCGCTGCACGGGCTACCACAACATCGTCGCGGCGATCCGGCTCGCGGCGGACACGATGCGCGAGGGGGCGGGCGCGTCTAACAGCGCGGGCGGCGCCGCGGAGCCCGCGATGGCCGGGGCGGGCGCCGGCAGTGCCGGCAGCACCGCCGGCGCGGCGTAGGAGGCGGGCGATGACCACCGAAACGATGCCCGACGTCCTGGGCGCACCCGTCAAGCGGGTCGAGGACCAGCGGCTCATCACCGGCCGCGGTCGCTATCTCGACGACATCAGCCTCCCTGGGCTCGTCCACATGGCGATCCTCCGGAGCCCCTACGCCCACGCCAACATCCGCTCGATCGACACGAGCGTCGCCCGGTCGATGCCGGGCGTCCTCGACGTCATCACCGGCGCGGACGTGCCGTACAACCCGCTGCCGATGGCCTGGCCCGCCGGCGGCTCGGCGGGTATCCAGAACAACGTCAACACCCCGCGCGCCCTGGCCACGGACAGCGTCAAGTGGCAGGGCGAGGGCGTCGCCGCGGTCGTCGCCGAGACGGCCGCGCAGGCCCTCGACGCGGCCGAGGCGATCCTCGTCGACTGGGAGCCGCTCCCGGCCGTCGTCGACGCGGAGGCGGCGACCAAGCCGGGCGCGCCGCAGCTCCACGAGAACGCCCCGAACAACATCGTGTTCGAGTGGAACGTGGGCGACAGAGACGGCACGGATGCGGCGATCAGGAACGCCGAGGTCGTCGTCCGGCAGCGCCTCGTCAACCAGCGGCTCATCCCGAACCCGATGGAGACCCGGGGCGACATCGGCTGGTACAACCCCGGCACCGACGAGTACACGATCTGGATGTCGAGCCAGACGCCGCACATCCAGCGACTCCTTCTGGCCGCGTTCGTCATGGGCGTCCCGGAGCACAAGATCCGATGCATCAGCCCGGACATTGGCGGCGCCTTCGGCACGAAGATCTTCTGCTACGCGGACTTCGTGCTGGTGCTGCTCGCTTCGAAGCGGCTCAACGGCCGCCCGGTCAAGTGGGTCGAAAGCCGGAGCGAGAACTACCAGGCAACGATCCACGGCCGCGACCACATCACCTACCTCGAGATCGCGGGCAGGCGCGACGGGACGGTCGACGCGGTCCGGGTCAAGACGTACGCCAACCTGGGCGGCCGCCTCTCGACGATCGGCCCGGGCATCCCGACCACGCTCTACGCCCGCGTCCTGTCCGGCTGCTACAAGATCCCGCACGTCTACGCCGAGGTCACCGGCGTCTACACCAACACCGCCTTCGTCGACGCCTACCGCGGCGCCGGCCGGCCCGAGGCGACCTACGTCATCGAGCGGGCCATGGACCTGTTCGCGAACGAGATCGGCATGGACAAGGCCGAGGTCCGCCGGCGCAACTTCATCCCGCCGGACCAGTTCCCGTACGAGAACCCGTCGGGGCTTGGAACCGCGTCCGGTGGGGCCAAGATCTACATCGACTCCGGCAACTACGAGCCCGCGCTCGACAAGGCCCTTGCGATGGCCGGCTACGCCAACCTCGCGCAGGCCAAGGCCGAAGCCCGCTCCCGCGGCAAGTACCTCGGGCTCGGCCTTTCGACCTACATCGAGGTCTGCGGCGTCGCGCCGTCCAAGTGGATCGGCGCCGTGGGCGAGGGCTGGGGGGCCGCGATGTGGGAGTCGGCGAACATCCGCGTCCACCTGACCGGCAAGACCGTCGTGACGATGGGCACCCAGCCGCAGGGCCAGGGCCACGAGACGACGTACGCCCAGGTCGTGAGCCACGAGCTGGGCGTGCCGATGGAGGACATCGTCGTCCAGCACTCGGACACCCAGGGGACGCCGTTCGGCTACGGCTCGTACGGCTCCCGGACGTCGAGCGTCGGGATGACGGCGGCGATCAAGGCCGCGGAGAAGATCAAGGACAAGGCCCGGCGCTATGCCGCGCACATGCTCGAGGCGGCGGTCGAGGACATCGAGATCGTCGGCCCCGAGTACCGCGTCAAGGGCTCGCCGGACAAGAAGAAGACGCTCCAGGAGATCGCCTTCGCCCTCGATCTCGCGTTCGACGTGCCCGAGGGCATGGAGCCGTACCTCGACGCGACGGCCTACCACGACACCCCGAACTGCACCTGGCCGTTCGGGACGCACATCGCGATCGTCGAGGTCGACGAGGCGACCGGCGTGGTCGAGCTCAAGCGCTACATCGCGGTCGACGACGTCGGCAAGAAGATCAACCCGATGATCGTCGACGGGCAGCTCCACGGCGGCATTGCCCAGGGCGCGGGACAGGCGCTGTGGGAGGCCGCCGTCTACGGCGAGGACGGCACCCTCCTGTCCGGCTCGATGCTCGACTACGCCGTCCCCAGGGCCGAGTGGTTCCCGCCGTTCGAGCTCGACGAAACCGTCACGCCGTCGCCGGTGAACCCGATCGGCGTCAAGGGGGTCGGCGAGGCCGGCGCCATCGCCTCGACCGCGGCGGTCGCGAACGCCGTCAACGACGCGCTCGCGCCGCTCGGGATCAGGCACCTGGACATGCCGCTGACGGCGGCGCGCGTCTGGGCCGCAATGCAGGCGGCCAAGGGCAACACGAAGGGAGTGGCGGCATGATCCCGGCGGCATTCGCCTACTCGCGGGCCACGAGCGTCTCGGAGGCGCTCAGCCTGCTCGTGGAGCACGGCTCCGACGCGAAGCTGCTCGCCGGCGGCCAGAGCCTCCTCCCGCTGATGAAGCTCCGCCTCGCACGGCCGGAGCGGCTCATCGACATCGGCCGGGTGGCGGAGCTGCGCGGCGTCCGGGAGCTGGACGGGGGCGGGCTCTCGATCGGCCCGCTCACGACCTACGCCGCGCTCCTGGCCGACGAGCGGATCTCCCGCTACGGCGCCATGGCCGACGCGCTGCCGCGCATCGGCGACGTCCAGGTCCGCAACCGCGGCACGATCGGCGGGGCGATCGCCCACGCCGACCCGGCGTCGGACATGCCGGCGGTCCTGCTGGCGCTCGACGCCTCCGTCGTCGTCCGCTCGGCGAACCGGGGCGAACGCGTCATCTCCATCGACCAGTTCTTCCACGGCGCCTTCCAGACGGCGATCGCGGAGGACGAGCTGCTGACCGAGATCCGCATCCCGGCGGCTTCCGGGTCGGTCGGCTCGGCGTACCGGGCCCTCGAGCAGCCGGCGTCGGGTTACGCGATCGCGGGCGTCGCGGTGGTCGTCGGCACGACGGGCTCCGGCGGCAGCTGGGACCTCGTCCGGATCGGCGTGACCGGCGTCGACGACCACGCCTACCGGGCCACGGGCGCCGAGGCCGAGCTTGCCGGCTCGTCGGGCGACGACGCCCCGATCGAGCGGGCGGCCGCCCGGGTCACCGAGGGCGCGAACGTCAACGGCGACATTCACGCCGACCCGGCCTACCGGGCCGCCATGGCGCAGGTCATGGCCAGGCGCGCCCTCGAGCTGGCGCGATCGCGACTGGGCTGAGCCGGCCCCGGCGACCGCTCGGGTGAGGGTCGAGCGCGTCCGGGCGGGCGCGCCGGTCGCGGCCGCGCTCGCGGGCGCGGTGCTGGCGCGTGACATCGTCGTCGCGGGGGAGCGCTGGCGCAAGGGCCGGCGGCTGTCGCCCGGCGACCTGGACGCGCTTGCGAGGGAGCCGGCCGCGCCGAGCGGCCGCGGGATCCCGGTGCTGGTCCCGGAGCCCGGTGAGCTGCACGAGGACGAGGCGGCGAAGCGGCTCGCCGAGGCGG
>DATLYV010000094.1:0-12237 GCA_035574535.1 Binatia bacterium
CGCAGCCGTCGGAGGCGCCGTGACGACGCGAGGCACGGCGCGGGGAGCCGGCACGGCGCGGGGAGCCGGCACGGCGCGGGGAGCCGGCACGGCGCGGGGAGCCGGCACGGCGCGGGGAGTCGGCACGGCGCGGGGAGCCGGCAGGATCCTCGGGATCGACCTCGGCGAGCGCCGGATCGGCCTGGCGGTCGCGGACGCGGACGGCCTCGCGACGCGACCCCTGGCCACGGTGCGGCGCGCGCCATCGGGAGACCCTGCGGACGATGCTGCCACGCTGGCGAGATTCGTCGCGGAGCAGGGGATCGCGGAGCTCGTCGTCGGGCTCCCGCTCGAGGCCTCCGGCGCAGAGGGCCCCATGGCCGAGGCCGCCGCCGCGTGGGCGAAGGCCGTGGCGGAGCGCCTCGGCCTGCCCGTCACGATGCGCGACGAGCGGCTCTCCAGCCACCTCGCCGAGTCGCGCCTCGGCCCGATGCCGCGCGGCCGAAGCGGCGGTCCGCCCTCGCGAACCCAGCGGGACAGGTATCGTGAACGCGTGGATCGAGAGGCCGCAGCGATCATCCTCCAGGACGAGCTCGACGCGAGGCGCGTCGCCGGGTGACCGTCCGCAGCGGGCGTGGGCCCCGTGACCCCGGGATGCCGACGTGGCGGGCGTCGGACGGCCGCGGCAGCCCGCCCGTCTACCAGCGCCGCCGACCGGGGAACGGGAAGCAGGGCTTCCGCATCCCGGGGATCCTGCGCTTCCTGATCTTCGCCGGGATCCTCGCCTCGGTCGTCCTCATCGCCCTCGTCACGGTCTTCCGGCCGCTGGCCCGCGCCGGCATTGTCGACTGGGCCTGGCAGAACACCTGGTCGATCACGCGCCTGCCGTTCGTCGCCGACTTCGTCGCCGAGGACCTCGGAGCGGACCGCACGGCCCGTGCCGGCTCCGACTCGACCGAATCAATCTTCCGTGTCGAGGCGGGCGACACCATCGAGACGCTCGCACCGCGCCTCCTCGCCGAGGGCTACATCAAGAGCGAGCGGGCCTTCCTCTACGAGGCCCTGACGACCGGCCTCAACGCCAAGCTTACGGAGGGCACCTTCATCCTCCGGAAGGACATGACGCCGCAGCAGGTGGCGGACGCGCTGGTCCGGGCGCGGGTCGTCATCCAGACCACGAACGTCCGGTTCCGCGAGGGCCTCCGCATCGAGCAGATGACGGCACTCCTCCAGACGCTCGAGACCGGCATCGACCCGCGCGAGTTCTACGAGCTGGCCACCCACCCGCCGGAGGAGCTCCTGGCCGACTACGAGTGGCTCCGGGACATCCTGCCGGAGGGCGCGAGCCTCGAGGGCTTCCTGTACCCCGACACGTACCAGGTGGTCGTCGCGGCCAACGGCGGCAACATCGCGGTCACCGATGCAGAGGCGCTCATCCGCCGCCTGCTCGACCGGTTCCACGAGGTCGTCGGCGAGGAGCGGATGGACGTCCCGGAGGAGCGCGGCCTGACCTTCTACCAGATCGTGACCCTCGCCTCGATCGTCGAGCACGAGGCCGTTCTCGACGAGGAGCGGCCGCTGATCGCGGGCGTCTACCAGAACCGCCTCGACGGGCTCCGCGGCATCGCGAAGATCCTCAACGCCGATCCGACGGTCACCTACGCCAAGGACACGATGGAGCTGGCCAAGCTGCCCTTCGAAGAGTGGCGGAACTACTTCTTCTGGAAGGTCCCGCCGGACCTGGCCAACTTCAAGGTGCCGAAGGAGCTCCAGGGCTACCAGACGTACCAGACCGGCGGCCTCATCCCGGGCCCGATCTCGACGCCCAGCCTCGCCTCGATCGACGCCGCGCTCGAGCCCGACCAGGAGGACGGCTACCTGTTCTTCCTGGCGATCCCGGACACGCGCGAGCACGCGTTCGCGAAGACGCTCGCCGAGCACAATGCCAACCGCCGCAAGTACGGGTACACGTGATGACGCTGAGCACGCCGATCTCCACGATCCTGCCCGGGTCGTGGCCGCACCCGGCGGACTTCCCCGCACCGCCCACGGCGTCGGATCGGGCCCGCTGGGCGGAGGCGGACCGGGCGGCGCGCCCGGAGCGCCTGCGCCGCCTCCGCGAGCGGATGTCGAAGGAGGGCGTCGACGGCTATTTCGGCCTGCGCTGGGAGCACATGCGCTACCTGACGGGCCTCCCCTTCGACGACCACGAGGTCACCGGCTCCGGCGATTCGGGCAAGTTCATCGTCGGGTTCGAGCAGGTCTGGGTGGTCGCCGATTCGCGCTACACGATCGCCGTGAAGCGCGACGCGCCGGAATCGACGCTGTACGAGGCCAACAACCAGCTGGTCGACTTCTGGCCGGACCTCGTCGCCGCGGCCGGCGTGCGGCGGGTCGCCGTCGAGGCGATGACGATCCCGCACCTCACGTGGGAGAAGCTGCGCGCGGCGGCGCCAGACGTCGAGCTCGTCCCGATCGAGGGCTGGGTCGAGGCGGACCGGCAGCTGAAGGACCCCCCTGAGCTGGAGCGGGTCGCGGCGGCGAGCGCGGTGGCCGATCGGGCGCTCGCGGCACTGCTGCCCTCGATCCGGCCGGGCGTGACGGAGGTCGAGCTGGCGCTCGACCTCGAGTGGCGGATGCGGACCGGCGGCGCCGACCGCCTGGCCTTCGACGTCGCCTGCCTCGCCGGCCCGGAGGCCGCGCTGCCGCACGGCTCGCCTGGGCGACGACCGGTCCAGAAGGGCCAGGTGCTGCTGTTCGACTTCGGGGCGCAGGTCGAGGGCTACCGCAGCGACATGACCCGGACGCTGTTCGTCGGTGAGCCGACCGAGCGCGACCGCGACGTCTATCGGCTCGTCGCGGCGGCCCAGGACGTCGTGTTCGAGGCGCTCTGGGAGGCGGTCTCGGCCGCCCAGGGTGGAGCGCCGCTGCCGACGGGCCGTTCGATGGACACGCTCGCCCGGAGCGTGATCGAGGCGGACGGGCGGTTCCCGCCGTACGGCCACGGCCTGGGGCACGGGATCGGCCTCGCAACGCACGAGCTGCCGGGCCTCGGGATTCGGAGCCCGGATGTGCCACTGCCGCGGCGGACGGTGTTCTCGGTCGAGCCGGGGATCTACCTCGAGGGGGAGATGGGCGTCCGGATCGAGGACCTCGTCGTCCTGGACGTCGAGGCCGGCCGGGTCGACCGGGTCACGCAGTTCCCGCGCGACGAGGTCGTGGTCGGAATCTGAGGCTCGCGCCGCTGAGGCTCGAGCGCCGAGGCTTGCGCTGCCCGTGGCTCGCGCTGCACGTGGCTCGCGCTGCCCGTGACTCGCGCTGCACGTGGCTCGCGCTGCACGTGACTCGCGCTGCACGTGGCTCGCGCTGCCCGTGACTCGCGCTGCCCGTGACTCGCGCTGCACGTGGCTCGCACTGCACGTGGCTCGCGCTGCCCGTGGCTCGCGCTGCCCGTGGCTCGCTCCCGCTGCCGGGATCGTCGCGCCGCGACACGCCCTGCCAGCCGGAACACCCCTGCGAACCGCGACACGCGCCCTGCCAGCCGGAACACCCCTGCGAACCGCGACACGCCCTGCCAGCCGGAACACCCCTGCGAACCGCGACACGCCCTGCCAGCCGCGACACGCCCTGCCAGCCGCGACACGCCCCACTACCCCGTGATGCCTCTGGGGTAATCACCAGCCGCCGGCACTCGACACGCGCAGCACCGCCGCCGTCAGTCCGAGGGCTCGACCCCCGCCCGGTGTGATGCTCCCAAAGGCATCACGTTCCAGAGGGCCGGTCGAAACGCGGAACCGTCAAGGGGGCCAGGACCGCCGGTTCCCTTGTGCCGGCCCGCCAAGGCGGTAGGATCGCGACATGCCAGTGGGGCCGGACATCAACGGCATCTTCAACGCGACCTTCGGCATCACGATCCTGGGCATTCTTATGAGCCTGCTCGTGCCGCTGATCATCGTGGGGGGTGATCGTCTGGGCAATCCGCCGCAGCGCGCCGAAGCGCCGCGACCCGGCGGAGGAGTCGCTGCGGGCACGGCTCGCTCGCGGCGAGATCGATCGGGCCGAATTCCTCGTCCGGATGCGGGCGTTGAACGAAGGGGACGACGAAGCGGTCACCTGAGGGCCGCGATATTCCTGGCAGTGCAGTGTTTTGGGCGCATCGGCCCCGTCCGGCCGCAGAGACGCATCCAGACAGGCCGTTTCATTCCTGGCAGGTATTGACACGCCGCGGAACCGGTCCGCCGAGCCTGTAGACGCCCTCAAACGCCAAGAAACGTTACCCACAGGAATATTCGGACCAGGCGCGGCACCGGACCAGGCGCGGCACCGGACCTGGCGCCGGATGAGCGGAATACGGACCAGGCGCGGCACCGGACGTGGCGCCGGATGAGCGGAATACGGACGTGGCGCCGGATGAGCGGAATACGGACCAGGCGCGGCACCGGACCAGGCGCGGCACCGGACCAGGCGCGGCACCGGACCAGGCGCCGGATGAGCGGAATACGGACCTGGCGCCGGATGAGCGGAATACGGACCTGGCGCGCATTGCGGCTCGGCCGATCGGGGAAGCCGGGCGGCGCCACCGCCCCGCTACAATCCACGCACCCACATCCGACCGTCGCGCCGCGTCAGCGCGCGCCCACCAACGGAGCCCAACCCCACCATGATCAGCACCGGCGAGCTGCGCAAGGGCGTGACCATCGAGCTCGATGGCGAGCTCTGGCAGATCCTCGACTACCACCATATCAAGATGGGTCGCGGCTCGGCCCAGGTCCGGATCACGCTCCGGAACGTCAAGCGCGGCCAGACGATCGAGCGCTCGTTCCAGGCCGGCACGAAGTGGCCGCGCGCCCAGCTCGAGAACCGGCCCGTCCAGTTCCTGTACCGCGACGGCGACGACTACCACTTCATGGACTCGGACTCATACGACCAGTTCATGCTCACCGCGGAGCAGCTCGGCGAGGCAACGAAGTACCTCAAGGACGGCATGACGCTCGACCGCACGAGCTACCAGGGCGAGACGATCGGTGTCGAGCTGCCGGTGACGGTCGACCTCCAGGTCGTGTCGACCGAGCCCGGCTTCGCCGGCGACACCGCCCAGGGCGCCCGCAAGCCCGCGACCACCGAGACGGGCCTGGTCGTGCACGTGCCACTGTTCGTCAACGAGGGCGACACGATCCGGGTCGACACCCGCACCGGCGAGTACCAGACGAGGCTCTGAGCCCGGCGCCGAGCCCTCCAAGGCGACCTCGGACCAGGCGGCCGAAGGTTCGCCTTCGGTGGCGCGACGATCGGCCAGGCGCTGGGTCACCAGGCGGACCTGCTCGAACATCGCGTCGGCCTCCGCCGGCGTGCGCGCGATCGCGGTGACGCCGAAGCGGCCGTCGATCGGGAGGCCCGACAGCATGTGCAGCACCGTCCCGACGCCGGCATCGAACGTGTCGGGTGCTTCGGCCATGGCCGCGCAGCGTCGGGACGGGGTCAAGCGCCCAGCCCGCCGGCTTCGCTGGACGTACGTGAACACGAGCCCCGAAGAGCACGCGCGACGGATACCGGTCCGCCGTGGGGCCGCGAGCCCGAAGTCGGACACCCTGCAGCGTGCGACGTACGATCGATCGATGGAGCCGCGCGTCGATCCGCAGCCTCGAACCGACCCCGATCCGACCGTGGTCGAGTCGGGGCCTCGGATCCTTTCGGTCGGGGAGGCGGCGCGGACGATCGCGTCGATCGTGCGGTCCGACGATCGACTGCGCGACCTGTGGGTCGAGGGCGAGGTCGGGCGGGTGACGATCTCGTCGGCCGGGCACGCGTACTTCACGCTCAAGGACGAGCGCGCCCAGTTGCAGTGCGTGTGGTTCCGCGACGACCGCGTTCGATCGCCGTTCCAGCCGCAGACGGGGCTGCGGGTCGTGGCGCACGGTCGGGTCGACGTGTACGAGGCGCAGGGCGCGCTGCAGCTGTACGTCGACTCGATCCAGCCGTCCGGGGTGGGGGACCTCGCGATCCGGTTCGAGCAGCTGAAGGCGAAGCTGGCCGCGGAGGGGCTGTTCGCGTCGGAGCGGAAGCGGCCGCTGCCCCCGCGCCCGCGGGTCGTGGCCGTCGTGTCGTCGCCGACCGGCGCCGCGTGGAAGGACGTCTGCCAGGTGTTCGCGCGCCGCTGGCCGCTCACGCGGGTGGTGCTGGTCGCGTGCCAGGTCCAGGGGGAGGGGTCGGCGGAGTCGATCGTCCGGGCGCTGCGGCGGATCGAGAAGCACGTGGCGGCGCTGGCGGCCGAAGGGCGGGCCGACGAGGCGCCGGCGCTGACGATCGTGGCCCGCGGCGGCGGCTCGATGGAGGACCTGTGGTCGTTCAACGACGAGCGGGTCGTGCGGGCGATCGTCGCGCACCCGCTGCCCGTGGTCAGCGGGGTCGGGCACGAGGTCGACGTCACGCTGACCGACTTCGCCGCGGACGTGCGGGCCGCCACGCCGACCGCGGCCGCTGCGCTCGTCGTGCCGGACCGGGCCGAGTACGCGAGCGCGCTGGCACGCGGGGCCGAGCGGATGCGCGTGGCCGGGTCGCGCGTGGTCGTCGCCGCGGCGCGAGAGCTCGAGGCGGAGCGGCGCGTGCTGGACCGGCTGAACCCGGCGGCGCGGCTCGCGAGCTCGCGGCAGCTCGCCGGCGACCTGCTGGACCGCGCGACGCGAGCCCTGCGGATTCGACTCGCCGACGCGACCCGGGACGAGCACCGGCTCGCCGAGGCATTGCCGAATCTCACCGCGAGGCTGCTCGGCGAGCGGCGGACCGCGTTCGCGGAGGCCGGAGCGGCGCTCAACGTGCTCGGGCCGCAGGCGACGCTGGAGCGCGGCTACGGCATCGTGCGCCGCGAGGCCGACGGCGCGATCGTCCGCGACCCCGCCGAGGTCAGCGGCGGATCTCGCCTCCGAATCCGCGTCGCTCGTGGCGAGTTTCCGGCCACGACGGACCCATCCGCCACGACGGACCCATCCGCCACGACGGACCCGGCCGGCACGACGGACCCGTCCGCCACGACGGACCCGGCCTGCACGACGGACCCGTCCGCCACGACGGACGCGGCCGCCCCGGATCGGGGTTCGAACTCCGGCTGATCGCCTGGGCGGGGCCGGCAGGACCGGGTGGCCGTGCGGCAGGACCACGAACCGGGTCGTTGCGCAGAAGCACCGTCGCGCGCTTCCGAGCCGGCATGCGGGGCATACTCCGGCGACGTTCACGCTGGAGGACCCGACGATGACGACGACCACTGTTGCCCGGCGCTGGACCACGCGCCTCGGCCTCGCGCTCGCGATCGCGCTGCTCGGGGGCGCTGCGGCGGTCCAGCTCACGGCCGCGAAGAAGCCGAGCTGCTACGACACCATCGCGGGCACGTACTACAAGCCCGCCGGTGGAATCTTCAACCTCTCCCGCGACGGGACCATCACCGGCAGCCTGTCCGAGACGAGCCAGTTCAACGCCGGCCAGGGCGACACGTTCCTCGGGATGTGGCGCTGCGCGACCAACACGATCACCGGCCACGACTACCGCTTCGTCAACACGTCGCCGACCCGCCAACTCTCCCGTACCGACTGGCACGCCACGTTTTCGCCGGCCCAGGGTGGGACCCTCACGATCCACTTCGAGTTCGCGCGCGTGCCTGAGACGGCGAGCGCCATCGAGGCGCGGACGGCGCCCGCGACGTTCGACGACGACATCGTGGCGATCCGCGTCGCGGCCCCGTAGCGGCCCCGCCGGCACGATGCCGGAGACCCTCGTGTGGATCGTCGTCGTCCTGCTGATCGCCGGCGTCGTGGCGGCAGTCGGGCTCGGGTTCGGTATCGTGGTCGCACCGCGGCTCGGTCGACTGTTCGACCGGGTGGACGCGAACGACGACGAGGAGACCCGTGACGGACCCGACTGACGGCTCGAGCGACGGCGCGAGCGGCACGAGCTCCGATCGCCCGACCGGCGGCGCGAGCGGCACGAGCTCCGATCGCCCGACCGGCGGCGCGCGCGGCACGAGCTCGGACCGCCCGACCGGCGACCGGCCCATCGACGAGCTGTCGTTCGACGACGCCCTGGCCGCGCTCCAGCGGATCGTCGCGGAGCTCGAGGCAGGCGGGCAGCCGCTCGAGCGCTCGATCGCGCTGTACGAGCGCGGCGTCGCCCTTCACGAGCGCTGCGCGAAGCTCCTCGCGGAGGCGGAGCTGAAGGTCCAGCAGCTCGTGACGAGGGCGGGCGGCGCTCTCGAGACGATCGACGTCGCGCCGGACACGGCGCGCGACACCGAGTGACCAGGTCCGACGTGACGGCGACGTGAGGCGGCCGATCGAGGTCACGCGCGAGCAGGTCCTGGCCTTCCGGCGTCGCAACTCCTCCCTGGACGAGCGCCTGCCGTATGGCCCCGAATCGCTGCGTCAGGCCGCCTGGGCGGGCCTCCAGGACTCGGTGCCGCGGTCGGCGTTGCTCTCGATCCATGCTCGAGTGGCCGGCGTGACCCCGGACTCGTGGGCGGATCCGGCCCTCGCCCAGGTGTGGGGCCCGCGGTTCTGCGCCTTCGTCGTCCCCGAGCCTGACGTGGCCCTGTTCACGCTCGGCCGGTACCCGGACGACGCCCGCGGCCGGCGCGTCGCGGAGGACGGGGCGGCGCGCGTCCGCGACTTCCTCGGAAACCGGACGATGCTCGACCGGGAGGTCGCAGGGCCGCTGGGGATCGGCAACGGCATCCGCTACGCGGCGACAACCGGCGAGCTGCGGATCCGCTGGGATGGCGCGCTCGCGCCGAAGATCTGGATGGTGCCGCGGCCGGAGATCGAGCCGATCGACGCCCGAGTGGAGCTCGCGCGACGGTACCTCCACGTCTTCGGCCCGACCAAGCCCGCGGCGTTCGCCAAGTGGGCCGGGATCGGCGGACGCCAGGCGGTCGAGGCGTTCGATTCGCTGGCGGGCGAGCTCGTCGCGGCGAGGACTGCGACCGGCGAAGGCTCGATCCTCGCTGCGGACGAACCGGCCCTGCGCGCCGAGCTCGCCCCGGCCGCGCCGGCACGCCTCCTGCCGAGTGGCGATACCTTCTTCCTGGTGTGGGGCGCCGATCGCGATCTGCTCGTGCCCGATCCGGCGAGGCAGGCCCAGCTCTGGACGTCGCGCGTCTGGCCGGGCGCGGTGCTCGTGGACGGTGACCTCGCCGGCGTGTGGCGGCGCGCCGGCGCGACCTTCACGATCGACACGTGGCGGCCCCTGTCGCCGGCACAGCGCGAGGCTGTCGAGGTGGAAGCCGCGTCGTTCCCGCTTCGAGAGGTGGAGCGCGGCGTTCAGATCACCTGGGGCGGTGCAAACGGCCCCTGACCATCCCGACCCTGACGTGGAACGCCGACCGTGCGGTATGACGAAGGAGCCTTGCTCGACGACACGAACGCGGCGCCTCCTTCGACAGGCGGAACGCCTGGCGTTCCAAACGACGTCGGAGTGCGCCTGGTCCAGCCTTCGTTCGTCGTACCGCTCGCGTGGCGTTCCAGTGGCGGGCTACGCCCAGACGCCGATCCGCTCGAACTCGAGCGGGACGTCGATCAGGAGCAGCTCGGCGACGAGGTTACGCGGGTCGAGGGCCATCGGATCGACGGTAGGCGCGGCGGGGGGCGGCACGCGGGCACCGCCGCGGGCATTCGGCGAAACGTGCGCGTTCGTGGTATCAAATAACCGGCACGAGCGACCCGGGAATACACTCGGCCTCGTTTCGTTTCGGAACCATGCGTCACACCGCCCGCGACCGGGCCCGTCTCGCAGTCTCCGCCACAGGGTTCCGCCACAGGGTTCCGCCACAGGAGCGCGACCGCACCAGTGCCTTCCACCACGATCCTCGGCCGGTTGAACGGCCCCAGCGACCTCAAGAGCCTGAGCGAGCAGCAGCTCGAGCAGCTCGCCCAGGAGATCCGCGACACGATCATCACGACCGTCGCGAAGACCGGCGGCCACCTCGGCTCCAGCCTCGGCGTGGTCGAGATCGCGATCGCGCTGCACCGGCTGCTCGATTCGCCGCGCGATAGGATCGTCTGGGACACGGGTCACCAGGCCTACGCGCACAAACTCCTGACCGGCCGGCTCGAGCGGTTCGGCACGCTCCGCCAGATCGACGGCATCGGCGGCTTCCCGCGCCGGTCCGAGAGCGAGCACGACGTCTTCGACGGCGGCCACGCCGGCACCGGCCTCTCGATCGCCGAGGGCCTCGCCGCGGCCCGCGACATCCGGGGGACGAACGAGCGCATCGCGGTCGTCGTCGGCGACGCGGCGCTCATGGCTGGGCTGTCGCTCGAGGCGCTCAACGACATCGGCCACCGCCGGACGTCGATGCTCATCGTTCTCAACGACAACGAGATGTCGATCAGCGCGACCGTCGGCGCCTTCTCGACCTACCTCTCGAAGATCAAGCTGTCGGGGGCCTGGCAGTCGAGCAAGTCGATGTGGGACCGCCTGTGGGGCGGCGTTCCGGTCGTCGGCAAGGGCGTCGTGATGTGGAGCCAGCGGCTTCGCCGCTCCGTCGTGAACCTCGCCAGCCCGGGCCAGCTGTTCGAGGATCTCGGGATCACCTACATCGGCGTCGTGCCCGGGCACGACATCCACGCGCTCCTCCAGACCTTCCAGCGGACGCTCGAGCTGCCGGGCCCGGTCCTCGTCCACGTCCGGACGCAGAAGGGTCGCGGCTATCGGCCCGCCGAGACGGACCAGGTCTCGTTCCACGGCGCGGCGCTGCCGCCGATGGACCTCTCGCCGCGCGCGGACGCGTTCGACGGGACGGGCCCGAAGGCCGATGGTCAGCCCGCGACGACCGCTCCCGCGACCTCGACCGCCGCCACTGCCGCCGGAACGGCCACGAAGGCGCCGAACAAGATCCAGCCCGGCGCGCCGCACGGCGCGGGCTCGAATGGCGACGCGCTCGCCCCGCCGACCCCCGCCTCCGCGCCGAAGAACCCGACGTACACGGCCGTCTTCGCCGCCGAGCTGATCGAGCTCGCCAGGGCGGACGACCGCATCGTCGCGATCACGGCCGGCATGCCCACCGGGACGGGTCTCGCGAAGTTCCAGGCCGCCTTCCCCGGTCGCTTCCACGACGTCGGCATCGCCGAGCAGCACGCCGTCACGATGGCCTCCGGCCTGGCGATCGCCGGGATGCGCCCCGTGGTGGCGATCTACTCGACCTTCCTCCAGCGGGCCTTCGACCAGACCGTCCACGACGTCTGCCAGAACGACCTGCCGGTGCTCCTCGCGGTCGACCGGGCGGGCCTCGTCGGCGAGGACGGCACCTCCCATCAGGGCATGTTCGCGATCCCGGCCCAGCGTCAGCTGCCGTACCTGATCGTCGCGAGCCCGCGGGACGAGCAGGAGCTGCGCTCGCTGCTGCGGACCGCGATGGGGCAGGAGCACCCGTTCGCGCTGCACTACCCGCGCGATCCGGGCTTCGGGCTGCCGTCGGTCGAGCCCAGGCCGATCCCGGTCGGCCAGGCCGAGGTGCTGCGCGAGGGCGAGGACGTCCTGTTCGTCGGCTTCGGGCCGATCACGATGCGCGCCGTGGAGGTCGCCGACCGCCTGGAGGCGGACGGCTGGTCGGTCGGCGTCGTGAACGCCCGCTTCGCGAAGCCCCTCGACCGCCAGCTGATCCTCGACCAATCCCGCGGGAAGCGGCTCGTCGTCACGTTCGAGGAGAGCGTCGTCGCCGGCGGGTTCGGCAGCGCCGTCCTCGAGGCGGTGGAGGAGGCGCGCCTGACTGACGCCTCGCTCCGCGACACGACCGTCCGGATCCTCGGCATCCCGGCGGACCGGTTCGTCGACCACGGGGCCGTGGCGGACCTGCGGCGGATGCTTCGCCTCGATGTCGACGGCCTCGAGGCGCAGGTCCGCGAGGCGGCCGCGGCGCTCGATCTCGCGCCGTCCGGGCGTGGCCGGGCGCGCGAGGCCGCGCGCGCCGTCTGAGCCGACGGATGGCGGCCGAGCCGCCCGCGATCGAGCTCCGCCCCGGCACCACGCGCCACTTCCCGGTCGACGCGCTCGGAGCGCCGTTCGGGGGATTCACGCTCGTGGCGCTGATCGTCGCCGGCGCATCCGCGCTGCCGGTCGACGGCTGGCGCTTCCTGCCCGCCGCCGCGCTCGCGGGCCTGCTGACCGACGCCCTGGTCCGGTCGGTGCGGGCGCGCTGGCGCTCCAGGACCGCCGCGGCCGCGTTCCCGGCGCTCGCGACGCTCGCCGTGGGGCTGACGATCGGTGCCGGCGGGACCC
>DATLYV010000095.1:0-16689 GCA_035574535.1 Binatia bacterium
GAGCCGGTCTGGGCGATCGGGACCGGCCGTAACGCCAGCGGCGCCGACGCGGCCTCGATGGCCGTCGCGATCCGCCGCGCGATCGACGGCGCCGGCCTCGGCCGCGGCGCCGATGTGCCGATCCTGTACGGCGGGAGCGTCACCTCGGCCAACATCGACGAGTTCCTCGCCGAGCCCGAGATCGACGGCGCGCTCGTCGGCGGCGCCTCGCTCAAGCCCGACGAGATGGCCGGGATCGTCGCCCGCGCCGGCCTGACCGCCGCGGCCCGCGGCCTCGTCGCGGCCTGACGAGGTCGTGAGCCGGCCGGCGCCCGCCCCGCGTCTCGATCGACCCGCGGCCCGCACCGCCGCCCGCCCGCGCCCGATCGTCCTCGTCGTCATCGATGGCTTCGGACTCGGGGTCGACCCCACGGCCGACGCCATCGCCGCGGCCCGAATGCCGGCCTGGCGCGCGCTCCTCGCCCGCTGGCCGAACGCCCGCCTCGAGGCCTCCGGGGAGGCGGTCGGCCTGCCCGCGGGGCAGATGGGCAACTCCGAGGTCGGCCACCTCAACATCGGCGCGGGCCGGCCCGTGCTGCAGGATCTGCCGCGGATCGACGCGGCCATCGCCGACGGCTCGTTCTTCGCCCGCCCGGCCTTCCTTGGAGCGACGAGCCGCGCCCGCTCGGGCAGTGGGACGCTCCACGTCGTCAGCCTGGTCGGCCCGGGCGGCGTCCACGCCAACGACCGGCATCTCGTCGCGCTCGTCGAGCTGGCCGCGCGAGAGGACGTGCCGCGCGTCCGGGTCCACGCGCTGCTCGACGGCCGCGACACGCCACCGAGCTCGGCGCTCGGGTACGTGCGGGACCTGGAGGCCCGCCTCGCGGCCGCGCACCGCGACGCTCGCATCGCCTCGGTCGGGGGTCGGTACTTCGCGATGGACCGCGACAAGCGCTGGGACCGGACCGAGCGGGGCTACGACGCGATCGTCCACGGCGAGGGGCTGCGCGCGCCGTCCGCGACCGCGGCGATCGAGGGGGCCTACGCCCGCGGCGAGACGGACGAGTTCATCCAGCCGACCGCGATCGAAGACGACGGCGGGGGCGACGGCGGGGGCTCCGGCAACAGCCGTGGCCCGATCGGCATCATCGGCGATGGCGACGCCATCGTCCACGCCAACTTCCGGGCCGACCGGGCGCGGCAGCTGACCCACGCGCTCGCGGATCGCGACTTCGGCGCCTTTGACCGCACCTCGCCGTCGGGCCGCCCGGCCCCGTCCGGTCTGCTCGTCGTCACGATGACCGAGTACGAATCCGGCCTGCCGGTCGAGGTCGCCTTCCCGCCGGAGGTCGTGCCGTGCATCGCGGAGGCGGTGTCCAAGGCGGGCTGGCGGCAGTTCCACGTTGCCGAGACCGAGAAGTACGCCCACGTCACGTACTTCCTCAACGGCGGGCGCGAGGCGCCGTTCGAGCGCGAGGACCGAATCCTCGTCCCCAGCCCCAAGGTCGCGACGTACGACCTCCAGCCCGAGATGAGCGCCGCGGGCGTCGCGGACGCGCTCGTCGGGGCCATCCGCTCCGGCCACTACGACTTCCTGGTCGCGAACTTCGCCAACCCGGACATGGTCGGGCATACCGGCGTGTGGGACGCCACGGTCCTGGCCGTCGAGGCGGTCGACGCGGCGATCGGGCGGATCGTCGAGGCCCTCGCGCCGCTCGAGACGTCGGGGGCGCTGCTGGTCATCACCGCCGACCACGGCAACGCCGACCAGCTCCGCGACGCCGAGGGCAACCCCGTAACCGCGCACTCGCTCAACCCCGTGCCGCTCGTCGTCGCCGGCGCGGTCGTCAACGGGGCGAGCCTCCGCGACGGCGTCCTGGCCGACGTCGCCCCGACGATCTGCCAGCTGGCTGGCCTCGCGACGTGGCCCGGGATGACGGGCCGCTCGCTTCTCGCGTACCATCCCGCGGTCACCGAGGAGGAACCCCCACCGTGAACCCCGTCCTGGCCGCCGGCCAGCTCATCGTCAGCATCGCCCTGACCTTCGCCGTCCTGCTCCAGGCCCGAGGCTCCGGCCTCGGCGGCACGTTCGGCGGCGATTCGGCGGTCTACCGCAGCCGGCGCGGCATCGAGCGGCGGCTGTGGCAGTTCACGATCGTGCTGATGGTGCTGTTCGGGATCTTCTCGATGGCGTCCTACATCCTCACGCAGTAGACCGACCCAGGGCGGGACGCCGTCGCCGCGCCCCGGCGACGCGCCCATGAACGTGTTCCGACGCCGGTTCGAACCCTCGTTCAACGTCCCCGACCGCGCCATCGCGGCGGCGCTCAGCGTCGCGCTGATCCTCCTGTCCGTCTGGTCCCTCGCGCCGTCGCTGGGTTCCTCGCAGGACTCCGTCGAGCCGACGCCGTTCCCGGCGGCGGGACGCGCCTACGTCGAGGGCGTGCTTGGGATGGCGACGAACGCCAGCCCGTTCGGTGCCCGCACGGCCGCCGACCGGTCGCTCGTGGCGCTGCTCTTCCGCGGCCTGGTCCGGCTCGGGCCGGGCAACACGATCGCCGGCGACCTGGCCTCGCGCTGGGACGTCGACGACGACGGGCAGACCTGGACCTTCCACCTTCGACCGGACCAGCACTGGCAGGACGGCGAGCCGATCACCGCGGACGACGTGGTCTTCACGATCGACGTCCTCGGGGATCCCACGTTCACCGGCCCCGGGGCCGAATCGTGGCGCGAGGTCGAGGCCACGGCGGTCGACCCGCTGACCGTCTCCCTCCGCCTGTCGACGCCGCTGGGCGGGTTCCTGCAGGCGGCGACCCAGCCGATCGCCCCGGCGCACCTGCTCGCCGGGGTCCCGGTGGAGGACCTCGCCGACGACCCGTTCGGCCTGCACCCGGTCGGGTCGGGACCGTACCGGCTGCTGGTCCTCGGCGCGGACCGGGCGACGCTGGTCGCCGTGCCGCCGTCCGAGCAGTTCATCGACCTCGGCGACACGGGCGACGGGCCGGTCTTCGAGCGCCCGCGCCCGACCGATTCGCTCGCCACCAGCCCGCCGACGCCGAAACCAGACGTCGCGGTGCCGTACATCCAGCGCATCGAGTTCCGGTACTTCCACGACCTCCAGTCGCTCGCGGCAGCCTGGTCCGCCGGCCAGCTCGACGCGGTCTCGGGCTTCCAGCCGGAGGACCTCGCGTCGCTCGAGGCCGCCGCGCCCGCGGGGGAGTTTCGCGTCGTCCGCTACCCGTCGTCGACGCTGCTCGCTGCCGCGCTCGACCTGAGGGCCGCCCGGCAGGAGTTCCAGGACCCGGCCGTCCGCAGGGCGCTCCTCGAGTCGATCAACCGCGACGTGCTGGTCCGCGACGTCCTCGCGGGGCTCGGGACGCGCGCCGACTCGCTCATCCCGCCGAGCTCGCCGATGTTCGACCCGTCGAAGAGCCCGGTCGTGCCGTTCGACCGGGCGGCCGCGCGCAAGGCCCTCGCCGACGCGGGCTGGAAGGAGGGCGAGATCAGCTGGACGCCGAAGAACGCCGACAAGCCGATCGTCATCGAGCTGCTGAGCCCGGAGGAATCGGCGAACCCGGTGGCGTACGGCGTCGCGGAGCGGGTGGTCGACGCATGGCAGTCGCTCGGGCTGTCCGTGCGCCATATCCCGCTCCCGGGGTCCGAGCTGATCGGGGAGCGGCTCAGCCAGGGCAACTTCCAGGTCGCGGTCATCCCGCTGGCGATCGGGCTCGATCCGGACCTCTACCCGCTGCTCGCGTCGTCGCAGACGAGGACGGGCGGGTCGAACGTCGTGGGGCTGCAGGACCCGGCGCTCGACAAGCTCCTCCTGGCGGCCCGGACGCCCGTGTCGGAGGAGGAGCGGGCCACGGCGTATGCGGCGCTCCAGGAGCGGCTCGCGGCCCGGATGTACCTTCTGCCGCTGGCCTTCCGGGACGAGGCGGTCCTGTTCCGCGACACGGTCGTCGGGCCGACGTCGCGCCCGGTCTCGGGCTCTTGGGATCGCTGGTGGGACGTGCTAACATGGCGGCTCGCCGACGGCTGATGGACCCTCCGGGGTCGGCCGTGGATCTCACGCCGAGGTGGCGAAACTGGCAGACGCGCTAGCTTCAGGAGCTAGTGCCCGCAAGGGCGTATGGGTTCAAATCCCGTCCTCGGTACCACCTCTTCTCCCTCACGAGATCCGCGACATCGTGCCAGCGGCGGACCTGATGCCCAGGTGGCGGAATTGGTATACGCGTACGTTTGAGGGGCGTATGAGGCAACTCATCCGGGTTCAAGTCCCGGCCTGGGCACCACTCCTTCCCTGACGTTCCACCGCCGCCGCTGACCCGTGCGCGCCTTGTCGGCGTCGGCGGCCGCGGCGCCCACCTCGTCGACTCGTCGCTGGACGTGAACGCCGGCGCCGATTTCGGCACGGTTGGGAGCGGTTCGCGCCCCATGCAATTCCGGAACGGCGTTTGGCCGCGCGTGACCGACGCTCAGCCAGGCCGTCGACGGGGGCGCACCGCCGGCCGCATCGCGCGTTCCGGGCAAAAGGTAGGCTTCCGCGAGGGCGGTTAGCTCAGCTGGTCAGAGCACCTCGCTTACACCGAGGGTGTCGGGGGTTCGAGTCCCTCACCGCCCACCACCCGTTCGGCCCACGCATTGCGGGCCGGGGGCCGCGTTGGCGCCGGCGGCCTCGCTGACGCACCTTGGCGTCCGCTCGCTCGGCTCGGCGCCGCCTCGGCCTGAACCTGGCCGCGCGGGCCGGGCCTCGCGTCCGCGTCCACCTGCTCTCGGCCGACGGCTGCGTCCGAGCGTGGCGGAACGGCTCGAGACGCTTGGTAGACTGAACTGGCCGGCGACGCGCATGCGAACCGCGCGAGCCGCCCTGGAGGGCCAAATGGAGCTGATCATCGTGCTGGTCATCGTGGGCGTGCTGCTCGCGTTCGTGATCGGCATCTACAACGGCCTGGTCAACCGGCGCAACCGGATCGACGAGGCGCTGGCGCAGATCCAGGTCCAGCTGAAGCGGCGCCACGACCTGATCCCGAACCTCGTGAACGCGGTCAAGGGCTACATGAACTTCGAGCAGAAGGTCCTGACCGACGTCACCGAGGCGCGGGCCAACGCCGTGACCGCGGGCGCCCAGGGCAACGTCGCCCAGGTCGCGCAGGCGGAGAACGCGCTGACCGGCGCCCTGCGCTCGCTGTTCGCGGTCGTCGAGAACTACCCCGAGCTCAAGGCGAACCAGAACGTCCTGTCACTCCAGGAGGAGCTGACGACGACCGAGAACCAGATCTCGTTCAGCCGCCAGCACTACAACGCGAGCGTGCTGGAGTACAACAACGCGATCCAGGTCTTCCCGAACGTCCTCCTCGCCGGCATGTTCGGCTTCACCAAGCGTGACTTCTTCGAGGCCGAGCCGGAGGCCGCCAACGTCCCGTCGGTCGACCTCAGCCTCGGCTGAGCCGTCGAACGGATCGCACGTCTCGCGGCGCGCCCGCCCCGGGCGGGCATGTCGACCTGACCGGCGAGCCAGCAGGGCGGGCGGCGGGGTCGTCGTCGTGACGAGCCGCTGACGCCCCGACCTTCACCGACCACGACCGACCTCGACGGCGACCACGACCTCGACGGACCGACCCGATGCAGACCCGAGCGACGTTCTACGCGCAGCAGGCGGCCAACCGCCGCAACTCGCTGCTGCTCGTCCTCATCGTGACCGCGCTCCTGGCCGCGCTGGGGTTCTCGATCGGCTACGGCACGACCGGGTACGTCGAGGGCGCCTTCGGCGTCACGACGTTCGCGATCATCCTCGCCCTGGTGCTGTCGCTCGGGTCGTACTTCGCCGGCGACAAGCTCGTCCTCGCCGCGTCGGGCGCCAGGCAGATCGACGAGTCGGTCTCGCCGCAGCTCATGAACGTCGTGCGTGAGATCAGCATCGCGGCCAACGTCCCGATGCCCAAGGTCTACATCATCGACGACACCGCGCCGAACGCCTTCGCCACGGGCCGCGATCCCGAGCACGCCTCGGTCGCGATCACGACCGGGCTGCTCCAGAAGCTCGACCGCGAGGAGCTCCAGGGCGTCATGGCCCACGAGCTCGGGCACGTCCGGAACTACGACATCCGGTTCTCGCTCCTCGTCGCCGTCCTCGTCGGCTCGATCGCCCTCCTCGCCGACTTCTTCCTGCGGTTCACGTTCTGGGGCGGGGGGCGAAGCCGCGGGAGCCGGGACCGGGGCGGCGGCGGCCTCGTCGCGATCGTGTTCGTGATCGCGATCATCCTGGCCATCATCGCGCCCATCATCGGCCGGCTCGTCCAGCTGGCGGTGAGCCGCCAGCGCGAGTACCTGGCCGACGCGACCTCGGTCGAGCTGACGCGGAACCCGCGCGGCCTCGAGCGCGCCCTGGCCAAGATCGCCGCCGACCGCGAGGTCCTCGAGGTCGCCAACCGCGCGACCCAGCACCTCTACTTCACCAACCCGATCAAGAAGTTCGAGGAGCGCTCGTCGTCGCTCTTCTCGACCCACCCGGCGATCGTCGACCGCATCAACCGGATCCGCCAGCTGACCGGCGAGCCGCCGCTCGTCGCCAGCGACGTCCAGGCGCTGGCCGGGCTCGACTGACGGGTTCCGCCGCCTCGACGACCGGCCTTCGATCGCCGAGCGCCGCCGACGCGTCCAGCGGCTCGTCGACGCGCCGGACCCGGATCCCGGGCGGTCGTCCGCGGGCTCCTCGCCGTCCAGCCGCAGGACGACCCGGCGCGATCGAGGTCGGGCCGCTCGATTGAAGGCCCGCGAGGGCCCGTGCTACCCTTCGGCAGCCATCGGATCGGGCGACCGAACGATGGACTCGCCGGGCCGAGATAGCTCAGTTGGTAGAGCACGCGACTGAAAATCGCGGTGTCGCCAGTTCGACTCTGGCTCTCGGCACCAAACCATCCCCGGCGCGCGCGGCACCGAGCGGAAGTGGCTCAGTTGGTAGAGCATCACCTTGCCAAGGTGAGGGTCGCGGGTTCGAGTCCCGTCTTCCGCTCCATTTCTCTGTCCGCGTACCCTGACGGCGCTGCCCCTTCGTCTAGTGGTAGGACAGCGGACTTTGAATCCGTTAGGCGAGGTTCGAATCCTCGAGGGGCAACCATCCGGCCCGGCCATGGCAGAATCGGTCGGCCCCGAGGCGACGTGGTGAAGTGGTTCAACACGGAGGTCTGCAAAACCTCTATTCACCGGTTCGAATCCGGTCGTCGCCTCCACCTCCTTTCCCTCGACTGCAAGGCCCTCGCCGCGGCCGGCGACTAGTCTTGGGGGCGTGACGGCCCGACAGCTGCCCGAGCCGATCGACCGGCTCGATCGGCGGATCACCTCGACCCTCGCCCGCGTGGCGGTCCCGACGCTCCGCGCCGCGCTCGGCATCGTGTTCCTGTGGTTCGGCGTCCTGAAGCTCTTCCCGGACCTGAGCCCGGCGGAGACACTCGTCGGCCGGACCATCGAGGTGCTCACGCTCGGGCTCATCACGCCGGCCGTCTCGGTGCCGGTCCTGGGGGCATGGGAATCCCTGATCGGCGTCGGGCTGATCGTCGGTCGGGGACTCCGCGGCGTCCTCTTCCTGCTCGCGGTGCAGATGGCCGGCACGTTCACGCCGCTGCTGCTGTTCCCGGGTGAGACGTTCTCGACGTTCCCGCTCGTCCCGACCCTCGAGGGCCAGTACATCATCAAGAACATCGTGCTGATCGGCGCGGCGATGGTCGTCGGGGCGACGGTGCGGGGCGGGGGACTGAGCCACGAGGCGGAGCTGCCCCCGGCCGCGGTGCGTCGCGGGACGCCGCCAGCGGAGGCGACGACGCCGGCACGGGCTTCGACGGCGGCCGGCCCTGGCACCGCGGGTCGCGAGGTACGCTGAACCCGCCGGAGTGGCGGAATGGCAGACGCGGCCGACTTAAACTCGGCTGCCCGCGAGGGCGTGCGGGTTCGAATCCCGCCTTCGGCACGCCGAGGGGCCCCCAGCGTCTGCGATCGCCCTGTCGCATGACGTCGCACGGCGGCCGCGATTGCAATGCAGTCGCAAGACCAGGGCCTTGGAGGGTCGCGGTCGACTTGGCAAACTGTCGGAAGCCTGGCGGCCGGGGTCGCGTCCCGCAGCGACGACCGTCCGGGTGCCGCCGGCGCGCACGCGAGCGTGCCGGCAGATGCCCCGGGAGCGTGTAGGGCGTGATCGTTCGAGTGCTGAGGGCAAGGGTGCGCGCGGGTCGCGTGGGTGCCTTCAATGCCCTGTTCCGACGCCAGGTCGTCGTGCTCCAAGAGCAACCCGGGCTGCTCTGGGTCAAGCTCGCCCGGCGCCTCCACGCGGACGGCAGCCAGGAGGCCGTGCTGTTCGAGGAGTGGGAGGACGCCAGCTCACTGTACGGCTGGGTCGGCCCGAACCTCACCGAGCCGCGCCTCATTCCCGGCATCCGCGAGCTGGTCGACGAGGTCAGCGTCGCGCACTACGAATCGCTCGCCGAGGACGTGGCCGAGGAGCTCGAGGAGTCGACCGACGGCGGATCGACCGTCGATCTCAGCGGGCTGAACGGCCAACCGAGGTCGCCGCGTCCGACCCGGGCGTCGCCGGCGGCGCCCGGGGTGAGCGATCCCGGTTCTGCACCCGGCCGGGCGACGACCGACTGATTCGGCTCCGGCGACCTTCGTCAGGGGTGGTGGGGCCTCGGCTCAGCCCCGCCCGAAGATCCCCGCCAGGCCGCGCCGTCGCGGCTCCTGGAGCGCCGCCGGCGCATCCTCGCCGAGAATGACCGCGGCCAGCTGGTCGAAGCGCCGGGCCGGCTGCGAGGTCGGCGCGTTGGCGTACACGGGGCTGCCCTGGTTCGCCGCCCGCAGGTAGAGGAGCGGGTCGTACGGGATGCGCACCGCGACCCGCCGCCCGAGGGCGTTCTCGATGTCGCCGGGCGTGAGGGTCTGCAGGGCGTAGACCTCGTTCAGGACGATCGTCGGCTCGGGTCGCTGCCCGCCGCCCTCGCCCAGGTACTCGAAGAACGAGTGGACCGCCTTCAGGGCCGGGAAGTCCGGCGTGACGACGAGGATCACGTCGTCGGCTGCCTCGAGGCCCGCCACCACCCGGTCGTCGAGGTGCGCCCCGAGGTCGACCACGACGGTCGGGACCGCCTCGATGACCGCCTCGAGGATGCGGGTCGCCTCGGGCCCGGGCATCAGCGGCTGCGTCGTGAGCGCGGGCGACCCGGCGAGGACGAGCAGGCCGCCCTCGTGGCGCGAGAGGTAGGTCGCGCGCAGGATCTCCGGGCTGATCATGCCGGCGCTGTCGCGGATGAGGTCGGCGATCGTCAGCTTCGGCCGCAGGTCGAGGTGGGTGGCGACGTGGCCACCCATGGCCGTCAGGTCGACCAGCGCCACCTGGTCCGGGGTCCGGGCCGCGATCGCGAGCGACAGGTTGACCGCGACCGTCGTGGTCCCGACGCCGCCCTTCGGCGAGTAGACGGCGATCAACCGCCGCCCCGGACGGCGGGTCGTGGTCACGAGGGCGCTGTTCGGCCGCAGCTCCCTCGCGCGGCGGTGGCGGAGGTCCAGCGCCTCGACGCGGGCGTCGAGCTCGCGGTCGTCGATCGGCCGGATCATCACGTCGTCCGCGCCGGCCTCGAGAAGCCGGATCCGCTCCTCCACGTCGTCCGAGCTGCTGATCGTGAGGATCGGGACCTCGGACAGGTCCGGAACCGCGCGGATGTCCCGCACCAGCGCCGCTTGGGTAATCCCAACCGCCACGGCGTCCAGGACGACGACGTCGGCCTCGGCGGCCTTCGCGACCAGCTGGCCGGCGTCCTCGATGCGCGTGAGCGCGCGGCCGGGCTTGCCGAGGACCTTCGCCAGCGGGTCGCTGGTGGCGTTGCCAAGCAGGAGGATTCGAGTGTCGGACACGGGTCTCCCTGGGCAGGTCGAGGGGGTTACGCCGCCAGAGGATACAACCGGCCCGGGGTCCGACCGCGGCCGGCCGCCCAACCGCCGGCCCGTTCCGCCGGGGCGGCGGTCGAAGGACCTCGGCGGGGGAGCGCGGCTGCCTCGTGCTAGACTCCCGCGGTCTGAGAGCCTTTCTGCTCGGCACGACGTCGTCGTAGCCGGGCAACCCCACAGGAAGGAGTGCCGACGGCCGTGCGCCGCTACGAGCTCATGCTGGTCTTCCGTCCGGACGCGCCGGACGACCGCATCGCCGCGATCATCGATCGCACCACCCGCCAGATCATCGCCGCAGGCGGCCAGATGGTGAAGGTTGCCCCCTGGGGGCGCCGGCGGCTGGCCTATCCCATCGACCGCCACCGCGAGGGCGCGTACCACATCGTCGTCTTCGAGTCGCCGACCACGGCCATCGCCGAGCTGGAGCGCGGCCTCCTGATCACCGAGGAGATCCTCCGGCACCTCGTGGTTCGCCAGGAGCGCCCCGCGCGGGCCATGCGCGACGCCGGCGCGGGCGACGAGGGCGAGGACGAGACGCCACTTCCCTCGGCGGAGGACGAGGAAGAAGAGGATGATGGTCGCGAGCGGATCGACGAGTCGGAGAGCGAGGCGGCTCCGGCCGCGATCGACTGAGAGGGCCGAGCCGTGGCATTCAGCAAGATCCAGATCGTCGGGAACCTGGGCCGCGACCCCGAGCTGCGATACACGTCCAGCGGCCGGCCGGTGACCGAGTTCAGCGTCGCCGTCAACCAGTCGACGAAGAACCAGCAGACCGGCGAGTGGGTCGAGGCGACCGACTGGTTCCGGGTGAGCGTCTGGGGCGATCGCGGCGAGCGCGCCGCCGAGAACCTCCGCAAGGGCAACCGCGTCCTCGTCGACGGCCGGTTCCGGACGCGCGAGTACGAGGCCAAGGACGGCCAGAAGCGGATCTCGCTCGAGATCACCGCGGACACCGTCCTGCCGCTCGACCGGCGCGACGCCACGGAGGGCACGTTCGCCGGCGCCCCCGCGGCCGCCGGCGCCCCCGCAGGCCGGTCCGGCTTCGACGACACGGAGATCGACGACCTGCCCTTCTAGCTTCGACCTCGACTTCTCGACCGACTGACTTCGACCTTCAGGGAGAACCCGCCCAGATGCCACCTGCCAGCCGCTCGCGCAAGCGCGACGACTTCTACCGCGACCGTCGGCGCCGCAAGGTCTGCGCCTTCTGCGCCGACAAGACGGTCCAGATCGACTACAAGGAGGTCAATCGCCTCCGCCGCTACCTCTCTGAGCGCGCCAAGATCGAGCCGCGCCGCAAGACCGGCACCTGCGCCGGGCACCAGCGCGAGCTCGGCGTCGCCCTCAAGCGCGCGCGCCACGTCGCGCTTCTGCCGTACGCGCCGCAGCACCTCCGCCCGTAGGCAACCCCTCGCGGCCTCGATGGAGCCCGACGTCCGCTGATGGAGGTCGGGCTTCTTCTCTTGCTCGGCGGCGTCGCGGCGGGGCTTTTCGGGTCGCTGCTCGGTCTTGGCGGCGGGCTGCTCATCGTCCCGCTGCTGACGCTGGGCTTCGGGCTGCCGCTCCGCGAGGCCGTCGGCGTCTCGCTCGTGTGCGTGATCGTGACGAGCAGCGCCTCGGCCGGCGTGTACCTCCAGCGCCGGCAGGCAAACCTCCGGCTCGGCATGGTCCTCGAGCTGTTCACGGGCCTCGGGGCCGTGATCGGGGGCGCGATCGCGTTTCTGGTCGAGGAACGGCTGCTCGCCGGCCTGTTCGCGGTGATCCTCGGGTACGTCGCCGTCTCGATGATCCGCGCTGCCGGAGCGCGGCGGGCCGCGGCACCCGCGACAGGAGCGCGGACCACGGGCGCGCAGGCGCCAGCCGAGGTACCGCCTGAGGTCGACTTGGCCCGCGCGTCCGACGACGAGCTCCTCCATCCCGAGCCTGACGACGACGCCCGGACGGTCGACTCGGACGCTGCGACCCTCGGCCTCGCGCCGGCGCGCGTGCGGCGGATGCCGGTGGCCGCGGTCGCGAGCATCGGAGCGGGTGTCGCCTCGGCCCTTCTGGGGATCGGCGGCGGGCTCGTGAAGGTGCCGCTGATGCACCTCGGGCTCGGCGTGCCACTGCGGATCGCGACCGCGACCAGCAACCTGATGGTCGGGATCACCGCCTCGACCAGCGCCATCGTCTATCTCCTCCGCGGCGGCATCGACGCCTACGCCGCCGGCCCGACTGCCGTCGGCGTGTTCATCGGGGCGAGCCTGGGGTCGCGCCTCGGGCACCGGGTCCAGCTGTCGTACCTGCGGCTGATCTTCGTTGCCGTCCTGCTCTACACGGCGTTCGAGATGGCGCGCCGGGCGCTCGGGCTCGCATGACCCCGCGGATGGACGTGAGGGGCACTGAGATGCCGGTCGTCGAGCCATCGGGCTCCGCCGCCCTCGAGATCGCGCTCGCGCACGTCCTCCAGCTCGGGACGTACGCCTCGGCGGGGCTGATCGCGCTGGGGTCGCTCGTGCTCCTGGCGGCAGGGCATTCGCCCGTCGAGGGCGGCCCACCGCTGGACCTCGCCGATCTGGCGGCCGACCTCCTGGCGCTCCGGCCCGAGGGCTTCCTCTGGCTCGGCATCCTCGGCATCCTCGCGACCCCGGCGCTGCGCGTGATCCGGGCGCTCATGGGCTTCGCCCGCCGCGGCGAGCAACGCATGGTCCTGGTCTCGATCGGCGTGCTCGTCGTCATCGCGATCGGCGTGTTCGTCGGCGTCACGGCACACTGAGAGGCCCATGGACTTCCTGATCCTGCTGGGCTCCTTCGTCGTGATCCTGACCGGAGCCGAGCTCTTCACGAACGGCATCGAGTGGTTCGGCCGCAAGCTCGGGCTGGCCGAGGGCGCCGTCGGGTCGGTGCTCGCCGCGGTCGGGACCGCGCTGCCCGAGACGATGATCCCGATCATCGCGATCCTCTTCGCGACCGGCGAGCACTCCGAGGAGATCGGCGTCGGGGCGATCCTCGGGGCGCCGTTCATGCTCGCGACGCTGGCGATGTTCGTGACGGGCGTCGCGGTTATGATCCAGGCCCGCAAGCGTTCCGCGGGCGACGTCATGCCGGTCGACAGCGGCGTGCTCGCCACGGACATGCGGTCCTTTGCGATCTCCTATGGCATCGCGATCGCGGCCGCGGTCCTGCTGCCGGCCGACGCGACGATCCCGAAGATCGTCGTGGCGATCCTGCTGTTCGTCATCTACGCCTGGTACGTGAAGGCACATTTCGAGGCCGACCCCGACGTCGACGCGGAGGATCTCGCGCCGCTGCGGTTCCACCCCCTCGACGCGGGCCGGACGGTCGCGGAGGACGGGTCGCCGCGATTGCGCGTCGTGAACGTGCAGGTGCTTGCGGCCCTCGGGCTGATCATCGTCGGGGCCATCGCCTTCGTCGACGCCGTCGAGCACGTCGCCTCGACCCTCGGCGTGAGCCAGGTGCTCCTCGCGCTCGTGATCGCGCCGATCGCGACGGAGCTGCCGGAGAAGTTCAACTCGATCATCTGGGTCCGCCAGGGCAAGGACACCCTGGCCATGGGCAACATCACCGGCGCGATGGTCTTCCAGTCGGCCATCCCGGTGTCCGTCGCGCTGCTGTTCGCACCGGAGTCTTGGGTCGCCGGCCCGGGCAGCTACCTGGCGTTCACCTCTGCCGGGATCGCCTTCCTCTCGAGCGCCGCGATCTTCCTGCCGATGTGGCGGACGGGCCGGCTGCGCGGCCGCTGGTTGCTCGTCGGAGGCGTCTTCTACCTCGCCTACCTGGTCACCGTCGGCGTCGGAATCACCGTCGGATAGGGGACCCTTCGGCACGGGGAGCGGGGAGGGCCGCGGCTATACTCCGGCCCGGGTGGAACCCCCGGCACGCCGGCGGGCGCATCCGACGTTCGAATGACGATCCGACGCGGCGATCGCCGCAGACCGAGGAGCAGCCGCGATGCTGACCGAGAAGCCCAAGGCCCACCCGTCGACCGACCCCCACGCCGACGCCCATGGCGCCCCGAGCCAGATGGACGACCTCATCACCTACTTCCAGGGTGAGTACGTCCCGATGCGCAACGCCAAAGTCAGCGTCATGACCCACGCCTTCCTGTACGGCACGGCCGTGTTCGAGGGCATTCGCGCGTACTGGAACGAGGAGCAGGGCGTCCTCTACGGCCTCAAGCTGCGCGAGCACATGGAGCGCATCCGGCGGAACGCCGGGATGCTGCTGATGGCCGACCTGCCGCCCATCGACGAGCTCGTGCGCATCGTCGTCGAGACGATCAAGCGGAACGGCTTCCGGAGCGACGCCTACGTCCGGCCGTGCTTCTACAAGTCCGGCATGTCGATCGGGGTGCGGCTGCACAACCTGCCGCACGAGTTCCTGGTCGTCGCGCTGCCGTTCGGCAACTACATCGACACCGACAACGGCGTGCGAGTCATGACGTCCAGCTGGCGGCGCAACGCCGACGACGCCATCCCGGCCCGCGGCAAGATCGTCGGCGGCTACGTGAACATGGCCTTCCAGAAGTCGGAGGCGGAGCTCAACGGCTTCGACGAGGCGCTGGTCCTCACGCCCGACGGCCACGCGTCGGAGGCCTCGGCGGCCAACATGTTCATGGTCCGCGACGGCATCCTGACCACCCCGCCGGTCAACGACGACATCCTCGAGGGCGTCACCCGCAGGGCGGTCCTCGAGCTCGCCGAGGTCTTCGCGATCCCGACCGAGATCCGCTCGATCGACCGGTCGGAGCTCTACGTCGCCGACGAGATGTTCCTCTGCGGCACGGGCGTCCAGCTCTCGCCCGTCGTCGAGCTCGACCATCGCCGGATCGGCGGCGGCGAGATCGGCCCGATCACGAAGCAGCTGCACGAGGCGTACTTTGCGGCGGTCCGCGGCCGCGACTCACGCTTCGCGCACTGGCTCACGCCGATCCCGTCGCGCTGACGAACGTCGGGCAGGCGCCGCTGTCGAGGCGCCGCTGTCGAGGCGCCGCCGTCGAGGCGCCGCCGTCGAGGATCGCGGCGACTCCGTCCGTGCGCCGGGGCCGAACCCTCGGCTGGCCTCACGTCGCTCCCTCGCCGTTATTCCCGTGGGTGAAGTTTCGGCGGCGGACGGGTCCGAACCTCGTCCAGATGGGCTTGTTTCGGGCCGGTTCCATGCCTGACAGGAAGAAAGGCGCCGATGTTCGAGGCTCGTTCGGTTCGCGCTGGACGAGTACAGAACCGGAAACTTCACTGCGAGGAATACCTGGGGGACGAGGGCGACACGCAGCGGGCGATCCAGCCAAGGAAAGACGGAAAACGACCCGCCGTGAGGGAGGCCGACCAGCCGCGAGAGAACGCTACGGGGCCGGCGGCGGGGTGAGTTGCGGCGTATCGCCGCCGGTGATCACGACGAAGTTGGCGCGGACGTCGGCGTCCGTCACCGGGGTGACCGGCACGCCGAAGATCTCCTGGAGCGCGGCAGCCGTCAGCGGGAAGGCCGTCTCGGCGCCGTTGTAGGCCCGGACGGTCGTTGTCGGGAGGCCGCTGACGTCCGGCTCCCGCCGCGGCGCGGTCGCGTTGATCCCGACGTAGCTCAGGAACTCGGACAGGCGGGCCGCCTCGCCCTGTCGACCGCTGCCGTTCAGGACCCAGACAGTCGCGGCCTCCTCCAGCAGTGCGTCGCGCGCCTCGAGGAAGCCCGGATCGACGTTGAAGGCGTCGGCGACCGCCTGCCGGATCCGTTGCACCCGCGGGACGATGATGTAGCCGCGCGGGCTCGACAGGAACTCCTGCTGGTAGAACGGTGGCGTGAAGATGACCGAGCGGATCGACCGCGTGTCGATCCGGTCCGCGAGGCCCAGCAGCTGTGGCACGAGGTCGCGCGGGATGTCGGTCCGCACGGACTCGCCGATCGCGTCGGCGAGTGGCTGGAGGTTCCGCAGCACGGACGCGATGTCGAGCTGCTGGCGCACCGAGACGATGACCCGCTGCTGTCGCGCCGCCCGCTCGAAGTCCGAGGTGCTCTTGCGGGAGCGGGCGTAGTCGAGCGCCGCCTGACCGTCCATGTGCTGCAGTCCCGCGGGGACGTACAGGCGCTCGCGCGCCCCGCCGGCGCGCGGGAAGTTGTCGTCGAGGAGCGGGACCTGGACGTTGATCGTGACCCCGCCCAGCGTGTCGACGACCTTCTTGAAGCCGTCGAAGTTGACCTCGACGAAGTACTTGATGTCGAGCCCGTACAGGTAGCCGATGACCTGCTTGAGCGCGTTGTAGCCGCGGACGTTCGCGCTGCCCGGCCAGGCGTCGCCGCGCTGGCGGGCGTTGACCCAGAGGCTGTTGATCTTCAGCCCGTAGACGTTGCCGTAGACGTTCCGGGCCGGTCCCGGCGGAATCGGCACGTCGACCGTGTCCCGGGGCAGCGAGAACATCACGACCTGGTTCGTCTGCGGGTCGATCGAGACCGTGATCAGCGTGTCCGTGTTGTGCGCGCGGTCCTGTTCGTCCGACCCGATGAGGAGGATGTTGAGCCGCTCGCGGCCGTCCCACGGCGGGATGGCGGGCTCCGAGACGTCCGGACCGACGCTCGGCAGGGACGGCAGCGGGGTCTCGCCGGGCTCCAGTGTGGCAGCGCCGCTGCTCGGGTCCGGGGAGCCCGTCGGCGCGCACTCCGCGTCGGGGTCGAAGATGCAGGCCGCGGTCGTCGCGAGGATCACGTCGTAGCGCGCGACGGCGAGGTGGGCGCCGCTCATGACGACGAGCACGGCCCCGAGGCCCAGCACGGACAGCGCGCCCA
>DATLYV010000096.1:0-3152 GCA_035574535.1 Binatia bacterium
CTCGCGGCGGCCTTCTGGCCCGGCGGGCTCACGCTGGTCGTGCGGCGACGGACTGACGTGCCGCTGCCCCTCGCGCTCACCGGCGGCGCGCTGGCGCCCGGCGCGATCCCGACGGTCGGGCTGCGCGTCCCGGATCACGAGGCGCCGCGGGCGCTCGCGGCCGCGCTCGGGCCGTTGCCCACGACCTCGGCCAACCGCTCGGGTGAGCCGGAGGCCCGCGACGCCGACGAGATCGAGCGGCTGCTCGGCGACGCCATCGACCTCGTGCTCGATGGGGGACCTGCCCGCGGCGGCCCCGCGTCGACGGTCGTGGACGTCAGCGGCAGCGAGGCCGCGGTCCTCCGCGCCGGGGCCATCCCGGCGGCCCGGATCGAGGAGGTGCTGGCGACGCTCGGGCCGGGCGCCCGGCACGGGTGAGGCGCCGCCTCGGCGCCACCTCGATGTGGGACGATTAGGCGACCATCAGGACCCCAGCGGCGAGAGGCACGCCATGACCATCTCGAGCACATCCCGCCTCGCCTGGGCGAGCCTCGCCGACGTCGATCCCGAGCTGTGGGACGCGATGGTCCGCGAGCGCGACCGCCAGCGCGACAAGATCGAGCTCATCGCGAGCGAAAACTACGTCTACGGCGCGGTCCTGGAGGCCCAGGGCTCGTGGCTGACCAACAAGTATGCCGAGGGCCTGCCAGGCCGGCGCTACTACGGCGGCTGCGAGTACGTGGACATCGCCGAGAACCTCGCGATCGAGCGGGCGCTCGCGCTCTTCCCCGGCGCCGAGCACGTCAACGTCCAGCCTCACTCGGGCGCCCAGGCCAACATGGCCGCCTATTTCGCGGTCCTCCAGCCGGGCGACCGCGTCCTCGGCATGAACCTCGCCCACGGCGGCCACCTGACCCACGGCTCGCCGGTCAACTTCTCCGGCCGCCTCTACGACATCCACGCCTACGGAGTCGACAGGGCGACCGAGCGGGTCGACTATGACGCCCTCGAGGCGCAGGCGAAGGAGGTCCGTCCGAAGCTGATCGTCGGCGGGGCGTCCGCGTACCCGCGGCTCTGGGACTTCGAGCGCATGGCCGCGATCGCGCACGGCGTCGGCGCGCTGCTCATGGTCGACATGGCCCACATCGCCGGCCTCGTCGCGGCGGGCCTTCACCCGAGCCCGTTCCCGCACGCCGACATCGTCACGACCACGACCCACAAGACGCTCCGCGGCGGACGCGGCGGCCTGATCTTCTGCCGCGAGAACCTCCCCGACGCCGTCGACCCGGCCGACTTCCCGACGGTCAGGTCGACGCTCGCCGCCCAGGTCGACAAGTCGGTCTTCCCGGGCGTCCAGGGCGGCCCGCTGATGCACGTGATCGCGGGCAAGGCCGTGGGGCTGCTGCTCGCCGCCGGCGCGGAGTTCCGCGAGGACCAGCGCCGCACGGTCGAGAACGCGGCCGTGCTGGCCGAGAGCCTCGCCGAGCGCGGGGCGCGGATTGTCTCGGGGGGCACGGACAACCACCTGCTGCTCGTCGACGTGACCCCGCTCGGCGTCACGGGCAAGGAGGCCGAGCACCTCCTCGATGAGGTCGGGATCACCGTCAACAAGAACGCCATCCCGTTCGATCCGCTGCCGCCGAACACCTCGTCCGGGATCCGCCTCGGGACGCCGGCGACAACGACGCGGGGCTTCGGTCCCGACGAGATGCGCACGATCGCCCGCCTGATCACCGAGACGATCGCCCGCCGGGACGACCCCTCGGCGAAGGCGTCGATCGCGGCCGAGGTGGCCGGAATCGTGGCGCGCTTCCCGGTGCCCGGCCTGTTCGGTGAGGGCGCGTGAGCTTCGCGTCATCGACGGACGAGGTTCTGCCGGTCCTCATCGCCGCCTTCCTCGCCACGGCGCTCGTTTCGTTCATCGCCACGCCGATCGTTCGGCGCATCGGTAGCGCCCTGGGCCTTGTGGACCTGCCCGACCCGCGGAAGCAGCACGACGCACCGCTCCCGCGCGGCGGGGGCGTCGCGGTCGCTGCGGCGTTCCTGCTCGTCGGGGGCGGCCTCGTGCTGTTCCGGGAACTGATCCCGGGCATGCCCGGCATCCGCGGCGTGACCCAGGAGAATGTGCTGGGTCTCTTCGGCGGCGGTCTCCTCGCGACGGTCATCGGCGTCCTCGACGACCGCTTCGACCTGCGAGCTCGCTGGCAGTTCGCGGGCCAGCTCGCCGTGGCCGCGGTCGCCCTGTGGGCCGGCATCGCGATCACCAATGTCGGCGATCCCTTCGGGCCCGGGAAGATCCAGCTGCCCGACCTCGTCGCGGTCGGCTTCACCGTCGTCTGGATGGTCGGGATGATCAACAGCCTGAACTTCATCGACGGGCTCGACGGCCTCTCGACCGGCATCGCGCTCATCGCCGCCGCCACGCTCGGGGTGCTGTCGCTGACCACCCAGGTCGACCAGCCGCTCGTCGCGGTCCTGTGCTTCGTGCTCGCGGGCGGGCTCCTCGGCTTCCTGCGCTGGAACTTCCAGCCGGCCGTCATCTTCCAGGGCACCGCCGGCGTGATGTTCATGGGCTACGCCCTCGGTGCCCTGTCGATCCTCGGCGAGGCCAAGGTCGTCGCGGCGCTGCTCGTCCTCGCAGTCCCGATCATCGACACCTTCTGGGTCATCGTCCGGCGGCTGTCATCCGGCCGATCGCCGTTCAGCCCCGACCGCGGGCACATCCACCATCGGCTGCTCGACCTGGGACTTTCGCATCGGGCGACCGTCTTGCTCATCCTCGCCGTGTGCGCGACGCTGGGGCTCATGTCGCTCCTGGTCTCGAGCGCGACTGGTGTCGTCGCGTTCATCGGCGCGCTGGTGCTGTTCGGCGTGGTCGCCTTCGTGCTGCGCCGCGACCGGCCGGGCCCCGACCCGGCCGAGCCCGCCCATGAGCGGTCCTAGGCGCTCCAAGGGCACCGATCCCTCCGAGCGGCTCGGTCTCGGGCGACGGCCGGCCGGCTACACCGAGGAGGCGGTGCTCTCCGAGGAGGAGATCGAGCGGCGGCTCCGGCTCGACGGCGGCGGACATCTCGAGCCGCCTGGGGACGAGCCCGCCGACCCCGGCGGCTCCCATCCCGACCCGGACGCCGCCCCACCCGCCGGGCGCTGGACGCGACGGGGTCGGACGAGGG
>DATLYV010000097.1:0-14659 GCA_035574535.1 Binatia bacterium
GGGCCGGACCGCAAGCCGCCGACCCGCCCCCGCCTCGAGGGCGAGATCGAGCACGCCCGCGCGCACCGACTCGGCCGGCAGCATCGCCACGATCCGGCGCCCGCGCCCTCGGCCTGAGCTCGGCTCCGTCCGCCCTCGTCCGCCAGTCGACCGGAGGCTCGCCGCGATGGCCGCGCCGTCGAACGAACCGCCCTCGTGGGGATCGCCTTCGATGGGATCGCCCTCGAAGGAGCCGCCGAGCATCCCGCTCGACCCCGCCCTGCCCATCCGCCACGTCACGAGCGCCCGCGTCATCGCGGTCCGAGGCAACGAGCTGGAGATCCGCGACGATCTCGTCGTCGGCGAGGAGCCGCTCGAGATCCGCGCGGCCGGCCCGCGCCAGGAGCCGGTCCAGGTCGCGGTCACGATGCGGACCCCCGGTTTCGAGGAGGAGCTCGCGATCGGGTTCATGACGACCGAGGGGCTGCTGGTCGGGAACGAGGTCCGCGGGGTCTCGTACGGCGACCCGGGGGCGGTCGCGGAGCCGGACGACACGGTCCTCGTCCGGCTCGCGAAGCCCTTCAACCCGGCCCTCGCCGCAAAGCGCAACTTCGTGGCCACGGCGTCGTGCGGCATCTGCGGCAAGGCCTCGATCGACGATGTCGCCGTGCGCTGCGAGCCGCTGCCGAAGGGCCTGCCGGTGGTCGCGCGCTCGGTGATTCTCGGGCTCCCCGATGCGCTCCGGGCCGCGCAGGCGGCCTTCGAGCGGACGGGCGGGCTGCACGCGGCCGGGCTGTTCGAGACCGACGGGCGGCTGGTCGCGATCCGCGAGGACGTCGGGCGGCACAACGCGCTCGACAAGCTCATCGGGTCGCGGGCGATCGCGAAGGAATTGCCGCTGTGGGACCGGATCCTGATGGTCTCGGGCCGCGTGTCGTTCGAGATCGTCCAGAAGGCCGCGGTCGCAGGCGTGCCGATCGTCTGCGCCGTGTCGGCGCCATCCGACCTCGCGGTACGGCTTGCGGACCGGCTCGGCGTGACCCTCATCGGGTTCCTGCGCGGCGACTCGTTCAACGTCTACACGCACGACGGCCGGGTCGACCTGCGCGACCTCCTGGGCATCGCGTGACAAGCGACCGGGTGACGGGCGACCGACCGAGCGCGACGGACGACGACGCGTCGCGCGCAGCGCGGGTCGCGCGGGTGAACGAGCTCCGGCTCGACGAGGCGGGCATCCGGGTGTTCCTCGCTGCCTACGAGGGCATCGATCGGGCGGCGCTCATCGCGGGCGGCCACCTCCTGCCGACCGCGCCCGCGAAGGGCACGGTCCGGATCGCGCGCGAGCACCGCACGGAAGACGGCGAGGAGCTGCTGGAACTCGCGAAGGACGTGCTCTACGCGCTGCTGTTCGGCGACGCCTCGACCGGGACGCGCCTCGAGCGCGTCCAGCGCGAGCTGCTGACCCTGACGCTGCCGCGTGCGAAGGCCTCAGCCGTCGACTTCATCCCGGCCGCGACGCACCTCAGCGGCGCCGGCCTGTGGCGCGACCCGACCGGCGTCTCCGACGACGTCCGGGCCGACAACGTGATCGTCGAGGTCGAGTTTGGCGAGGTGGCCGGCGAGCTCATCGGCGCGGGCGTGATCCGCTGCCTCGGCCTGATCAACAACCTCGAGGTCAACGAGCAAGTCCTGTACGCGCGGATGATCAACGTCGAGGAGTCGACGCTCATCGAGTAGGGGGCAGCGCCGCGCGAGGCATCTGCGATCACCAGCACGTTGCGGCCGTGCGGCGAGGCGGCTTCGATCACCAGCACGTGCGCCCGTGCGGCGAGGCGGCTTCGATCACCAGCACGTGCGCCCGTGCGGCGACGCCTCTCGGTATTCCTGTGGGTGAAGTTTCTTGAGCCGACGGAGCGTGGTCATCCTCGAAATGGGGTTCCACTGCCGTCGTTGATGCCCCACAGGAATGGATTGGCCGGCAGGGAACCGTTCGAGGCGAATACACCCCCCGCGCGCCGCCCTGACGACCCCGATTCTTCACTGGCAGGAATACCGCCGCCGACTCGCAGGATCGTCATGCGGCCGCGTAAGCGACAGGTAAGCCGCGAAGGCTTCACTGGCAGAAATGAACCCCTACGACATGGCGGTCGCACGCTCGGATCCTGCCCGGCCCCTGTTTCGCGGGCTGGGACCGCGCCAGCTCCGACGTCGCGCGAACGACGTCTACCGGTGGATCGGGCGGCAGGTCCTCGAAGCGCGAACCGAAGCGGGACTGACCCAGGCGCAGCTCGCCCGATGCACCAGGATTACGCAGGGCTATCTCGCGAAGATCGAGGCCGGCTCGGCTCAGCCGAGCGTCGGCGTCCTTGTCGCGATCGGCGCATGCCTCGGAGCCGATCTCGGCGTCCGTTACTTCCCAGGCCTCGGTCCGAGACTGCACGATCGCTTCCAGGCGCCGATGATCGAGGCGCTCCTCCGCGAGTCTGGTCCACTTTGGCGCGGCCAGCCCGAGGTGCCGGTGCCGGCCGCGCGCGGCGTGATCGACCTGGTCATCCGTCGAGTCTCCGACCAGACGGTGATCGCCTGCGAGTGCCACTCCGAACTTCGGCGGCTGGAGCTCGTCGTGCGGCGGCTCGCGGAGAAGGCGGAGGCACTGCGCGGCCGGCTCGGTGACTCGGCCGACGTCTCCAGCCTGTTGCTGCTTCGGTCGACCGCGGCCACGCGCGCGGTCGCCCGCGCCTACGATGCCACGCTGGCCGCGGCCTTTCCGGCGCGGTCAACGGATGTGCTCGCGGCACTCCGCGGCGATGCGGCGTGGCCCGGATCCGCAATCGTCTGGGTTCGGGTCGAGGGCGGAACAGCCGTCGTCCTCGAGCGGCCGCCGCGCGGGGTGCGGGTCGGGACATAGGCCACGCCGAGCCGGCACGGCCGAGCCGGCCTCGCCTATCCGGGTTCGCAGATCCGGTCTCACCGGTTAGGTATTCCTGTGGGTGAAGTCTTTCGCCACTTTGGCGACCAATCCCGTGCTCTGCGGGCGTGTTCGGGTCAGTGGTATGCCGACCAGGAATTGAGTCGTCGACAGTGCCGTCTGCGGATGCTCGCCCAGCCTGCTACGAGGCGGAAACTTCACTCCCAGGAATGTGGGCGCAGACGGGTGGGCGCAGGGCGAATGCGTGTGCGCAGGAATGTGAGTGCAGACGGGCGAGCGCAGCAATGTGAGTGCAGACGGGTGGGCGCAGACGGGTGGGCGCAGACGGGTGGGCGCAGGCGGGTGGGCGCAGGCGGGTGGGCGCAGGCGCGTGGGCCCGCGGCGTCTCGGCACGGAGCGCCGGCTACTGCCCCTCGGCGGCGCGCTTCAGGCCCTCAGCCTCGATGGTCATGTAGCGGTTCGTGAGGTCGGCGTAGAAGCGGCCCATGATCGAGCCGAGGAGACCGCCCATCTCGATCGTCAGCGTGAGGTGGGAGCGGGCGTCGCCGAGCGGCTCGACGCGGTGGCCGGCCACGATCGTCGCCCCGAGCGACTTCTGCATCCACTCGAAGAAGGTCGGCGCCTGCCAGGTCGTGATGTCCCAGGTGCCCGCTGACAGCTTCGGTTGGCGGAGCCGGACCCGGGCGCCTTGAGCCAGGGGCCCCTCGAGGACCTCGGCCGATTCGACCGTCTCGATGCGCGAAGGCCAGCCCTCGATGTCCGAGAGGACGTCCCAGACGCGCTGCTGCGGTGCGTCGATCTCGATCGAATGCTCGAAGTGCATGCGTCGTCAGCCCGGCGGCTGGTCGCGGGACGGGGCCGCGTTCGAGAACTCGAATCCGAAGCGGCCCTTGACGCAGAGGTGGCCCGCGGTCACCGACGAGTCGAGCGGCGAGGTGACCTTCACGATCCGGTTGTCCTGCACGTGCAGCTCGACCGCGCAGCCGACGCCGCAATACGGGCAGATCGTCGGGGTCACCGTCTGCGCGGACTCGTCCCACGTGCCCGCCTCGCGCATGTCGAACTCGGTCTTGAACATCAGCGCGCCCGTCGGGCAGACGCCGATGCAGTTGCCGCAGTAGACGCACGCCGAATCCGGAAGCGGCACGTCCCACTCCGTGGAGATCCGCGCGTCGAAGCCCCGCCCCGCAACGGCGATCGCGAACGTGTTCTGCGCGTCCTCGCCGCACGCCTCGACGCACTTGTAGCAGAGGATGCACTTCGAGTAGTCCCGCACGTACAGGTTGTTGTCGACCTTCACGGGCTGCTCGACGGTCGCGGCGAGGGCCGCCTCGGCCCCGCGGGGGGAGTGGTGGTGCCCGGGCTCGCGGTCGTCGCGCTCGTGCGGCCCAGCCGCGGCGGCGGGCTGGCCGAACCGACCGGGATCCGCGCCGTACCGCTCGCGGTACCGCTGCACCGACCCGTCGGGCCGCTGCGGCCCCCCGAGCGCGGTGTCGACCGAGGAGTCGAGGAACTCCAGCACGACCTTGCGGGCGAGCCGGACGCGCTCGGACTCCGTGAGCACCTCCATGCCCTCCTCGACCTTGCGCGAGCACGCCGGCGCGAGGACGCGGGCGCCCTTGACCTCGACCACGCACACCCGGCACACGTTCACCGGCGTGAGGTTCTCGAGGTAGCAGAGGGTCGGGACGTCGAGGCCCTGGGACCTGCAGGCCTCGAGGATGGTCGAGCCGGCGGGCACGGACACCTCGGCGCCGTCGATCGTCAGTGTCACACGGGGCGGGAGCTCCCGCGGGGGCGGCTGCGGGATCCGCGACGCGCGCGCTGGCGGAGTGGTGAAGACGACGCCGGGCCCCGGCCCCTCGTTCGGGCCGGCGTCCGAGGCCGCGTCGAAGTTGGTCGAGGGCACACGCTCGTCGCTCACGGCGCCACCTCGTTGCCCAGGGCCTGCGGAGCGCTCACAGCGCCACCAGCTCCGGCCGCCGCAGGGCCGTCTCGATCGCCGACGACGCCGTCTGCCCGAGCCCGCAGATCGAGGCGTCGCGCATCGCCTGCCCGATCTCGCGCAGAAGCGCCAGCTCCTCGTCCCGCGACCGCACCTCGACCCGGTCGGCCAGGCGCGCGAGCAGCTCCTCCTGCCGGACCGTCCCGACACGGCACGGGACGCACTGCCCGCACGACTCGTCGCGGAAGAACGCCGCGATCCGGCGCAGGGTGCCGACCAGGTCGGCCGTCTCGTCGAAGACCATCACGACGCCAGACCCCAGCGTCGCGCCGATCGCCCGCGTCCCCTCGAACGTCAGCGGCGTGTCGAGCGCGTCCGGCCCGACGAACACGCCGGCGGCGCCGCCGAGCAGGATCGCCCGGATCGATCGGCCGCCCGGCACGCCGCCGCCCAGCTCGAGCAGCTCGCGGAGCGTCGTCCCGAACGGCACCTCGTACACCCCGGGGCGCGCGACGTTGCCCGACAGGCAGAACAGCTTGGGCCCGGTCGAGCTCTCCGACCCGACCTCCGCGAAGCGCGCGCCGCCGCCGGGCCCGTTCTCGAGGATCGCGAGGACGTTCGCGAGGGTCTCGACGTTGTTGACGACGGTCGGCTTGCCGAACAGCCCCACCTCGACCGGGAAGGGCGGCTTGTTGCGCGGCTCGCCGCGCTTGCCCTCGATCGACTCGAACAGCGCGGTCTCCTCGCCGCAGATGTACGCGCCGGCGCCGCGGCGAACCTCGATGTCGAAGGCGAACTCGCTGCCGGCGACGCTCGGGCCGAGGTAGCCGGCCTCGCGGGCCGCCGCGATCGCGCCACGGAGGCGAGATTCGGCGAGGGGGTACTCGCCGCGGATGTAGAGGTAGCCCTTCGAGGCGCCGGTCGCGAAGCCCTCGATCGTCATCGCCTCCACGACGCAGAACGGGTCGAGCTCCATCAGCACCCGATCCTTGAACGTGCCGGGCTCCGACTCGTCGGCGTTGCACACCGCGTAGTGCGGCTGCGCGGGCTGGGCCGCGACGGCGGCCCACTTGCGGCCGGTCGGGAAGGCGGCACCGCCGCGGCCGACCAAGCGGGCGTCGGTGACCTCCTTGATGACCGCCTCGGTGCCCATCGCGAGCGCCTGGTGGAGCGCGAGGTAGCCGCGGTGCGCGAGGTAGTCCTCCAGCGAGGTCGGGTCGACGAGGCCGACCCGGCGGAGCAGCTGGAGCTGCGGCTCGCCGGCCTGGGGCACGGACCTTCGGATTCTGTCGGCACCGGTCGCGAGGGTCGCGGGCGCCATGGCGCCGTTCGTGGGTCGCGCGACATCCCCGACGCCGCCGCTCGCGCCGCCGGCGCCGCCTGTGCCGCCCGTGCCGCTGGCGCCGGTCGTTCCGCCCGTGCGCTCCAGCCGCGCGACGATCCCGGCCGCGTCGACCGGGGCCAGCGTCTCGCGGATCGGTTCCTCGCCGGCGACGGTCAGCAGCGCGGCGGGCGCGAGCTCGCACGCGCCCAGGCAGGGGCTGCGGAGCCAGGTCATGTCCCCGTTGCGCGCGGGTTCACCGGCCGGTCCGATGGTGCGGGCGAGGTCGGCGCAGACCTCCTCGGCGCCCGCAAGGCGGCAGGCGATGTCGTCGCAGACGTGGGCGACCGCGGGCGGCCGCGGTCGCGTGGCGAACAGCGCGTAGAACGTCGCCACCCCGTAGGCCTCGGCGGGCGGCACGGACAAGCGCCGGCAGATGTAGTTCAGTCCTGGCTGCGTGATCTGGCCGACCCGATCCTGCAGCGCGTGGAGGGCCGGGAGCAGGAGGTCGCGTCGCCTCCGGGCCTCGTGCCCGCCTCTCGCGACGTGCCCCTCCGTCCGGACGTCGCGCCCGCCGCCCCGCCAGCCGCTCTCCGGCGGCCCGAGGACCGCATCGACCGCCGCCCGCTCCGCGGGCGAGGCGAGCGGCCCGATGACGTGCAGGTCCATCGGGAGCGAGTGTAGAACCCGTGCCGGCGGCCAAGGAGGCCCGCGCTCGTGGCAGCCGCGTCAGTCCCGGCACCCCACATCAGCCGAACCGCTTCAGCGCACCCGAGGAGCCCTTCGCCGGCCGGCTCGGCGTCCACCACGCGAGGTCGCCGTTCCGGTCCGCGCGGGCGGGTCGCCTTGCCGGTCAGGCGGGGACCGGTGCCTCGAGCTTCTCGATCCGGATCGCCGTGGCCTTGAACTCGGCCGTGCCGGACTTCGGGTCCGTCGCGTCGATCGTCAGGACGTTCGTCGGGACGTCGTCCTGGAAGTGGAGGGTCATGAAGGTCAGGCCCGGTCGTAGCCCTGGGTCGATGCGGACGGGCGCCTCGACCGCGCCCCGCCGCGAAATCACCCGCACCCGCTCGCCCTCGGCGAGACCGTAGCGCTCCGCGTCCTCGGGCGAGATGTCCAGCGACTCGCCCCGCCGCAGCGGCGACGTGAACCCGCCCGATTGCACGCCGGTGTTGTACGAGTCCAGCCGTCGACCGGTCGTCAGGCGGATCGGGAACTCGTCGGTCAGCTTGTCGACCGGCGGGTCGTGGTCGACCGGCACGAACGGCGCCCGCAGCCCCGGCACCGGGTCCTCCCAGAGCCGCGAGTGGAGGAACATCTCGCCGGGGTGCTGCTCGTCCCAGCACGGCCACTGGATCCCGCCGAGCGCCTCGAGCCGCTCGTACGACATGCCGCGGTGGACCGGCGAGACCTGCCGGACTTCGTTCCAGGTCGCCTCCGCGGAGGCCTCGCCCCAGTCCCGGCCGAGGCGGCGCGCGAGCTCGTAGATGATCCAGAGGTCGTCGCGGGCGTCACCCGGCGGGTCCATCGCCTTGCGCACGCGCTGGACGCGGCGCTCAGAGTTCGTGACGGTCCCCTCCGACTCCGCCCAGGACGCCGCAGCCGGGAGCACCACGTCCGCGATCTCCGCCGTCGCGGTCATGAAGATGTCCTGGACGACCATGAAGTCGAGTCCGCGGAGGCGCCTCTCGGTGAGGTGGCGGTCGGCCTCCGACTGCATCGGGTTCTCGCCGATGACGTAGAGGGTCGTCAGCTCGCCGCGATCCATTGCCTCGAACATGCCGGACAGGTGCCAGCCGCGCTTCGGCGGGATGTCGCAGCCCCAGATCATCTCGCAGCGCTTCCGGAGGTTGTCGTTCTCGACGTACTGGAAGCCCGGCAACCGATCCGGCAGCGCGCCCATGTCGCCGCCGCCCTGGACGTTGTTCTGGCCACGCAGCGGGTTCAGGCCGGAGCCGTACTTCCCGACGTGCCCGGTCAGCAGCGCGAGGTTGATCAGCGCGAGGACGTTGTCGACCGCGTTGTGGTGCTCGGTGATGCCCAAGGTCCAGCAGATCATCGCCTTGTCCGCGGTCGCGTAGGCGTGGGCCAGCTCCTGGATCGCGGCGGCGGGCACGCCCGTCTCGCGCTCGGCATACTCGAGGGTGTAGCTCTCGACCTTGGCCCGGTAGGCCTCGAAGTCGCTCGTCGCGCGGTCGATGAACGCCTGGTTCGCGAGGCCCGCGTGGATGATCTCGCGCCCGATCGCGTTCGCGAGCGCGATGTCGCTGCCGACGTCCAGGCCGAGCCAGACGTCCGCCCACTCGGCCGAGCTCGTCCGGCGCGGATCGACCGCGTAGAGGCGAGCGCCGTTGCGGACGCCTTTGAGGAGGTGATGGAAGAAGATCGGATGCGTCTCCCGGGCGTTGCTGCCCCAGAGGACGATCAGATCGGTGTCCTCAGCCTCGCGATATGAGCTGGTTCCGCCGCCAGCACCGAAGACGGTCGCCAGACCGGCGACAGACGGTGCGTGTCAGGTGCGGTTGCAGCTGTCGATGTTGTTGCTGCCCAGGACCTGGCGGGCGAGCTTCTGGGCCGCGTAGTTGACCTCGTTGGTCGCCTTGGAGCAGCTGAAGATCCCGATCGGGGACTTGTCGCCGGTCTGCCGGTGGCGTTCGAGGGCGGCCTTGAAGCCCGCGACGGTCCGGTCGAGCGCCTCGTCCCACGTCGCGGGACGGAGCTCGCCGCCCTTCGTGTCACGCACGAGGGGCTGGGTCAGGCGAACGTACGACTTCGGCAAGGGTCCTCCGTGCCTCTGTTGGTTCACCGTCGGTCGGTCGACCGATACTGGGAGTGTACTTCCGGCCGCGGGGCGGTCAGGTCGAGGCGCGGCGGGCGGTGATGTTGAGGCGGACGTAGTCGAGCGTTCGATCGGGGAGGCGCGCGGCGACCTCGCGCACGAAGGCGGTTCGATCATCGGGCGCCACGTGCTCGAGGAAGGTGCGCAGGCACACGGTTTCCAGGAAGGTCTCGAGCTGCGGCAGCGACTCGAACGGCGTCGGCGCCTCGGACAGCCACGCCTCGATGCGGTCGAAGCCGCATGCCTCCAGCCGCGCGCGCGTCGCCTCGGGCGTTTGGAAGTTGTGTCGACGGTGGTAGCCGGGCAGCAGCTCGCCGACGATCCGCAGGAACGTCGCGACGTTCCCGAACCCGCCGCACTGGGCGACCAGCCAGCCGTCGGGGCGCAGCACCGCGGCGAGGTTCGCGAAGAGTGCGTCGTGGTCCATGACCCAGTGGAAGGTCGCCGTCGACAGGATGGCGTCGACCGGCTCCGGCAGCGGGAGCGGCCGCTCGAGGTCCGCCTCGACGTACGCGACCCGATCGCCGTACGCGGCCAGGCGCGCCCGGGCCTGCTCGAGCATCGCCGCCGAGGCGTCCAGCGCCACGACGCGGCCGCGGGGCAGGCGAGCCAGCAGCAGCTCCGTGACACGGCCCGTTCCGCAACCCGCGTCGAGGACCGTCTCGTCGCCGCGCAGTGGGAGCCGCTCGAGCACCTCCGCGCCCCATCGGGCCTGGGGGTCGGCGACCTTGTCGTACGAGGCGGCGTTCCACTCGGTGGTCATCGGCGGCCGAATGTAGCGGCGAAGCCGATCGGCCGCATCGACCGCCCGTTTCGCGTCCGCGCTCGATCTAGCCGTTCACCACCACGCGCACCGTCGCACGCGGCTGGTGCTTGAGGCCGCCGCACGAGCGGCCCTCGTGGAACCACACGACGGCCGTGATGTCCCACTGCCCGGGCGGCAGGTGGATCTCGCGGCCTTGGTGGAACTCCCGGGCGAAGTCGCTGTCGGCGGCGCCGGACTTGCGGAGCGGCGACGTCAGGGGCGTGTCCGAGCCGACCTGGTGCGGCTGGCACGAGGCATCGAACACCGGCAGCACGGCCCGGTGCTGGCCGCCGACCTCGACGAACTCGAAGCCGAACATCTCTCCCGGCCCGGAGACCAGGCCGCTCCCGCCCGCGCGCAGCCACAGCTCGGCGGTGCCGGTGATGTCGTCGCCGGGCCGGAGGGTGGTGCGGTCGACCGTGAAGCGCAGCTCGAACCGCCCGTCGATCGCTGTCGCGGTCGTGGGGTCCGGTGTGACGTCGGGTGGCGTCGTGTCGCCGGGGCCGCAGGCGGCGAGAAGGACGGCCGCGACCACCGCGAGGGCCGCGGCACGGACGAGCCCGACCGCCGAGGACGCGCCCGCGCCTTGGGATCGTGGCACGGGACCCGACACTCCCGAGCCGCGCAAGCGGCGATGATCGAGCAGACGCTGCACGGCCGCACGGTAGCCACGGAGGCGGGCGCCGATCCGCCCATCGAAGGTCCTGCCCGCCCTCCCGGTTGCGCCCCTCACCCCCGCGGATCGCCTCCCGTCGCCCCGTCGACGGCGGCGTCGTACGCGGCCAGCTCGCGGGCGAGATTCAGCGGTGTCCGGTGCTGCCGCGGTCTCGGCGCCTCCGAGTTGAGCCGCGCGATTGCCGCGTTCGCGTCCGCGACGATCCGCTCGAGCTCCGCGCGGTCCCGCTTTCGCGCCAGCTCGGATCGGCCGGGCCCGGCAACCACGGCCCTCGCGACGAGCCCGTCCCGGCGCGCGAGGAGGTCGCGGATCTCCTTGTCGGCCTCGATCCACGGCGGCGCGTAGCCGGCGTTGCGGAGGATGTGGAACGCGAGGCCCCACTCGGCCGCGTACGGGTTGTCGTCGTTCGGGAGCGGCTTGCCGTGGTGCGGCAGGCCGTCGAACTGGCCCTCCTCCATCGCCTCGCGGATCTGCCGGTCGACCAGCGACTCCCAGGACGGCGCGACCTGCCATCGACCGGCGGCGTCGCGGCGTCGAGCCGGCTGGGCGTCCCGCGGATCGCGTGGGTCGGGCATGATCAGGCCGAGGCCCGGCCGCCGGTGGCGGCCTGGGACAGGGCCGCGGTGTCGAGGGTCATGGCGGAGTCGGGGCGGGTGGGCGGTCCGGGGCCGGCAGGCTCGCGAGCGCGGTCAGGACCTGGCGGGTCACTTCGTCCATCGACGCGAGCGGGACATCGATCCGGATCGTCGCCGACTCGGTCAGCATCGGGTTGTAGCCCGAGCCGCCGCTGCCCTCGTTGCGTCGCATGTCGGTGCGGACGAGCACGATCGGCTTCTTGCCGTAGGCGTAGCCGACCTCCCAGCTCGTGCCGGCGTCGGGATCGGCGCCGTCCATGATCGCGACGAGGACGTCGGCCCAGTCGATGCCGCCGACGTCGTGCCGGAAGATGCCCGCAGCGTCCTTGCCCTTCTCCTGCTCCTGGGGCAGGAAGACCTCGTGGCCGGCGTCGCGCAGCGCGCCCGCGAGTGTGGCGTTCCAAACCTGCTCCGCGGCGGTGAACAGTGGGCCGGCGAAGTAAATCCGCATGCCAGAAGTATCACCGCCAAGGGTCAGGCGGCGTCTGGGCGACTTCATGCCTCGCCTCCCGCGACCGATTGCGCATGCGCCCGCGCAGTCTGGCCAACCTCCTCGGCCAGCGAGGCATCACATGAGCGCGACGCCGGGGGCGTGGGCCGACTCGACTCGGCCGACGAGCCAGGACGGGACGCCGGCCGCGGCGAGGGCTCGCTGCACGTCCGGGGCCGCGTCGGCGGGGATCGCGGCGAGGAGACCCCCGGAGGTCTGCGGGTCGTGGGCGAGCGTCACCAGCTCCGGCGGCACGTCCGCGCCGACCGTCAGCGAGTCCGCGACGAATCGGCGGTTGTGCGCCGCGCCGCCGGTCTCGACGCCGGCCCGGGCGAGATCGAGCGCGCCGTCGAGCGTCGGGAGCGCAGACGCGTCGAATTCGAACCGCGTGCCGGACGCCCGCGCCATCTCGAGCCCGTGCCCGAGCAGCCCGAACCCCGTCACGTCCGTGCCGGCCGCCACGCCGTGCTCGACCAGCAACTCGGACGCGCGGCGGTTCAGCGCCCGCATCGACTCGACCGCCCCCGTCAGGTCGCCGTCGGACGTGCGGCCCTGCCGGCGCCCGCTCACGAGCAGGCCCGTGCCGAGCCGCTTCGTCAGCAGCAGCACATCGCCCGTCCGTGCGCCGCCCTTGCGCAGCAGCCGCTCCGGCGAGGCGACGCCGATCACCGCCAGCCCGTACTTCGGCTCGGGGTCGCGGATCGTGTGGCCGCCGGCGAGGATGCCGCCGGCCTCGCGGACCTTCGAGGCGGCGCCGTCGAGGATCGCGCGGAAGACCGGCGTCGGCATCGACTCGGGGATCGCGGCCACGGACAGCGCGAACAGGACGCGACCGCCCATCGCGAAGACGTCGGACAGGGCGTTCGCGGCGGCGATCTCGCCGTACGTCCGCGGTTCGTCGACGATCGGCGGGAAGAAGTCGACCGTCCCGATCACGGCGACCCCCGGCGCGACGAGGTGGACCGCGGCGTCGTCGGGCGGGTCGAGCCCGGCGATCAGCCCGGTCGAGTCGGCCGCGGTCGAGCCATCGATCGCGTGGACGCCGAGTCCCGCGAGGGCCTCGGACAGCGCGTCGGCGCCGAGCTTCGCGGCGCACCCACCGCACTCCGTCAGCTCGGTCAGGCGGATGGGCGGCGAATCGAGGTCGACCACGGCGCGATCATAGGTCCAGGCTGCGAACGCGTTCGCGCGCGCCGCGGCGGCGAGCGGCGATCCGCTGATCGAGCGGTCCATGGCGGACCATGCGATGCGCAGCCCGAAGACCCGCGCCGCTCAATCGAAATTTCCTCGCGGAGCACCTCCGGCTCGACTGACTACGATTGGCCGCGGGAGCGGAAGGGCCCCGGTGGGCCTTCTCGTCTTCAAAACGAGTGGCGCGGCGTTCGGCGTCGCGCGGTGGGTTCGACTCCCATGCGCTCCCGCCAGCCGGAGGATCGATGGCCACGGCACGGAGGTTCGACACGCTGGCGCGAGGCGGGGGGATCGCGCGCTCGTTCCGGGTCGCGTCCGTGCTCGCGGTCGCCGTCGCGACCGCCGCCTGCGGCGCGCTGGGCAACAGCGGGACCTTCGTCGTCGAGCAGCCGCGGCCGATCGGCCCGCTGCCGATCGTGCTGACCGATTCGACCGGGAAGCTGCTGTCGCTCTCGCCCGGCCAGCAGGTCGAGGGGCGGGAGAAGTTCGGCATCGACCGGGCGGATGGCCTCCTGCCGACGGTCGAGGTCTGGTGGGTCGGCCTCGCGTGCGACGAGCGGGTGTCGATGACCCTCGATCAGCGGCGGGAGCGGCTGCGGCTCGAGGTCCTCGTGACGAATTCGCGGATCTGCGACTTGGTGCCGGTGTCGCGCTCCGTCGTCCTGACGTTCTTCGATCCGATCCGGGCGGAGGACTTCGATGTGATCGTCCCGGCCGGGGTCGGGGGCGTGCGGCGGAATGCGCTGCCGGCCCTGCCGCCCATCGATCACGGCGGGCCGCAGTAGGATCGGGCGATGCGACCTCCCAGCGTCGATGCGGTGCTCCGCGCGGCGGCGCCGGCGCTCGATGGGCGCGAGCGCGCCGCGGTCGTGGCGGTTGCCCGCGAGGTCGTCGACGAGGAGCGCCGACGGCTCTTGCGTCATGGCGGGAACGGGCGCGCGGGGACGGCCGCGGGCGCGGAGGCCAGACCGGCCGCGAACTCGGCGGCAAGGACGGCCGCCGAGCTCGGCGCCGAGGTTGTCGCGCGCCTGCGGGAGCTCGAAGGGCCCGGCCCCGCCGGTTCGGGCTCGCCGGCGGGTGGCGGGGCACAGGGCGGCTCCGGTTCGACCGGCTTCGGGCTGACGCCGGTCATCAACGCGACCGGCGTGCTGCTCCACACGAACCTCGGGCGGGCCGCGTGGCCGGCGGCGGCGATCGAGGCCGCGAGGCTCGCGGCGGCGCAGCCGTCGATGCTCGAGCTCGACGCGGAGACGGGCCGGCGCGGGCGGCGCTTCTGGGCGGTCGAGGATGAGGTCGTCAAGCTGACCGGCGCCGAAGCGGCCCTGGTCGTCAACAACAACGCCGCCGCGGTGGCCCTGGCGGTGGGGCTGGCGGGTCGCGGCGGCGTGGCGGTCTCGCGGGGCGAGCTCGTCGAGATCGGTGGCGGCGTGCGGATCCCCGAGATCGTGCGGCGGGCCGGCGCCCGGCTGCTCGAGGTCGGCACGACGAACCGGACGCGGGTCGCCGACTTCGAGGAGATCCTGGTCGCCGGACGCGCGAAGGTCGTCCTGCGGGTCCACCCGTCGAACTTCGCGCAACAGGGCTTCGTCGAGTCGCCCGACGCGTCGGAGCTCGTCGCGGCCGCGCACGCCCACGGCGCGATCGTGGTCGACGACCTCGGGTCGGGGGCGCTGCTGGACACGGCGCGCTTCGGGCTGGCGCACGAGCCGATGCCGTCCGAGCGCCTCGCCGCCGGCGCGGACCTGGTCACGTTTTCCGGTGACAAGCTCGTCGGCGGGCCGCAGGCAGGGGTCATCGCCGGGCGCGCGGACCTCGTGGCGAAGCTCCGGAAGGATCCGCTGGCGCGGGC
>DATLYV010000098.1:0-5578 GCA_035574535.1 Binatia bacterium
GGCGCGGCCGCTACAGCCAGCCGCGCCGCCGGAAGATGAGCCACAGGCCCAGGCTCACCAGGGCCATGAGGGCGAGCGCGAACGGGTACCCGAACGCCCAGTGCAGCTCCGGCATGTCGAAGTTCATGCCGTAGATCGTCCCGATCAGCGTGGGCGCGAAGATGATCGCGGCCCAGGCGGAGATCCGCTTCACCTCCTCGTTCTGGGCGATGCTCGCCTCGGTCAGCCGGCGGACCTCCTCGTTCTGGGCCTGCCCGACGAGCGTCGCGTTCACGGTGAGGATCGCGGCGAGGGCCTCGCGGAACCCGGCGACGCGCTCCGACACGGTGGTCGCGTGGTCGGCGACGTCGCGGAGCAGCCGTTGCAGCTCCTCGTGCGTGCCGTACTTCTCGAAGCCCGCGATGAGCCCATCGAGCATCGCCAGGAGCGGGCGGGTCGAGCGCTGGAACTCGATCACCTCGCCGGACAGCTCGTAGATGCGCCGCGACACGTTCGGGTCGCCGCGGAAGACCTGGGCCTCGATCTCGTCGATGTCCTTGTCGAGGCCCGCGACGACCGGCGCGAACCCGTCGACGACGCTGTCGAGGATCGCGTACAGGACTGCCTCCGGCCCGAGGGCCAGCAGCGCGGGGCTCGATTCCATCCGGTGCCGTACGACGGCGAGGTCGGGCGTCCGGCTGTGACGGACGGTCAGGACGAAGTCCGGCCCGACGAAGACGTGGATCTCGCCGAACTCGACCTCCTCCTCCCGGTCGAGGTAGGTCGCGGCGCGGAGAACCACGAATAGCGTGTCGCCGTAGCGCTCGAGCTTCGGTCGCTGATGGGCAACGATCGCGTCTTCGACCGCCACCTCATGCAGCCCGAACTCCTCCGCGACGGGCCGGAACTGCGCCTCGGACGGCCGGAACAGCCCGATCCAGGCCATCGCGCCCTTCGTCTCGCGCAGCAGCCTGGCCGTCTCGGCGATCGTCTCGGGTGTCGCGACGCGCGTGCCGCCGACGTACAGCCCCGCGTCGACCATGCTCCGCTCGACCGGCTCGACGACGTCCTCCGGCCGGGCCTCCATCGAGACCTCGGGCGCGGGCGGCTCCGGCTCGCGGCTCGTCGTTCGCCGGGTCGGGAGGAGGAAGCGGGCTCGAGGTCGGCGTTCGGTCACGGACGTAAGGCTATGCCCTCGTGGCGCGGGACGCGCCACGGCAGGAAGCCCCGGGAGCGGTGGCCGGGGCCTCGGCCTGGCGGGTCAGGCGTCGAGCCGCTCGAGGACAAAGAACGCCCCGACCGCGCGGATGTGGCGTCGCGCCAGCCGGTAGACGAGGTTGCCCGGGAAGGGGTGCTGGCTCGTCGCGAGGATCGCGCGGTCGCGGAGGTCGCCGTCTGGGAGGCGGTGCGCCGTGACCTCGACCGGCGGGAGGCCGCGGAAGTGGAGCCTCGCTCGTCCGGCCGCCTCGAGGTTCCGGGTCCAGGCGACGTCGCCGTTCGGGTGGCCGAGGAACCAGCGGTTGCCGTCGCGCAGCAGCCCGAGCAGCACGCGCCTCGGCCGGCCCGTCCGCCGGCCCACGACCTCGACGTCGAGCACGTTGCCGAGCCCGAACGTCCGCCAGAACCACCGGATGAGCGGGTCGAGCAGGCCGATCGAGGCGTACTGGAGCTTGAGCGCCCGGCGCCAGAAACCCGAGGCGCGCGGCGCGGGAAGCGACATCCGGGCAAGATACGCCCGTGACCTCCCCCGGCACCCTCGCCCTGGCAACACGCGGCCTGCGCAAGAGCTACGGCAGCCGCCTCGCGCTCGACGGGCTCGAACTCTCGGTCCCGATGGGCGTCGTTTACGGATTCCTGGGCCCCAACGGCGCCGGCAAGACCACGACCATGCGGCTCCTCACCGGGCTGCTCCACCCGGACGCGGGCACGATCGAGCTACTGGGGCGGCCGTTCCGGCGCGGCGACCGGGCGCGGCTGTTCGAGGTCGGGGCGCTGGTCGAGAACCCGTCGTTCTACCCGTACCTGTCCGGCCGGCAGAACCTCCGCGTCCTCGCGGCCGCGGGCGGGCACGTTCAGGACGGCCGGATCGACGAGCTCCTGGAACTCGTGGGGCTTCGGGCCCGCGCGAACGACAAGGTCAGCGGCTACTCGCTTGGGATGAAGCAGCGGCTCGGGATCGCCGGGGCCCTGCTCTCGGATCCGCGCCTGCTCCTGCTCGACGAGCCGGCGAACGGGCTCGACCCGGCCGGCATCGTCGCGATGCGCGAGATGCTCCGGCGCCTCGCCGCGAGCGGCAAGACGGTGTTCGTGTCGTCGCACCTGCTCGCCGAGGTGCGGGTCCTCGCGGACGTCGTCGGGATCATCGCCGGCGGCCGACTGGTGCGCGAGGGGACGCTCGATTCGCTGCTGCGCGAGCAGGGCGTCGTGCGCGTGCGGGTCCCGCGGGCGCAGGCCGGCGAGGCGCGCGCGGTGCTGGAGCGGATCGCCCGCACGGACGACGGCGCGGCGACCGACGGCGACCCCTGGCTGGCCGTCCACGTCGAGCCGCATCGCGCCGGCGAGGTCAACCGCGCCCTCGCCACGGCCGGGATCTACGCCACGGGTCTCGAGTCGGGGACCGACCTCGAGAACCTGTTCCTGGAGCTGACCGGCGGGACGGGGGCGTCGCACGAGGGGACGTTCGGCAGCGCGGGCCTGATCCCGGGCTCGAACGGGAGTCCAACCGGCGGCTCGGCGGAGGGCGGCGCATGAGGCTGTTCGTCGCCGGGCTCCGCAAGCTGGTCGGCCGGCCCGCGTCGTTCGTGTCGGTCGGGCTGCTCGTCGGCCTGCTCGGGCTGATCCTGATCGCCGCCGCGACGGTCCAGGAGAACGGCGGCCGCGGCAGCGACAGCGCCCGTGCCCTGATCACGTTCCCCGGGGCCTACGACCTGATCCTGTCGTTCATGTTCGGGCTCGGCGGCTTGGTGGCGGTGATCTACGGCGCCGCCGTCGCCGGGTCGGAGTGGAGCTGGGGGACGCTCAAGAACGCGGTCGCGCGCGGCGAGAGCCGGGCCCGCTACATGCTGTCGACGTTCGCCGCGATCGTCGTGATGATCGCGCTCGGGCTGGCGATCACGTTCGCCCTCGGCGTGCTCCTTGCCGTCCTGGCCGCGACGATCGCCGGGATCCCGACCGACGGCGTCTCTGACGCCGACACGCTGAACCGACTGCCCGCGATGACCGCCCGCGGCTGGTTCGCGGTCGTCGAGCAGGCGAGCCTTGGGTTCGCGATCGCGACGCTCGCCCGGAGCCAGCTGGCCGGCATCGGCGCCGGGATCGCGTTCTACTTCGGGGAGAGCTTCGCCCAGATCTTCTTCCCCGACATCATCAAGTACTTGCCGTTCGCGGTCGCGCGGGCGTCGGTCGACACCGAGGGCGGCTTCGGCGGCGGGGGCGGGGGCGGGCTCATCCAGACGCTCGAGCCGGATACGGCGCTGGTGCTCGTCGGGGCCTGGCTGGTAGGGGCGATCCTCGTCGCCGTGCTGTTCACGGAGCGCGCCGAGATCACCGGGTAGGGCCGGGCCGCCGGACGGAAAAATTCGGAGCGGCTCCCGAAGGAGCCGCTCCGATGCTGTCCCGGTGAAGGAGTCCGTCGAGACGGACGCTTCTGCCACGCGTCAAGGGCATCTATCACGTCGGCTGCACCGACTACCCTGACCCAACCTACCCATGACCTTGCCGCTGGGGCAGCGGACCCTGCGCGAACGCAGTGCACCGCACAGTCTACGTGAGCGGGCATCCGAATCCAAGGGTTTTCGTCAGAGGTTTTGTGAAAAACCCTTAACAGTCCGAGCGTGCGCCCTCGCGAAAAGCATTACAGCGGCCTTGCAGTGCCACGCCGACGCAAGATCGAGCCCCTGGAGCGCGACGAGATCGACAGCGTGCGGCCGCGAAGCTTCTCATTCGTGCGCAACGCGCACCTTCGACGCCTTCGAGGCCCTCATGGTGCCCGTCGGTCGTCCGAGATGTCCCGATACGAGCGTGCGCCGGGACGTTTTCGCCCGCGTCCCGTGATCGGCAAGGCGGTCGAGTCGATCCAGTGACGCACCGGCCGCACGTCTGAGAACAACGCCGCCAGGTCAGTCCTCGTGGATGGTGATTGAGGTCATCGCGACGGGGTTGTCCGGGAGGTCGCGCGAGTTCCGCGGCGCCGACACGATGCGGTCGACCACGTCCATGCCGTTCGTGACCTGCCCGAACAGTGTGTAGTTCTTCGGCAGGCGGCCGGACAGGTCCGCCGTGCAGATGAAGAACTGGCTGCCGTTGGTGTTCGGGCCGGCGTTGGCCATCGCGAGGGCGCCGCGGCCGTAGTCGCCGTGCACGGGCTCGTCCTCGAACTTGTAGCCCGGCCCGCCGGTCCCGACGCGCGACGCGTCCAGCGCCGACTTCTTGCCGTACTGCCCGTCCCCGCCCTGGATGACGAAGCCCGGAATGACGCGGTGGAAGATGACGTCGTCGTAGAAGCCCTTCCGCGCCAGGTCGATGAAGTTCTGGCTGGCCTTCGGGGCGGCCTGGGTGAAGAGGTCGACCTCGATGTCGCCGATCTCGGTGGCGATGGTCGCGCGGGTCATGGTGTGCTCCTCGTGCTGGTGTGGGCGCTCGATCGATCTGGTCAGCCGCCTGACGGGGCGGGGGTCGGCGCCTCGCTCGGCGCGTCCGATGGGGCGGTCGTGGGTCCGGCGCTCGGGGCCGTGGTCGGCGCGGGCGCTGGCTCGGTGTCCGACACGGTCACCTTCGTCATGACGACCGGGTCCGCCGGCAGCTCGACGCCGTTGGAGGCGGCGAAGATCGCGTCGGCGACCTCCATGCCCTGGACGACCGTGCCGAAGATCGCGTAGGTGTTGGCGCTCTTCAGGATCTCGCCGGCCTCGTCGGACAGGACGATGAAGAACTGCGAGCCCTGGCTGTTCGGCTGGCTGGTGCGGGCCATCGCGACCGTGCCGCGCACGTAGTCCGCGGTGACCTCCTCGTCCTCGATCGTGTAGCCCGGGCCGCCGGTGCCGTCGCCCGCAGGGTCGCCGCCCTGGATCACGAACGGCGTGCCGGAGGTGAGCAGCGGCGTGCGGTGGAAGCCGATCCCGTTGTAGTAGCCGCACTCGGCGAGGGCGACGAAGTTCCCCGCGGCGATCGGCGACAGCGAACCGTCGATCTTCAGGACCATCGTGCCCTTCTCGGTCTCGATCGAGACGTACTTCACCTCGCTCGTCCCGAGCGCCGGCGGCTGGCTGGTCGGGCAGGTGCCGTCGCCGTAGGGTGAGCCGCTCGCGGCCGCGCTCGGGGTCGGGCTCGCGCCCGGCGACCCGAACGGGTTGCCGAGGGCGAACACCCCCACGCCGACGACTACCGCGGCGATCGCGAGGAGGATCAGCCCGGTGTTGCTCGACGACCGGCCGCGAACCGGTCCGCCGCGGACGGCCTTCGGCCGGACGCCGCTGGCGGCGCGCTTGGCGGCGCGGTTCTGGGCGCGCGTCCGGCGGGCCGCGGCCTGCGCCGGGGTGTCGGACGCGTTCGGCGCGTCGCTCGAGTCGATGCCGTCGATCGCGTCGAAGTCGCCGGCGGG
>DATLYV010000099.1:0-7446 GCA_035574535.1 Binatia bacterium
GGCGGGCGCGCCGAGCGTCTCGATGACCGCGTCGGCGAACTCGCGGGTCCCGGCAGAGCCGCCGAGGTCGTACGTGACGGTCCGGCCCTCGGCGATGACCGCGCGGACCGCCTCCTCGACCCGCGCGCCGACGTCGGCGTAGCCGAGGTGCCGCAGGAGCAGCGCGCCGCTGAGGATGAGCGCCGTCGGGTTGGCCCGGTTCATGCCGGCGTACTTGGGCGCCGAGCCGTGGACCGGCTCGAAGACCGCGCCGTCCTCGCCGATGTTGGCCCCGGGCGCCACGCCAAGGCCGCCGACGAGCCCCGCCGCGAGGTCTGAGACGATGTCGCCGTAGAGGTTCGGCAGCACGAGGACGTCGTACAGGTCCGGCTTCTGGACGAGCTGCATGCACATGTTGTCGACGATCCGGTCCTCGAACTCGACCCGGCCGGCGTAGTCGGCCGCGACGGCCGTGCAGGCCTCGAGGAACAGGCCGTCGGACAGCTTCATGATGTTGGCCTTGTGCACGGCCGTGACCTTCTTGCGGCCGTTCGCGACCGCGTACTCGAAGGCGAACCGGGCGATCCGCTCCGACGCGGCCCGGGTGATGATCTTGATCGACTCGGCGGCGTCCCGGCCGACCATGTGCTCGATGCCGGCGTAGAGGTCCTCGGTGTTCTCCCGGACGATCACCAGGTCGACATCCTCGTAGCGGCTTTGGACGCCTTGCATCGACCGCGCCGGCCGGAGGTTCGCGTACAGGTTCAGGGCCTGGCGCAGCCCGACGTTGACGCTCCGGAAGCCCGACCCGACCGGGGTGGTGATCGGGCCCTTGAGGGCGATCTTGTTCCGGCGGATGGACTCGAGGACCGAGTCCGGCAGCGGCGTCCCCTGCGTCGCGATCGTCGCCTCGCCGGCCTCGACGACCTCCCACTCGAACGCGATGCCCGTGGCGTCGAGGACGCGGCGAGTCGCCTCCGCCAGCTCCGGACCGATGCCGTCGCCGGGGATCAGGGTGACGCGGTGGGTCATGGGCCCATTCTAGGCGGGCAGGTTTCGTCCTCGCCGGGAGGGATCCGCGGTGGCGCCGGAACCGACTCGACGGCGGCGCGTATCCTCCGCCGTCATGCGCGTCGGCGTCACGGTTCCGCTCGGCTACGGCGACCTCGAGGACGGTCGCGCGCCGACGTTCGCCCAGACGTTCGACTTCTCGCAGCGCGCGGAGCGCGCCGGCCTCGACTCCATCTGGGTCTACGACCACCTGCTCTTCAGGTTCACCGGCGAGCCCGACGAGGGCCTCAACGAGGGCTGGACGACGCTGTCCGCGCTGGCGCCCGTGGTGCCGCGGGTCGAGCTGGGCGCGCTCGTGATGTGCTCGTCGTTCCGAAACGCGGGCCTCATGGCCAAGATGGCCCAGACGCTCGACGACCTGTCGGGCGGGCGGCTCGTGCTCGGCCTCGGGTGCGGCTGGCACGAGCCCGAATACACGGCCTTCGGCTACCCGTTCGACCACCTCGTGGGGCGCTTCGCGGAGGACCTCGAGGTCGTGCGGCGGTTGCTCGACGGCAAGATGGTCGACTTCGAGGGCCGCTGGTCGCGCTACGCGGGCGCGCGGCTCCTGCCGCCGCCCGGGCGACGGCCGCCGATCCTCGTCGCGGCCAAGGGCGCGCGGATGCTCCGGCTGACCGCCGAGCACGCGGATGCGTGGAACACGGCCTGGTACGGCGGGCTCGACGCGCTCGCACGGCAGCGCCTCGAGGAGCTGGACGAGGCCTGCGACGCGGTCGGGCGGCCGCGGCACGAGATCCGGCGGACGATCGGGATCCGGCTCCACGAGCCGGGCCAGGCGGCCGGCGACCCGCGCGGCACGGACGCCGACGGCCCCGGACTCGCGGACATTCTCGACGAGCTCGATGACGCGGGCTTCGACGACGCGATCATCTGGTCGCTCGCGAAGTCCCACGCCGCGATCGAGCGCATCGGCGAGGCGCGTGAGCTCCACGTCTCGCGTGACCGCGACTGAGGGCGGCGGCGAGGCGGCACCCGCGGTTCGTTCCACCCGGCCCGCGCGATCGAGGTCCATCCGGCCCGGCCCTCCGTCCGGCGCCGCGCGTACCATCGCCCTCCCGTGAAGATTCAGGAAGCCGACGCCAAGAAGCTCCTGCTCGCGCAGGGCCTGCCCGTGCCGCCCTGGGAGGTCGCCCGCTCCCCCGCCGAGGCCCGCGCCGCGGCGTCGCGGCTGCTCCACGGCGCGGGGCATGCCTCGCAGGTCGTGATCAAGGCCCAGGTGCTCGTCGGCGGCCGCGGCAAGGCCGGCGGCGTGAAGCTCGCGTCGTCCGACGACGAGGCGGAGCACGTCGCCGACCAGATCCTCGGGATGCAGATCAAGGGCATCACCGTCCGCAAGGTCCTCGTGGCGCCCGCCGCCGAGATCGTCAAGGAGTACTACCTCGCGGCGGTCCTCGACCGGGCCGCGAGGCGGATCCTGCTCATGGGCTCCGCCGAGGGCGGCGTCGAGATCGAACAGGTGGCGGCGACGAACCCCGAGGCGATCGTGCGGGTCCACGCGGATCCCCTCCTCGGCCTGCGCGACTGGCAGGCCCGCGAGCTTGCGTTCCGCCTTGGGCTCGGGGCGCACCTGAAGGCTGCTGTCGGCATCGCCAAGGGGCTCGTCCGGACGATGCTCGCCAACGACGCGGACCTCGTCGAGATCAACCCGCTCGCGATCGTCCGGGGCGGCCCGGGCGGCGCGGAGGAGCAGCTCGTCTGCCTCGACGCCAAGGTCACGCTCGACGACTCGGCGCTGTACCGGCACCCGGACCACGAGGCGCTGCGCGACCCCGACGAGGAGGCCCCGGCGGACGCCGAGGCCCGCCGGCACGACATCAGCTTCATCCACCTCGACGGCACGATCGGCTGCATGGTCAACGGCGCGGGGCTGGCGATGACGACGATGGACCTGGTCAAGCGCGCCGGCGGCGAGCCGGCGAACTTCCTCGACATCGGTGGCGGCGCGAAGGCCGACCGGGTCGCGGCGGCGATGCGCCTGATCCTGGCGGAGCCCAAGGTCGAGGCGATCCTCGTGAACATCTTCGGCGGCATCACCCGTGGCGACGAGGTCGCGTTGGGGCTGATCGAGGCCCGCAGGCAGCAGGCCCGCGACGTCCCGATGGTCGTGCGGATCGTCGGCACGAACGCCGAGGAGGCCGCGCGGCTCCTTGAGGAGGCGCACTTCGAGACCGCGACCTCGCTGGACGAGGCGGCTCGCAAGGCCGTGGCCGCGGCCGAGGCGGCCCGCGCGGCCCGGGAGACCCTCGCGTGAGCATCCTCGTCGGGCGCGACACGCGCCTGGTCGTCCAGGGCATCACCGGCCGCGAGGGCGAGTTCCACGCGCGCGCGATGCAGGCCTATGGCACCAACGTCGTCGCCGGGGTGACGCCGGGCAAGGGCGGCCAGAAGGCGCTCGATGGGACGGTCCCGGTGTTCGACACCGTTTCGCAGGCGGTCCGCGAGACCGGGGCCAACGCGTCCTGCATCTTCGTCCCGGCGGGCGGCGCGCCCGACGCCATCCTCGAGGCGGTCGCGAGCGGGATCGCGATCGTCTTCTGCATCACCGAGGGCATCCCGGCGCTCGACATGGTCCCGGTCGTCGCGGCGGTCCAGCAGGCCGGCGCCCGCCTGATCGGCCCGAACTGCCCCGGGGCCACCTCGCCGGGCCGGGCCAAGGTCGGGATCATCCCGGGCTCGATCCATCGCGAGGGCTCGGTCGGCGTCGTGTCGCGGTCCGGGACGCTGACCTACGAGGCGGTGCAGGCGATGTCGGAGGCGGGGATCGGCCAGTCGACGTGCGTCGGCATCGGCGGCGACCCGATCGTCGGCTCGACCTTCCTCGACGTGCTCAAACTGTTCGCCGCTGACCCTCTGACCGAGGCGATCGTGCTGATCGGCGAGATCGGCGGCGCCGCGGAGGAGGAGGCCGCGGCGTGGGCCGCGGAGCATCTCGCCGCCGTGCCGAAGGCCGCATTCATCGCCGGCCGCACCGCGCCCGAGGGCAAGCGCATGGGCCACGCCGGGGCGATCATCTCCGGCGGCGCCGGGACCGCCGCGTCCAAGGTCGCCGCCCTGGAGGCCGCGGGCTTCCGCGTGGCCGGCTCCCCCACCGAGCTGCCGCAGCTGCTTCGCGAGGCCGGATACCGCGGCTGATGGGCGCCGCGGACAGCGTCCCGGTCCCGGCGTCCTCGCTCGCCACAGCCGGGTCGCCCGCGACGACGACCCTCGCCATCCCGCCGGCGCGCGAGTTCCTCTCGTTCGCGATCCCGCGGCCAACGGAGGCGGTCCTGGTCCTCGTCGCGTTCGCGATCCGGGTGCGGCACATCCGGGCGTTCTGCAGTCGGCGGCTGCTCGAGCGGTTCGTCGGCTGCCACCGCGACGCCCGGCCAATCGATCGCTGCGGCACACGGCAGAATTCGAGGCGCCGGCGCCCCGGAGGCGCGACGAGGAGGTGGGATGGGCCTGGTGATGGACCTGGTCGCGGGCGACCAGCGCGAGATCCTGCTCGCGGTCGCGGTCGACGACCTCGCGGCCTTCGACGATCGCGGTCGGTTCCCGGCGCACCTCGCGTTCGGCGGCGTGGTCGACCCGACCTGGCTCGACCTGTTCAGCGAGGCGGTCCGGTCGGTCACCGGGCGGGCTGACCCGATCGACTTCCTCGACGCCCGCACGGAGCTCGAGGGCCCGGCCGCCGCCGGCGCCGAGCGAACGGTCGAACTGATCCACCCGTCCTGGGTCACCGCGGTCGCGATGGTCGACGACCGCGACCTCGACGCGATCACGGGCCGCTGGATCGACCTCGTCGAGGAGGAGGTCGGCGAGCTGCCGCGCGAGGAGAAGCCCTCGATGCGCAGGTTCGCGGGCGACATCGTCCGCTTCGCCCGCGCCGCGGACCGCGCGCCGGCGGTGATCCTCGCCTGGTCGCTCTGACGATCGACCGGCCGGCGGCTCAGGTGTAGCCGAGGCTCTTCCAGGCCGGGCCGCCCGGGGCTTCGATGAGCTCGACGAGCACGCCGTGGCAGGACCGCGGGTGCAGGAACGCGACCGGGCCCTCGGCGCCGCGGCGCGGAGCGGTGTCGATCAGCTCGACGCCGTCGATGCCCAGGCGCGTGAGCTCGCGCGCGAGGTCGTCGACCTCGAAGCAGACGTGGTGGAAGCCCTCGCCCTTGCTCGCGAGGAAGCGGGCGACGCCGGTCGAGTCGTCGGTCGGCTCGACCAGCTCGACCTTCGAATCGCCGACGTCGAGGAACGCGATCCGGACCTTGTCCTGCGGGATGTCCATGATCGTCTCGAGGGGCAGCCGCAAGAGGTCGCGGTAGAGCGCGAGCGATTCCTCGATCGACGTGACGACCACGGCGACGTGATGGATCCGGCCGGGCGGCCGCAGCTGGACCGGTGCCCGGTCCGGACGACGCGTCGCCATCTCGCTCCCTCCCCTGCCCGTGGTGCCGTTCCCGCGTCAGACCGTGATCAGCTCGCGGTGCACGCCCCACGCCGTGCGCAGGGCGTTCGCGATCTCGCCGACCGTCGCGTACGCCTTGACCGCCTCGATGAGCAACGGCAGCAGGTTGTCCGTGCCGCGGGCCGCGTCGTCGAGCCGGCGCATGGCCGCCTCCCACGCCGCGGGATCCCGCTCAGCGCGCACCCGCCGCACGCCGGCGACCTGGCGCCGCTCGGCCTCCGGGTCGATCCGCTGGATCGGCGGAGGCGCGGTCGTCGCCTCGTCCCGGAACCGGTTGACGCCGACGACAACCTGCTCGCCCGAATCGATCGCCCGCTGCGCGCGGTACGCCGACTCCTGGATCGACCGCTGCTGGAAGCCATGCTCGAGGGCCGCGAGCGTGCCGCCCATCGCGTCGATCTGGTCGAGGAGGTCCTGCCCGGCGCGCTCCAACTCATTGGTGAGGCTCTCGACGAAGTACGAGCCCCCAAGGGGGTCCGGGGTCGCCGCGACGCCGGACTCGTAGGCGAGGATCTGCTGGGTCCGAAGGGCCAGCCGCACGGAGTCCTCGGTCGGGAGGGCCAGGGCCTCGTCCCGGGAGTTCGTGTGCAGGCTCTGGGCGCCCCCGAGGACCGCCGCGAGGGCCTGGATCGTCGTCCGCACGACATTGTTGTCGACCGACTGCGCGGTCAGCGAGCTGCCCGCGGTCTGGACGTGGAAGCGACAGGCCATCGAACGGATGTTCGATGCACCGAAGCGCTCCGTGACGATCCGCGCCCACATCCGGCGCGCCGCTCGGAACTTGGCGACCTCCTCGAACAGCTCCGACCAGGCGGCGAAGAAGAAGGACAGGCGGGGCGCGAAGTCGTCGATCGCCATGCCCCGGGCGATCGCCGCCTCGCAGTAGGCGATCGCGTCCGCGAGGGTGAAGGCAAGCTCCTGGGCAGCCGTCGCGCCCGCCTCGCGCATGTGGTAGCCCGAGATCGAGATCGTGTTCCACTTCGGAAGCTCGCGCGCCCCGAACTCGAACACGTCCGTCACGAGGCGCATCGACGGCCCGGGCGGGTAGATCCAGGTCCCGCGGGCGATGTACTCCTTGAGGATGTCGTTCTGGACCGTGCCGGCGACCTTCGACCGCTCGACGCCCTGCTTCTCGGCCGCCGCGACGTAGAGGGCGACGAGGGTCGCGGCGGTCGCGTTGATCGTCATCGACGTCGAGACCTCGCCGAGCGGAATGCCATCGACCAGGGTCTCCATGTCGGCCAGGCTGGAGATCGGCACGCCGACCCGGCCGACCTCCCCCTCCGCCTCCGGCGCGTCCGAGTCGTAGCCCATCTGGGTCGGGAGGTCGAAGGCGACCGACAGGCCGGTCTGGCCCTGCTCGAGCAGGTAGCGGAAGCGGCGGTTCGTGTCCTCGGCGGTCGAGAAGCCGGCGTACTGGCGCATCGTCCAGAGGCGGCTCCGGTACATCGTCGCCTGGACGCCGCGGGTGAACGGCGGCTCGCCCGGCCGGCCGAGGTCGCGGTCCTCATCGAGACCGGCGATATCCGCGGGCGTGTAGAGGTCCCGGATCTCGATGCCAGAACTGGTCTCGAAGCGGTCCTTGCGCTCGGGGGCGGCCTCGATCGCCCGCCGGCGCGTGGTCGCGCGCCAGCGCTCCCGGCCGGGATCGGCGGGTGGCGTGGCCTCGTCTCGTTCGGTCATGGACCCTCGTGGACTCCCCGTGCGCCGGTTGTCCGCTCCCTGGCTCGTCCGCGTCGTGCCGGGTTTACACGATCACGAGCAGCAGGTCCCCGACCTCGATCGTCGCGCCCGGCGCCGTCGCGACCCGTTCGATGGTGCCGTCCCGCGGCGCCCGGAGTTCGTTCTGCATTTTCATGGCCTCGACGACGAGGAGCTGCTGCCCGGCCGTCACCTCGTCCCCAGCGTTGACCGAGACCGAGACGACGACGCCCGGGATGATCGCACGCACGTCG
>DATLYV010000100.1:0-6229 GCA_035574535.1 Binatia bacterium
GGGCGGGGCGCCGGGGCGGCCTGGCGGTGGGCGGGGCGCCGAGGGATCTGGCGGGACGCGGGGTGGCGGCGGCTGCCGATCGTTCGTCCGCGCGGGCTGGAGGACGCGCGCTCCGTCTGCCGAAGCCGATGCGGATTGGCGGCATACGAACGGGCCGCGCGGGCTTCGTTGCCCCCGATCGCATCGCGCTGCCGAAGGAAGTCGACTATTCGTCGAAGTGGGCATCGCCGAACGCGGTCAGGGACCGAACCGCGGCCCCACGTTGCGCCCGCCCCGTCATGCTTGCGGGTGGCGTCTCGCGGCCGCGCGGCGCCCGGAGTTGCGCTACCGTCCGGGCATGCCTGAGCCAGCGCGACTGGCGAGCTCCTCGGCCGCCAACGCGGCGCAGCCTCAGGGCGGGCGCCAGACCGCGACGGGGGCCGGGAGCAGCTCGGCATCGAGCCTTCGACGGGCGATCCTCCTGCACCTTCGCCAGGCCGGCCCGAGCTCCCCCGACACGATCGCCGCCGCGCTCGAGGCGAGCCGGACGGGCGTCCTCCAGCAGCTCCACGCGCTCGAGGAGGCGGGGCTGGTGAAGCATGCCGCGGAGAAGCACGGCGTCGGCAGACCGCGCCATGTCTACGACGTCACTCCGGACGCCCAGGGCCTCTTCCCGACCGACTACGGCGGCTTCGCCTCGGGCCTCGTCAAGGCGATCGAGGCCGTCGGGGGGGACGACCTCGTCGAGCAGGTGTTCGCCGCACGGCGCCGCCAGATCGGCGATCGGATGCGCCGGCGCATGGGCGAGCGCCTGCCACCGGACGCGACCATCGAGGATCGCGTCCAGGTCCTCGCCGCGCTCCAGGACGAGGCTGGCTACCTCGCCGAGGCGGTGATGGGCGAGGACGGCCAGCTGCGGCTGCGCGAGCACAACTGCGCAATCGACAAGATCGCCCGCCGGACCCACGCCCCCTGCGACGCGGAGCTCGAGCTCTTCCGGGAGTTGCTCGGCCCGGGCGTCACCCGGGAGACGCACATCGCGTCCGGCGACCGCTGCTGCACCTACGTCGTCCCGCCGGAGCCCGACCGGGCCGACTGACTCGGCCGTCGCTTCGGAGCCGCCGGCCCGCGGAGCCGGGCGGCGCGACGCCTCGCCCTCAGGCCTCTTCCCGCTCGACGACCTCGCGGGGGGCGGGGCGTCGTTGCGTCAGGGGCACGTCGGAAACGTTGGGGACGAACGACGCGGCCATCGCGGTCTGCGCGACCTGCATCTGCTCCTCGACCGACAGGATGCCGAGGCGGCCGAGCGTCGCGAGCTCGTCGCGGATGTACGTCTGGAGCATCTCCGGGCCGTCGGTCGAGATCGTGAAGCGGACGCCGTTGCGCCGGAACGTGTCGAAGATCCAGCGGAGCTCCTCCCAGCCCGAGACGACGCGCGTGTTGAGGTTCGAGGTCGGGCAGATCTCGAGCACGATCCCGCGCTCCGCGATCGCCGCCATCGCCCGGGGGTCGTAGGCGGCCTTCACGCCGTGCCCGATCCGATCCGGCTCCAGCAGCTCGACGACGCGGACGACCTCCTCGACGGGTCCGGCCTCGCCGGTGTGGACCGTGATACCCAGCCCGTACTGGCGGACGCGACGCATCAGCTTCCGGTAGTCCGCGACGCGGAACGTCGCCGATTCGGGTCCCGCGATGTCGACCCCGACGACGCCCCGGTCCCGCCACGAGATGGCCTTCTCCGCGATGATCTCGTTGAGCTCGTACGGGAAGGCCCGGTCGAGGCAGAAGATCAGGCCCGGCTTGACGGGGTACTCAAGCGTCGCCCGGTCCATGCCCCGGGTCGCCGCGGCGATGATGTGGTCGAGGTCCTGCTCGCCGCCGCGGTTCCGCTTCATCGGGTTGAAGCGGAGCTCCATCGTCGTGATGTTGTTCTTGCGGTACGCGCCGCCGACGACCTCGTAGACCGACCGCTCGACCGCGAACGGCGAGCTCTGGATCAGCTCCGTCCAGTGGAACAGCTGCAGGTAGCCGTCGAACGACTTGGAGCCCTTCGGGCCGACCGTGATGAGGTCGCGGAATTCCCAGTAGTCCTTCGTCGGGAGCTTGATGCCCTGGGCGTGGGCGATGCCCCACATGATCGCCGGCGTGACCGCGGCGCCGAGATGGCAGTGGAGCTCGGCGAGCGGAACCGTGCGGGGGAGCAGTCGCGCCATCCTCGGCCGAGGATAGCCGAGCCAGCCGCTCAGTCGCAGAGCTGGAACCGCTTCGAGCCGGGGAAGCGCACGAGGTCGAAGGGCTCGTCGTCGGGACCCACGTAACGGGCGCGGTTCGGGGCGACGAGGTCGATCGAGCCGTGCTCCGAGTTGACCAGCGCCGGGTGGTCGCCCTCGTAGTCGCCGACCAGCACCCAGAACGAGCCGTCGAAGTCCACCACGTGGAGCAGGCCGCAGTGCCCCACCTCGAAGTCGAACGGTCCATCGCCCTCCACGGGAGGCGAGCCCGGTGGGATGGGGTCCGTCCAGTCGACCTCCGCGTTGCGGTCGATGACCGGCTCGGCCGGCGGGCCCTGCAGCTCGAACAGGATGGCCTCGCCGCCGTCGGGGTACTCGACGATCGCGGTCCCGAGCCGGTCGAGGAGGGAGCGCGGGCAGTCGTCGCCGTCGTCGAGGCAGGCGCCGAGGTTGATCCGGATCGAGAAGGGCTGCCCGTCGATGCCCGGGAGGCCGGCGAGGATCCGCCCGGCGAGTTGCTCGCACTCCTGCGCGCCGATGTCGATGCACGCGAGGGCGTCCACGGTCGTGGGCGCCGGGGGCGGCACGAAGGGCGACGCGGTCGGCGCGGGGCTGGGCGACGGCGACCCGAGCCCGCACCCGGCGACGACGAGGGCCGCGGCAACCGCGGCGGCGATGGCTGGCGTGAGGCGGCGCGCGGCACGGCCCATGGCGCCGCTGACAGTACCCGACGCGGTGGCGCGGAGCTCGCGCGGCTGGTGGGGAAGCCTCGTCGCAGCCCCAGAAATGCTTCGAGCCGGGGAACCGGACGAGCCGCACCGTGAAGCCGCTCTCGCCGGGTCATCCGAAGCGGAACGCGCCAGGCCCCCGCATGGTTCCGAGTCTCCCAGGTTCACGCACGCCGGCGCGGCGTCACGCCGCGCGGTGAATGGCGCGACGCACCGACCCGGCAGACGCCGCGTCCAGGGCGAGCCGCAGCTGCCCAGGTGGCTCGGCTCTGCCTGGGGCCGTGGGCCGACGCTCGAGGCGCCGCGGCAACCGCCTCCGTCCCGGTGCCGCCGATGCCCGCTCGATCGCACAGGGCCGCCGCGGCGCGCGCGCCGGCTCGGCCACGGCGAATCGGTGCCGCAGCTCCGCGACCTCGCGCCGGATCGGCTCCGTCTCCGCCTTGCCGAGGTACGCCCGGCCGCGGAAGAGCCGCTCGTACATCGGCACGAGCTCCGGCCAGTCCCGGGCCAGGTGGTCCAGGAAGTGCTCGCGCGTGCCGGGGCGCAGATACAGCACGTTCGTCCAGATCGACGTCGCGCCCGCGTCCCGGGCCGCCTTCACGACATCCGCGAGCAGCTCCGGCCGATCGGACAGGCCCGGGAGGATCGGGGCCATCCCGATGCCGGCGTCGATCCCGGCCGCCCGAAGGGTCGAGAGCGCCTTGAGCCGCTGCCGCGGCGGCGGGGTGTTCGGCTCGGTCAGCCGCCAGATCGTCTCGTCCAGCGTCGGGACGGAGAACGTGACCGAGACCTTCGCCCGCAAAGCCGCCTCGGCGAGGACGTCGACGTCCCGGACGATCATCGGGCCACGGGTGATGATCGAGAACGGGTTGGCCGCCTCGGCGAGCACCTCGAGGCAGGCGCGCGTCAGGCCGTAACGGCCCTCCGCCGGCTGGTACGGGTCCGTGGCCGCGCCGATGGCCACCAGCTCGCCCTTCCAGCCCTTCCGCGCGAGCTCGCGCCGGAGGACCTCGGCGACATTCGTCTTGATGCGGATCGACGTGCCGTAGCGGTCGTCCGACGGCCGATCCGCACGCTTCTCGAACGCCCGGACGTAGCAAAACGTGCACTGGTGGGCGCAGCCCATGTACGGGTTCAGCGACCACCCGAACATCATGCCCTTGACCCGGTTCAGCGCCGACCGGCAGGGCTCCTCCCGATACTCCGGACGCATAGCGGCAGAATAGAACATCCGTTCGACACGTGTCTGTCACGGAGCGCGGGGCCGGCGACCGCCGGCAGCGTCGGTCAGCCGGCGAGCGGGACGACCCGGCCCTCCGCGTCGACCGTGGCCTGGCGGCGGCGCAACGCCCGCAGCTCCGCGCCGGGGACCTGGTCCCGGGCGTGGTACGAGGAGCGCACGAGCGGCCCCGACTCGACGTGCTTGAAGCCGAGCGCGAGCGCCGCCTCCTTCATCTCCGCGAACTCGTCCGGGTGGTAGTAGCGCTCGACCGGCAGGTGCTTGAGGGACGGCCGCAGGTATTGGCCGATCGTGAGAATGTCGCAGTCGACCGCGCGGAGCGCCTCGAACGCCTCGTGGAGCTCCTCTCGCGTCTCCCCCAAGCCGACCATCAGCGAGCTCTTCGTGTGGACCGCGTACGGCTCGCCACCCTCCTCCGCGAGCTCGGCCGCGTAGACCTTCGCTCGCGCGAGGACGCCGAGCGTCCGGTCCCAGCGCGCGCGCTTGCGAACCGGCTTCTGCAGCCGCCGGACCGTCTCGAGGTTGTGGTTGAGGATGTCCGGCCGCGCCGCCATGACCTCGCGCAGCGGCGCCTCCTCGCCGTTGAAGTCCGGGATGAGAACCTCGACGCCCATGCCAGGCACGCGCGCCCGCAGCTGCCGGATCGTCTCGGCGAAGATGTGGGCCCCGCCGTCCGGCAGGTCGTCGCGCGCCACCGACGTGACGACGACGTGCTCCAGCCCGAGGCCGGAGATCGCCTCGGCGACGCGGCGCGGCTCGTCGTCGTCGAACCAGGTTGGCCGACCGGTCTTGACGTTGCAGAAGCCGCAGGCCCGGGTGCAGGTGTCGCCCAGGATCATGATCGTCGCCGTGCGCTGGTCCCAGCACTCGCCGATGTTCGGGCAGTGGGCCTCCTCGCAGACGGTGTTAAGGTTGAGGCCGCGGAGCAGGCGCTTGAGGTCGTGGTAGTTCTCGCCCGAGGGCAGCTTCGCGCGGATCCAGTCCGGATGGCGGCGAAGCGCCGCGGAGCCATCCGCGGCCGGGAGCCCCACCATGCCCCCACCGCCCATGGCGATCGAGATCGGCTCGGCGGGCGCCTGGTGACCGCCGACTCCGGCGGCGGGCTCGACGATGGGGAGCTGGCGCTGCATGGCGGTCGATCGGTCGACCAGGCGTCGGGAACGCCTAGTAGATCGGCGTCTCCGGGCCGACGGACTCGAGCCAGGCCTTGATGTCGCGCAAGAGCGCGGCGCCGCCGGCGCCGTCGTTCGCCCGGTGGTCGACCCCGAGGACCATGTTCATGATCGGTCGGATGGCGATCGTGTCGCCGTCCGGCGTCTCGACCACGACCGGCCGCTTCGTGATCCGATCCATCGTCACGATGCCGACCTCGGGCACGTTGATGATCGGCATGACCATGTTCGTGCCGAGCCAACCGGTGTTGTCGACCGTGAAGGTCCCGCCGCCGAAGTCGTCGATGCGGAGCCTGTTGGCCCGGGCCCGCTCGCTGACCTCCGCGATGGCTTTGTTGATGCCGTTGATCGAGAGGCTGTCGACGTCGCGGATCACCGGCACGATCAGGCCGTCGTCGACGGCGACCGCGATCCCGATGTTGACCCTGCGCTTCGCGAGCAGCCCCTGCTCGGTCCAGTGGGCGTTAAAGGTCGGGTTGCGCTTCAGCGCCACCGCCGCGGCCTTCACCACGAACGGCACGTAGCTGAGCGAGACGCCCTCCTTCGCCTGGTACTCCTTCTTGTTCCGCTCGCGGAACCTGACCAGGTTCGTGACGTCGACCTCCATCTGGACGTAGGCGTGCGGCACCTGGAGGGCCCGGGTCATCTGCGCGGCGATGCCCTTGCGCATCTGGGTCAGGGGGACGAGAACCTCGTCCGCACCGGCCGGGAACTGGATCTGCGCCGACGCCTTGGCCGCAGGGGCCGCGGACGGCGGGACGGGGGCCGAGGCCGACGGTGCCGCGGACGGTGCAGGTGCGCTCGGGGCGGGTGCGCTCGGGGCGGGTGCGCTCGGGGCAGGTGCTGGTCCGGCCGCCGGCGCGGAGGGCGCGGCGCCGG
>DATLYV010000101.1:0-3397 GCA_035574535.1 Binatia bacterium
CGGCGCGATTCGCCGGCACTGCGAGACGGGGTTCGCGCGCCGCCACCAGCCGGGCGCCGTCGTCCGTGGGCGTCGCCCTGGCCGCGATCGTGTTCATCTTCGGGGCCGCGTTCCTGTCGCTCAGCCAGAGCGTCCGCGTCGCCGCGACGAGCTACGACATCACGCGCCTCGTCTCGGAGCGCGAGCGCCTCCAGGCGATCGGCCAGGACCTCCGATCGGACGTCGATCGGCTCCGGAGCGAGCCCGCGATCCGCAAGCAGGCGCTCGACCTCGGCCTCGGCCAGCTCGGCGCGCCCCTCATCGTCCAAGCCCGCTAGCGAGCGACCCACGCCGATGCTCGACCGGACCGATTCGGGGCGCCGCCTGCTCCTGCTCCTGGTCGTGCTCGTCATCGTCGCGGGGGCGCTCGTCGTTCGCCTCGGGTACTGGCAGATCGTCCAGCGCGAGGACCTCGTCGAGAGCGCGCGCGGCCAGATCTACTACCGCGCCGAGGTTCCGAGCCGCCGCGGCCAGATCTTCGACCGCAGCGGCACGATCGTCCTCGCGGCCAGCGTCACCCGGGACAGGCTGATCGTGTCCGCGCAGCACATGGACGCGGCGGAGCGCGCGGCGATGCTCGCCTTCCTCACGGAGCAGCTGGCCCTCGACGAGGTCGAGGCGGAGAACGTCCGGGCGAAGCTCGAGACGGGCCGGCCGTACATCGTCATCGCCAAGGACCTGCTCCCGGAGCGGACCCAGGAGATCGAAGCGGCGGCGCGCGAGGCGGGCATCACCGACATCTCGTTCGAGTCGGATGCCGTGCGCCACTACCCGCAGGCCGGCGGCAGCCCGAACAGCACCCTCGCGGCCCACCTGCTCGGCTTCGTGAATCGGGAGGGCCAGGGCCAGTACGGCGTCGAGCAGTACTACCAGGACGTGCTCGCGGGCGAGCCGAAGATCGTCGAGGCCGACCGGGACGCCAACGGCGAGCCGCTCGTCGAGACCGAGCGGACGGTCGTCCCCGGGATCCCCGGCCAGGACATCCGCCTGACGATCGATGCCGGCCTGCAGCTGGCGCTCGAGCAGGAGGTCATGGCCGTCCAGATCGCCAACGGCGCGACGTCCGTCTCGGCCGTCGTCATCGACCCGTGGACGGGCGAGCTCTACGCCGCGGCCTCGTACCCGTCCTACGACGCGAACGAGTACGCCGCGATCGCGACCGACGACCCGTCGCGCTTCATCGACCCGATCGTGTCGCAGGTCTACGAGCCCGGATCTGTGTTCAAGATGTTCACGGTCCAGGCCGGCCTCGAGCAGGGCACGACGCGCATGGACCGCGTCTACAGCGACAGCGGTCGGATGCGCCTCGACGGTGGGAAGACGCGGATCTCGGACGCCGACGGCAAGGCGATGGGCAGGATGACGCTCGCGGACGGCATCGCCTACTCGCGCAACGTCGTCGCCGCGAAGGTCGCCCTGGGCCTGGCCCCGACCACAGCCGGTGCCTCCGAGATCCTCCACGAGGTCTGGACGCGGATGGGCTTCGGCAGCCCGACCGGGATCGACGTCGCGGGCGAGGTGCGCGGCCTCGTCAACGACCCGGCGGTGTGGCCGTGGCGCCAGATCGACCTGGCGAACGGGTCGTTCGGGCAGGGCGTGGCGGTCACCCAGATCCAGCTCGCCGTGGCCTACGCGGCGATGGTCAACGGCGGCACGATCGTCCAGCCCCACGTCGTGGCGAGCATCGGACCCGAGCCGGTCGCCCACGCCCTGGAGGGGCCGATCATGAACCCCGGCCTCAGCCCCCAGCTCGCGCAGCTCATGGAGCACGTGCTCGGGAGTCCCTGGTACGCCGAGGACGCGCAGGTTCCGGGCTACTGGGTCGGCGGCAAGACCGGCACCGCCCAGGTCTGGGACGCGGAGCACGGCCGCTGGGCCTTCAACCTCTACAACTTCTCGTGCGTCGGCTTCATCGGCCGGCGGGAGGGGCACCCGGACCTCGTCGTCGCGGTCCGCATCCAGGAGGCCCGCCCGGGGCGCGACTCGCGCGGCCTCCTGCTCCTGCCGGTGACCTCGACGGAGCTCTTCCGCCGCGTCGCCACCGACGCGATCACGACGCCCGGCCTGCTGCCGGTCCTGCCGCCGCCGGGGTCGGTCGTCGCGCGGGCCGACCGGTGATGCTCGTCGGTGCCACACTTGCGGTCGTGACCGTCGAGGGACCGCCACCGGGCGTCCGATCCCGCGCCTCCGACGGCCCGTTCCTCAGCGCTGACGACCTCCGGCGCCTCACCGGCGGGCGGCTCCTGCGCGAGAGCCGCCGCCCGATCCGGGGCGCGGCCGTGGATTCGCGGCAGGTGGGCGAGGGTCAGCTGTTCGTCGCGCTGCCGGGCGAGCGGACGGACGGCCACCGCTTCCTGGCCGAGGCCGCCGTCGCGGGCGCCGCGGCCGTGGTCGTTTCGCGGCCGGTGCCGGCCGCGGTCCTCGACGCGCTCGGGGACGTGACCGTGCTCGCCGTCCCGGACGGCCTCGTGGCGCTCGGCGCGATCGCGGCGGGCTGGCGGGTTCGCTTCGACCCGCTCGTCGTCGGCGTGACCGGCTCGATCGCCAAGACCTCGACCAAGGAGGCGATCGCCGCGGTGCTTTCTCGGGCCTTCCGGACGCTCCGCAGCGAGGGCAACCAGAACAACGAGATCGGGCTGCCGCTGACGCTCCTGCGCCTCGGCCCGGAGCACGGTGCCGCCGTGCTCGAGATGGGCATGTATGCAGGCGGCGAGATCGCCGACCTGGCCCGCATGGCCCGGCCGAGGATCGGCGTCGTCACCGCCGTCCAGGGCGTCCACCTCTCGCGGATGGGCAGCCTGTCGGCCATCGAGAAGGCCAAGGGCGAGCTGGTCGAGGCCCTCCCGTCCGACGGCGTCGCCGTCCTGAACCACGACGATCGCCGCGTCCGCCGCATGGCCGACCGGACCGCCGCGCGCGTGCTCTTCTACGGGCTCGGCCACGAGGCCGACGTGACCGCCGAGGACGTGACCTCGGCCGGCTTCGAGGGCATGCGCTTCACCCTCCGCCTCCCGCCGACAACGGGCGGCCGGCCGGTCCGCCTCCCGGCGCGCATCCCCGGGCTCGGGCGGCTGTCGGTGCACAACGCGCTCGCCGGGGCTGCCGTCGGGCACGCGGCCGGGATCGATCCGGCCCGGATCGTCCACGCGCTCGCGGGCGGCTGGAGCGCGGCGCACCGCGGGCAGGTCCATCGTCTCGGAGGCGTGACCGTGATCGACGACGCCTACAACGCCTCGCCCGCCTCGATGTCCGCGGCGCTGGACCTCCTCGCGGGGCTGCCGGGCCGGCGCGTCGCGGTCCTCGGCGAGATGCTCGAGCTGGGCAAGGGCTCCGCGACCGGCCACCGCGAGGTCGGGAC
>DATLYV010000102.1:0-6091 GCA_035574535.1 Binatia bacterium
CGGGCGTGGCGGCGGGCGCGGGGTTGGACGCGGGTGCGGGGGCAGGGGCCGCGGACGCGCTCGAAGACGGCGCCGCGGTGCTCGTCTCGGCCGTCATTCGGCGGTCCCCCACTCCTCGATGAGGTCGGACAGGCCCTTGCCGGCCGGCATCATCGGGAAGACGTTCTGCTCGGACGCGATCTCGAACCACACGAGCGCCGGGCCCTTGACCGACTGGGCGAAGCGGATCGCCGCGTCCACATCGTCTGGGGTCGAGGCCTTCGTCGCCGGGATGCCGTAGGCCTCGGCGAGCTTCAGGTAGTCGGGGCCGCGGAGCGTGGCGGAGTGGTAGTTCCCGGCGTAGATGATCTCCTGCCACTGCCGGATCATCCCGAGCTTCTTGTTGTCGAAGATCGCGATCTTCACCGGGATCTCGTCCTGGACGAGCGTCATCAGCTCCTGGAGGGTCATCTGGAAGCCGCCGTCGCCGGCGATCGCCCAGACCTCGCGGTCCGTGCCGAGCGCCGCGCCCATCGCGGCCGGGACGGCGTACCCCATGGTCCCGAGGCCGCCGGAGCTCAGGTGCGTGTTCGGATGCCGGAAGCCGGCGTAGCGGGCGAGCCACATCTGGTTCTGCCCGACGTCGCCGACGTAGACGCCCTCGTGGTCGGTCAGCTCGCCGATGCGCTGGACGACGTAGTCGGCCGAGAGCAGGCCGTCGCGCCAGGCGCCGGAGCCGTGCCACGACGTGCCCTCTGATTCGCGCCGCCACGCGGCGAGCTGCTCGAGGTAGGCCGCGCGCCGCTCCGGCGCCACGGCGTCGACCATCGGGATGAGGGTCTGCAGCACGCGCTTCGCGTCGCCGACGACGGGCACCTCGACCGCGACGTTCTTTCCGATCTCCGCCGGGTCGATGTCGACGTGGACGATGCGGGCGTACGGCGCGTACGTCCGGACGTTGCCGGTGACCCGGTCGTCGAAGCGCATCCCGATCGCGACCAGCAGGTCGGCCGACTGGATGGCCCGATTGACGTGCTTCCAGCCGTGCATGCCCATGAAGCCGTAGGCCAGCGGGTGGCGCTCGTCCATCGCGCCGATGCCGAGCAGGGTCCAGGCGACCGGTGACTGGATCTTCTCGGCGAACGCCTTGAGCTCCGCCTCCGCGCGGGCGTGGAGGATGCCGTGGCCGGCGAGGATGACGGGCCGCTCGGACGCGGCGATCTCCGCGGCGGCGAGCTTCAGCTGCTTGTAGTTGCCGTCGAGCGTCGGACGGAAGCCGGGCAGGCCGGCGATGACCTGGTCCTCGGACGGGTGGGCGGCCTGGGTCTCCTCCTGGAGCGCGTCCTTGGTGATGTCGACGTGGACGGGCCCGGGCCGCCCGGTGCGGGCGATGTGGAAGGCCTCGGCGATCACCCGCGGCAGCTCGTCGGCGTCCCGGACGAGGTAGTTGTGCTTGGTCATCGGCAGGGTGATGCCGTTGATGTCGATCTCCTGGAACGCGTCCTTGCCGATGAGGGCGGAGGGGACGTTGCCGGTGATCGCGACCATCGGGATCGAGTCGAGCATCGCGGTGCCGATGCCGGTCACGAGGTTGGTCGCGCCCGGCCCGGACGTGCCCATGCAGACCCCGACCTTCCCCGTCACGCGGGCGTAGCCGTCCGCGGCGTGGGCACCGCCCTGCTCGTGCCGAACCAGGACGTGGCGCAGCTGCGGGTAGTCCGCGAGGACGTCGTACAGCGGCAGGATCACCCCACCCGGGTAGCTGAAGATGACCTCGACGCCCTGGCGGAGGAGGGCCTCGCACAGCGCGTCCGCGCCGATGCGCGGCCGGGACCGCTCGCTCGTCCGGACGGCAATGGTGGAGGTGCCCTCGTGGAGCATCTCGCGCTGCGCCCGCTCCACGGCGGCCGCATGCTCCGTGCCGGCGGCCGGCACGTGGCTGCGCCGCGTCCGCTCGCCCCGCGTCAGCGTCACGACGGTTCTCCAGCTGCCTCGTCCATGTCCCTCGTGCCTCCCTCGTGCTCCGGGAAAATCAGAACCCCCGCCTCATCGGCGGGGGTCCGGTGACCTTCGGTGTCGGTGATCGCTCGTCGCGATCTCGGCGCTACCGCGTCCCTCCGTCCCGCCTGCCGGCGATGAGGCCGAGAAGGCTCTCAATGCCAACGAGGATCGAGCGAAGAAGGGAGAGGACGGGTACCTCGGCAGCCTCGACCGGCACCTGCACGCGGCGGCCATCGCTCGTCACGACGACGGCGACGGTCCGGCGGTCCTGCTGGTCGAAGATGGCCACGGTGCCGCGCAGTCTAGGGGCCGGATGCTTGAAAGCGCAACCGGACCATCGACCCGGGCCTTGCAGCGATGGTCCGGTGGGGTTTGGGACCGATCTGACCGCTCGAGGGATCAGTGTCGTTGACGGCCCGGGGACGAGGAAGCATTGGCCGGCGATCCGGCGGCAGTCAGGGGTTGCGGAGGGGCCGTCGCGGTGCCGCCAAACGGTTCGTACCCGACCTCAACTTACAAGGCGCGCCAACGCCAAACTGCGTCTATCGCTGCATCCCGATCGTTCGACGGGATTGGCGCTCCAGGGCTAGGGCCACTCCTAGCACGCCAAGCGGCTCGCCCAAGCCAAGCTCGATTTCCCGACTCGTCATTTGCGATCGGAAGGCCGGTGGATCGTCCAGCAAGGGAGCATGATCCTCGGCGTCGGTCAAGCGGCATGGGACTTCGACCCGTGGGACGGTGGACAGGCGATCGAGTAGTCCCGTTCGGTTCGAAGATCGACTTCGGTTCGTTCGACGTGGACAGCAGTCGGGCGAGATGGCTTCAATGTCGACATGACCTACTCGATCGTGGCGCTCGATCCGGCGACCGGCGACCTCGGGGTCGCGACCCAGTCGAAGTTCCTGGCCGTCGGCGCGGTTGTGCCGTGGGCACGGGCCGACGTCGGGGCGATCGCGACGCAGTCGTTCGCGAACGTGACCTACGGACCGAACGGGCTCGACCTCCTGGCCGGCGGCGCCTCGGCCTCGGACGCGCTGGCCCGCCTTGTCGCGGACGACCAGCTGCGCGAGCAGCGCCAGGCGGGGATCGTCGACCGCCACGGCGGCGCGGCCACCTTCACGGGGCGCGAGTGCTTCGCGTGGGCGGGCGGCCGGACCGGGCGCGGCTACGCGGCCCAGGGGAACATCCTCGCCGGCGCCGTGGTCGTCGACGGGATCGCCGAGACGTTCGAGGCAGGCGGCAAGCCGTTCCCGGAGTTGCTGGTGGCGTGCCTCATGGCCGCGGAGGCCGCGGGCGGCGATCGACGCGGGCGGGAATCGGCGGCCCTCCTGATCGTGCGCGAGAACGGCGGCTACGGCGGCGGCAACGACATCTGGATCGACCTGCGGGTCGACCAGCACGATGATCCGGTTCCCGAGCTGGCGCGCGTCCTCGAAATGCACCGGCTGTACCTCGATCGACCGGCCGTCGAGGACCTCGTCCCGCTCGACGAGGGCCTCGGGAGCGAGATCCGCCGCTTGCTGGAGAAGATCGGTGCTGCACCGGGCGGCCGCTTCGCGGGCGTCTACCAGCCGATGTGGCAGGTCCGCGGCGAGGAGCCGCCGCCCGGCGCGGGCTCCGACGCGGACCGCCCGATGACCGGCACGCCGCGCGAGCTGCCCGCGACCTGGGACTCGACCTGGCAGTCCGCGCTCGAGGACTGGATGAGCGTCGAGAACCTCGAGGAGCGCTTCGCCGCCCCCGGCTGGATCGACCCGCGCGTCCTCGGCGTCCTCCGCGACCGGGCCGCGGCGGCTGGCTGAGCGGAGGGTCGAGCGCCCACTCGACGCCGCCGGCCTGCGAACCGGGTCGCGCGTTCTCCGGGCCGGCAGCCCCGCCGAGTCAGCGGCCGCCCCGGCCGGCGGGAAGGCTCGGCCGCGACGATGACCGGCGTCGCGGCACGGCGGACGCGGACAACGAAACGGGCCGATACGCGGCCCCATGACGATCGGCGGGTCGCCGATTCCGGGCAGTGCGGCACAATGGCGCGCCACATGGAAAACGGTAGGAAGCCCCGTACCCTCGTCGAGAAGATCTGGGACGACCACGTCGTCGCGGAGGACCGCGGCGCGCCAAGCGTCCTCGCGATCGACCTGCACCTCGTCCACGAGGTCACCAGCCCCCAGGCGTTCACCGGCCTGCGCCGCCGCGGCCTGCAGGTCCGACACCCCGAGCGGACCGTCGCCACGGCCGACCACTCTGTCCCGACGACGCCCCGCCACCTCCCGATCCTCGACGAGCTGGCCGCCGCCCAGGTCCGCCAGCTCGAGGAGAACTGCCGGGAGTTCGGCATCCCGCTCCACGGCCTCGGCGACCCGAACCAGGGCATCGTCCACGTCATCGGGCCGCAGCTGGGCCTGACCCAGCCCGGCATGACGATCGTCTGCGGCGACTCCCACACGAGCACCCACGGGGCGTTCGGCGCCCTCGCCTTCGGGATCGGCACGAGCGAGGTCGAGATGGTCCTCGCGACGCAGTGCCTGCTCCAGCGGCGCCCGAAGACCTACGAGGTCCGCGTCGACGGCCGCCTCGCCCCCGGCGTGAGCGCCAAGGACGTGATCCTGAACCTGCTCTCGCGCATCGGCGTCGGCGGCGGCACGGGCCACGTCTTCGAATACCGCGGCGAGGCGATCCGCGCGCTGTCCATGGAACAGCGCATGACCATCTGCAACATGTCGATCGAGGGCGGGGCACGCGCCGGCCTCGTCGCGCCGGACGACACGACGTTCGAGTACCTGTGCGGCCGCGCCCATGCGCCGAAGGGCGCCGACTGGGACCGCGCGGTCGAGCGCTGGCGCGCGCTGCCCACGGACGACGGCGCCGCGTTCGACAAGTCGATCACCATCGACGCGAGCGCCCTCGAGCCGATGGTCACCTACGGCACGAACCCCGGCATGGGCCTCCCGATCACGGCCGTCGTCCCGGACCCCGCCCAGGCCGAGGACGAGCAGCGCCGCCGCGGCCTCGAGCAGGCCCTCGCGTACATGGACCTCCGGCCCGGCCAGCCTATCCTCGGCCAGAAGGTCGACGTGGTCTTCATCGGCAGCTGCACGAACGGCCGGATCAGCGACCTCCGCCTCGCCGCGGCCGCGCTCGAGGGCCGCAGGGTCGCCGACGGCGTCCGGATGCTGGTCGTCCCGGGTTCGGACGAGGTGAAGCGCGAGGCCGAGCGCGAGGGCCTTCACGAGATCTTCCGCGCCGCCGGCGCCGACTGGCGCGAGGCGGGCTGCTCGATGTGCATCGCGATGAACGGCGACCAGCTGTCGCCGGGCCAGTACGCGGTGAGCACGTCCAACCGCAACTTCGAGGGCCGCCAGGGCAAGGGCGGTCGAACGTTCCTCGCGAGCCCGCTCACGGCCGCCGCGTCCGCCGTCGCCGGGGCCATCGCCGACCCGCGGCGCCTGCCCGGCATCGAGTCCCTCGCCGCCGTCGGAGGCCGGTGACATGCCCGAGGCCTACGAGCGCTTCTCGAGCGCGGTCATCCCGCTCCCGATCGAGAACATCGACACCGACCAGATCGTGCCGGCCCGCTTCCTCAAGGTGACCGACAAGGAGGGTCTCGCCGACGCGCTCTTCCGCGACTGGCGCTTCGAGGCGGACGGCGGGCTGAAGGAACCGACCTTCATCCTCGACAAGCCCCACATGCGGGGGCGCAAGATCCTCCTCGCCGGCGACAACTTTGGCTGCGGCTCGTCGCGCGAGCACGCGCCGTGGGCGCTCGTCGCCTGGGGCATCCGGGCCGTCATCACGACCAGCTGCGCCGACATCTTCCAGGGCAACGCGCTGAAGAACGGCCTCCTGCCGATCATCGTCGACCCGGAGAAGCACCGCCAGCTGTTCGAGATGGTTTCGGCGGACCCGGACATCGAGCTGACGATCGACCTCGAGCAGCAGGTCGTGCACCTGCCCGGCGACGAGGACCTCCCGTTCGACGTCGACCCGTTCTCGAAGTTGATGCTCCTCGAGGGCACCGACGAGCTCGGGTACCTCCTCGGCAAGGCCGACGCGATCGCGGCCTGGGAGGCCGCCCACCCGCCGCGCGTCGATACGCGGACGCCGACGCCGACGCCGG
>DATLYV010000103.1:0-6478 GCA_035574535.1 Binatia bacterium
GCAGGTCGCGGAACCGGACGCCCGTGGCCGCGGCCACCGCGTTCGCGATTGCCGCCGCGCCCGCGATCACCGGCGCCTCGCCGATGCCCTTGGCCCCGAGTGGCCCGTCCGGCGCCGGCACCTCGACCTGGGTCGTCTGCACGTGCCCGATGTCGTCGACCCGCGGCAGCGCGTAGTCGATGAGCGTGCCGGTCAGCAGCTGGCCCGACTCGTCGTGGACCAGCTCCTCCAGCGTCGCCCAGCCGACCGCCTGTGCGGCCGCGCCGTGCTGTTGCCCCTGCACCAGCGCCGGGTTCAGCACGCGCCCCACGTCCTGCACGACATGGTCCTCGAGCACGGTGACAGCTCCGGTGTCACGGTCGACACGGACCCGGACGACGTGCCCGGCCAAGGACGGCGCGAGCGGCGGATCGTCGACCGAAGCGTGCGCCTCGATCGGCGGCCGGCCGGCGCGAGCGTTGGCCCGGACCACCTTCGCGATCGGCACCCCGCGCTCCGGCGTCCCGCGCGGCCGGACGATCCCGTCGACGACCTCGAGGTCGTCGACGGAGATCTCGAGCTGGATCGCGGCGGCCTCGAGCAGCCGCCGGGCCGCGGCCTCGGCCGCCCGCCGGATCGCCCGACCCGCCGAGTACGTGACCGTGCTGCCACCGCTCCCGGGTGTCGCCGGCGCGGCCGAGGAATCAAGCGCCCGGATCTCGACGAGGTCGGCCGGGATGCCGAACGCGTCCGCGACGAGCGCCTGGAATCCGCCCGACACGCCCGACATGTCGGCCACGCCCGTGAGGACCTGGACGCTGCCGTCGGGCGACACGCGGCAGGCCGCCGCGGCGGCGTTCGTCGCCCCGGGCCAGTAGCCGAGCGCGAGCCCGACGCCCTCGTCCCGACCGACCGCGGCCCGCCCGCGCCACAGCGCCGTCGCTTCGAGCGCGTCGAGCACCTCCGCGCCCGCGTGTGGGGCCCACGCCTCACCGTCGACCATCGGCTCGCCCTCGCGAGCAAGGTTGCGGCGCCGCAGGGCGACCGGATCGATTCCCAGGCGCCCCGCCAGCTCGTCGACCAGGCTCTCGAGCGCGAAGGCCATCGCCGGCCCCGTGGGCGCGCGGTACGCCCCCACCCCGAACCGGTTCGTCCGGACGCCGTAGGCCCGGATGTCGAACGCCGACCAGGCATACGGCCCCGCGAGCAGGACACCCGCGAGGGACTCGCCGGTGCCCTCCTCGAACGCTCCGGCGTCGGCCACGACCCGGCCCTCGAGACCGACGAAGCGGCCGTCCGGGTCAGCACCGATGCGGAGGGTGGTGAAGAACGGCTGGCCCGGGTTCGTCGCGGTCATGTCCTCGGTGCGCGTCGCGACCAGACGGACCGGGCGGCGGAGGCGGAGCGCCGCGGCGGCGACGAGCGCGTCGAACAGCGGCCACTTGCCCCCGAACCCGCCGCCGAGCGGGGTCGCGACCGCCCGGACACGCCGCTGCGGCAGCCCGAGCGCCTTCGCGACCTCGTTGCGCGTCCCGAAGAGCGATTGCGTCGAGCTCTCGATCACCACGACCCCGTCCTCGTCGAGCCAGGCGGTGCAGGCCTGCGGCTCGAGGTAGCCCTGGTGGATCCACTGGCTCGAGAACCGGCCCTCGACGACCGCGGCGGCGCCGCGGAGTGCCGCGTCCACGTCGCCGTCGCGGTAGCGGTAGCGGCCGATGACATTCTCCGAGAGGTCCTCGTCCTCGATGGATCGGTCACCGCCCCCGCCGACCTCGGCGTGGATCTGGGCGTCCATCGAGCCCGTCCGGTCGCCTTGCTTCGCGAGGTCGATCCGGGCGAGGGCCGCGTCCCGGGCCATCGCGGCCTCCGGGTCGACGACCGCCGGAAGCGGTTCGAGGTCGACGACCACGGCCTCGGCGGCGTCCTCGGCCGCCGCGGGGGTCCGCGCGACGACGAGCGCCACGGGCTGGCCCGCGAACACGACCTCGGAGCTGGCCAGCGGCGCGGCGATCCGGTCCGTGCCGCCCTCGAGCGGGAGGTCGTCTGCGGTGAGGACCGCCACGGCGCCGGGAACCGCCAGCGCCTCGCGGGTCTCGATGGACCGGATCCGCGCGTGGGCATGGGTCGCGAGGACCAGCCGGGCGTGGAGCAGGCCCCGCATCGGGCGGTCGGCCGCGAAGCGCGTCGCGCCGCGCACCTTCGCAGGTGCGTCCGGCCGCGGCCGCGGGAGGCCGACCGGGCTCCGTGGCGTCGTCGAGACGGTCATTCCGTCGTCGATCCCGCGACGGGCTCGGGGGCAGGCTCGGGCATCTCCTCGCCCCTCGCGCCGGGAGCCGCACCCGCCCCGAGAGCCGCACCCGCGCCGGCAGCCGCACCCGCGCCGGCTGCGCCCCCAGTCACGCGTGCTCCTTCGAGCTCCGGGCGCCCCCGGAGCAGCTCCTCGCCGGTCATCGACCGCCCGCCTGGCAGCTGCGCCTCCTCGAGCACCAGCCGGCCATCGCCCGTCGTGACCGCGAGGCCGCGCCCGTGGCGCACCAGCGTCCCGGCCGCGTCGTCCGCGAGCCCTTCGGCCACGGAGGCCCGGTGGACCAGCACGCGCCCGCGGTCGGTCTCGACGAACGAGCCCGGCCACCCGGCGTGCGCCCGCACGTGCCGCTCCAGGACGGCGGCGGGCAGGCCCGGGTCCAGCCGCCCGTCCGCGCGCCGAAGCGTCCGCGTCAGCGTCGCGCCCTCGCCCTGCGGCCGCGCCCCGAGCGCGCCGTCGACCCACGGCCCGATCGTCCGCGCGAGCAGCTCCGCCCCGCGGCGCGCGGCAACGGCCTCCAGCGCCGGAGCGGCCTCCGAACCGTCGAGGTCCCAGCCCTCCTGGGCGACGATCGGCCCCGTGTCGATCCCGGCGTCCATCCGGATCACCGTGACCCCCGTGCGCGTGTCGCCTTCCGCGATCGTCGCGGCGATCGGGGTGGCGCCGCGGTGCCGTGGCAGCAGCGACGGGTGGACGTTGAGGATCCCGAACCGCGGCAGGTCGAGGATCGACGCCGGCACGATCTGGCCGTAGTCGGCGAGGACCCCGAGCTCGGGCCGAAGGTCGGCGACCCGGGCGACTGCCTCGTCATCGCGAAGCCGGACGGGCTGGAGCAGTGGCGCCCACGTCGAGCGGGCCTTGAGCGCGACGGGCGTCGGCCGGAGCAGCTTGCCGCGCCCGGCGGGCCGGTCCGGGGCCGTGACGACGCCCACGAGGTCCAGCCTGGGATGGGCCGCGACGGCCTCGAAGATCGGGACGGCGAACGCCCCGGAGCCGAGGAAGATGGTCCGCACCCGGTCGGCAGCCCGCCCGGGCGCCGAGCCCGCGGTCATGCGAGCGCCGGTGCCTTGACCCGCCCCTTCCCGGACTTCGAACCGGTCGAGCCCGCCTCGTCGTCCCCGTCGGCCGCGACGCCCGCCTCGTCGTCACCGCGCCCGACCGGGATGAGCTCGTCCATCGAGTCGAGGTAGTCGATGTAGAGCTTGCCGTTGAGGTGGTCGATCTCGTGCTGGAACGCCCGGCCCAGGAGGCCCGACCCCGCCGCCTTGAACTTCCGGCCGCGGCGGTCCTGGGCGACGACCCAGACCTTCTCCTTGCGCGTGACATACGCGGCGTAGCCCGGGATCGAGAGGCAGCCCTCGAGGTCGCGATCCTCGCCCTCGGCACGGACGATCCTCGGGTTGACCAGCTCGAACAGCCGGTCCTCGACCTCGATGACACAGACCGAGAGCGCCTCGCCGATCTGCGGCGCCGCCAGCCCGACGCCCGGCGCGTCGCGCATCGTGTGCGTCAGGTCGTCGAGAAGGTGGCCGAGGAACTTCCCGAAGCTCGTGACCGGCTCGCCCTTCAGGCGCAGGCGCGGATCACCGAGCAGGACGATGGGGCGAACGCTCATGGGCGGAGTATACGGGCGAGGCCGTGCGCGCCCGCGGAGTGGTCATCGTTCGCGTCGGGGCCGAGCGCTTCGTATGCACCGTTCGGGCAGGCCGCCCACACGAGGCCGAAGTCCATGCGGCGTGCAGGCAAACGAATGCCTGCGCTCGACCTCGTGTCGGAGATCCGCATGACGTTCGCCAGGCGGTGCGGATCCCCTCGCCAAAGCGCTATCTGCCCGCGACCGCTGGGCCCGTTCGAGGCAGCGAAGCGCCGACCCGGCCGGCGATCAGGCGACGCTGGAGGGCGTCTGCTCCTCGGGGCTCGTGCTCGACTCGAAGGGCTCGCCCATGGCCTCGCCGGTCGACTCGGCCATGTCGGCGGCCGCCTCGGCGCTCGCCCCGCCGAAGTCGGCGGCGGCGTCGGCGACGGACCCGGACGCGGACTCGGCGGCGTGCTCCGCCTTCGCGGCGGCGGCATCGCGGCGGAGCTCGTCGGCGAGGCTGCGGCTCTTCTCAGCGAGCTTCTGGCCCGCCTGGCCCGTCAGCTCGGCGGCCTTCTGCGCGGCCGGGCCGGCCTTCTCGCCGGCGAGGGCGGCGAGCTCGGCGGCCTTCGCGCCGACCTCGCGCACGACCGGCGCGGCTTGGGTCGCGAGGTTCTCGATCATCGACTGGAGCTGGCTGAGCCACTCGCGCGCCTTGGCGCCCGCGTCGCCCGACTTCGCGGTCTCGGGCTCGGTCCAGGCGTAGGTGTCGTCGATCTGGGTGGTCGACTCGGTCGAGTCGGCGGTGTACTGGTCGGTCATCGGAGATCTCCTGTCGTGGGCCGGGGCCGTCGACGCGACGCAGGCGTCCCTTCCGTGACGGCTGCGGGATCGTACGCCCGATGGGCAGTTTCGGCAGGAACCGAAGTGCCCGTTCGGCTCACAGGAGCGTTTCGGGATCGACGTCGATCGACCAGGGCGGACCCGGCGGGCCGGGCGGCGCGGCCAGGAGGGCCACGGGGTCGCGCCCGCGCAGGACGACGTTGAAGCGCCAGCGGTCGCCTCGCCGCGCGACGAACGCGGGGGCGGGCCCGGTGACCTGGACGCTCCGGCCCTCGCGCTCGGCCCGCTCGCGCAGGCGCTCGGCCAGCTCGCGGGCCACCTGCTCCACCTCCGCGCGATCGGACAGCGCCGCCGTCAGCTTCACCAGCCGTCCGAAGGGCGGGGACCCGAAGCGGCGTCGCAGGTCGAGCTCCGCATCGTAAAACGCGTCGGCCCGCGCCTCCGCGACCGCGATGATCGCCGGGTGCTCCGGCTGGTAGGTCTGGATGATCGCCCGGCCGTGTCGGTCGCCGCGGCCCGCGCGCCCGATCGCCTGGGCGAGCAGCTGGTACGTCCGCTCCGCGGCCCGCTCGTCGGGCAGGTTCAGCGCCACGTCCGCCGACACGACGCCGACGAGCGTCACGCCGGGAATGTCGAGACCCTTGGTGACGAGGCTCGTCCCGACGAGGACGTCGAGCCGGCCGTCGGTAAACGCGTCGACGACCTTCTCGGCGGCGCCCTTCCGCTCGACCACGTCCCGGTCCAGCCGGCCGACGCGTAGCGACGGGAACCGCTCCCGGACCTCCCGCTCGACCCGCTCCGTGCCGCCGCCGAGGTAGCGGATCCGCGCCGAGCCGCACCGCGGGCAGCGGGCCGGCATCGGCCAGGCCCGCCCGCAGTGGTGGCAGCGGAGCGTCTGCCCGGCCTGGTGGAAGACCAACGGGCGCGTGCAGTCGGGGCACGTGGCGACGGAGCCGCAGTCCCGGCACAGCACGACCGACGCGGTGCCGCGGCGGTTGATGACGAGGATCGCCTGGCCCTCGCCGGCCTCCGCGAGCTCCCCGAGCGCCGCGGCCAGGGTGCTCGAAAGCATCCCGAGGTTGCCCGCGGCCAGCTCGGCCCGGAGGTCGACGACCTCGACCGCCGGCGGGATCCCGCTGAGCCGCTGCGGCAGGCGATGGCGCTGGATCTCGCCGGAGCGCGCCTGGCCCTCCGTCTCGACCGACGGGGTCGCCGAGCCGAGCACGACAGGGGCGCCGGCCAGCCGCCCGAGCTCGACCGCGACGTCCCGAGCCTGGATCCGCGGCGTGCGGTCGCTCTTGTAGGCCGGGTCGTGCTCCTCGTCGACGATGACCATCCCGACGTCGGCAAGGGGTGCCAGCACGGCCAGCCGTGTCCCGACGACGACGTCGACCTCGTCGCGCCGGATGCGGCGCCACTCGTCGGCGCGCTCGCCCTCGCCGAGGCCCGAGTGGACGAGGGCAATGCGGGCATCGAGATCGGCGCGGAGGCGGTCCACGATCGGGAGGGCTAGGGCGATCTCGGGCACGAGGAGGAGCCCGGGGCGCCCACGGGCGAGACTGCGGGCCAGGAGCTCGGCGTAAATCGCGGTCTTGCCGCCGCCGGTTACGCCGTCGAGAAGAAACGTCGCGCCAGCCGGGTTCGTCGAGGGCGTCGCGCCCGTCGCGGCGGGAGCGGTCGGCCCGGCCCCGTCGCCACCACGCGCGCCGCGGAGCGCCTTGGCCGCCGCCTCCACCGCCTCGATGGCCGCGAGCTGCTCCGGGCTCAGCTCGGCG
>DATLYV010000104.1:0-11641 GCA_035574535.1 Binatia bacterium
CGTCCAGTCCGGCATCGCGACCGACACGGTCGCGGCCGACAACCAGACCCTGGTGAGCGAGACGGCCGGCACGACCGTCACCTCCGACGGCCTGTGCGTCGACAACGCCGGCAACGCCGACACCTCGGCCAGCGTCGGCCCAGTCAAGATCGACAAGACCGCGCCGGTCATCACCGGCGTGGCGACGCCGGCGGCAAACGCCAACGGGTGGAACAAGACAAGCGTTTCGGTCACCTTCACCTGTGCCGACACCGGCGCCGTCCAGTCGACGATCGACATCGACACCGTCGCCGGCGACAACCAGAACCTGACGGGACAGACCACCGGCACGACCGTGACGAGCGACGGCCAGTGCGTCGATAAGGCCGGCAACAGCGACACCTTCGCGAGCGTCGGACCCATCAAGATCGACCTGACGGATCCCAGCGTCGCGATCGTCTCGCCGGCAACAGGCCTCGTCACCGTGGCCGAGAGCATCGCCGTCTACGGAACCGCCTCGGATGACCCGAGCGGGATCGACAACGTCAAGGTCAACGGCGGCCCGGACGCGATCTATTCGTCAGGGGCGTGGAGCTCCATGGTGAGCCTCGCCTGCGGCTCGAACACCATCACCGCCGTCGCGACGGACGTCGCGGGACGGACGACGACCAGCGGGTCCATCACGGTCACGCGGGTCTGCGCCTCGAGCCTGACCTACTACCAGCCCATCGACCAGTCGACGACCACGCCGGTGGTGAACACCGGGAAGATGGGTCGCGTGATCCCGGTGAAGGTCACCGGCACCCTGACCCTTGGCGGGTCGCCTGTGGCGATGACCGAGGCGTTCCTCAACGCCAACGGCCTGACCCTCCACATCGACGTCAACTTCGCGAGCTGCAATGGCACCTTCAGTGCCGATGCGGTCGAGACGTACGCCGATGCTGGCTCCTCGAACGGCAACACCAGCCAGTTCCGATGGTCCACATCGCAGTGGATCTACAACCTCGACACCGGTCGGCCCCCGGCCGTCACGATGACCGTGAACCAGTGCTACCGGCTCGACGTCATGCTCCGTGACTCGTCCGGAGTCCAGATCCTGCTGTCGAGCGGGCCGGGCGGTGGCACGTACGCCCTGTTCAAGCCCACGAAGTAGCTCGGTTCCCCGACCCCTGGATCGGCCGGAAGCCGGGTCCCCCGAGGGCCCGGCTTCCGGATTCCTGGGGGGCAGGTCCGCGGCTCCACGGAAAGGCTGACTCGCCAGCCGGGGGTGCGTGGTGTGGATCGGCACCACCTGGTCGGGTGTGTTGCGGAGAAGTAATGTCGAGGCAATCGCGGCATAACCCGCCGGTGAGCGGGCCGGTGCATGATCAGAGCATGGTCCTTGTCGCTGCGGTACTGACCATGTCGGCGGCCCAGCTCCTGGACCTCGCGACGTTCATGACGATGGTCGACCGGCTCGGGCCGGCCGCGGAGGTCAACCCGCTCGTCAGCACGCTCTACGGGCTCTATGGCCTGCCCGCTCTCGCCATCGCGAAGGTCGCGCTGCTGGCGGTAGTGACCGCCATCGTGACCGTGCTCATCGCCCGCCAGGCCCGACCGCAACTCACCGGCGGGTTGGTCGCGCTGGGGATCCTCGTCGGCATCGTCGGCGGGCTTTCCAACGCGATCGCCCTCGGCGTGGTCTGATCACCCGCCGCGCGACCCGCCTGTCGCGCGCGGTCATTCGCGCGTTGTGGAGGTACGCAGCGCGCCGCGCGCGTGGGCGAGCTGGCGGTTCGCGAGCAGTCGGACACCCGATGCGTCGACCTTGGCCCAGACGAGCGCTGCGCCGGGCCACGGTGCCCCGGATGTGAGCGCGCGGAGCGCGTCCTCGGGATGCGCCGGGAACGCGATCGCGAGCTGCCCGCCGAACTCCTTCGCGATGCGCCGATTGGACCGCGTGCCCCGAACGACCAGGAGCTGCGAGATCGTCGGCTCGCCGCCGCCGGCGATCGTCGGCCAGCTGGGCGAGGAGGGCAGTGAATCGGCCATCTCCTTCGACCACCGCACCGTCTGCTCGATCCGCCGGAGGTCAGACTCGATCTCCGTCGCGATGACGACGTCCCCGCGCCGATCGTCGAAGACGACGTCGATCCAGCCATGCGCCGGCCGCGCCACCGAGACCTCGGTGTGCGGCCGCCATCGTGGGTGCCGGACGTCGAGCAGGTGCTCCAGGATCCGCGCCTGGTGCCGATCCCGGATCGTCGGGCCTGTGTTCGGATACAGCCGCGACGCCAGATCCGCGCCGAGGGGAGCGGCAAGCTTCGCATAGGTCTCGTGGGATGGCTTTGCGCGTCCGGCGAGGATTTCGGCCAGATAGCCCGGCGACACTCCCGCCGCGCGGGCCAGCGCAGCGTGACTGATACCGGCGTCCGCAGCCATTCGCTCGATGTCCTCGGCGAGTCGTCGTCGGACGCGGGCCGCCATCTGGATGGCGGCGCGGTTCCCAGGCATGCCCATATTGAACGGAGCGACGATCATCCGCCGCTTACCCGAGCGTCGCGACCGGAAGGCGGGTCCTTGCTGCGTTCGCTGTGGCCGAGCGATTTCGGGCCACTCGCGCGACGATGCTCGCTCCCGGCGAACGAGTCGACTTGTTTCGAGCGAATCGGGGCCGACTGCCCGCGGAATCTGGTCGCCGCGCTCGCCACGGGCGAGCGAATTGTGCGGGCGACAGGAAATTCGCTCGCTGCCGGCGAACGGGGCGGATTTCGGATGCGACGAAACCTGTTCCTGCCAGGAACGGCGGGCGATGGTGGAAGGCGGTGCCGCGGACGCGGTGGGATGCCGCGAGGCGCGATGCGGCGCTGAAACATCTGTTCGGTTTCGGGGGAAACGCGTACACTGCCCGACGTGCCCCAGGATCAGATCGTCGTGCGTGGCGCGCGCGAGCACAACCTCAAGAACGTCGACGTCAGCTTCCCCCGCGACCGCCTGGTCGTCATCACGGGTCTGAGCGGCAGCGGCAAGTCGAGCCTCGCGTTCGACACGATCTATGCCGAGGGCCAGCGCCGCTACGTCGAGAGCCTGAGCGCCTACGCGCGGCAGTTCCTGGGGCAGATGGAGAAGCCCGACGTCGACCAGATCGACGGCCTCAGCCCCGCCATCTCGATCGACCAGAAGGGCGCCAGCCGCAACCCGCGCTCCACCGTCGGCACGGTCACCGAGATCTACGACCACCTGCGCCTGCTGTTCGCGCGCATCGGCATCCCGCACTGTCCCAACGGCCACCCGATCGAGCGGCAGAGCGTCCAGCAGATCGTCGACCAGGTCCTCGCGATGCCGGAGGGGACGCGGCTGCTCGTGCTGGGCCCGCTCATCAAGGACCGCAAGACCGAGGGCGACCGCATCTTCGAGGCGGCGCGGAAGCAGGGCTTCGTGCGCGTGCGCGTCGACGGCGAGATCCACGACCTCTCCGAGGCGCCGACGCTCGACAAGTACAAGCGCCACTCGATCGAGGTCGTCGTCGACCGGTTCATCATCCGCCGCGCAGAGGCGCCCGACGACTGGGCCCGCGACAACCAGGGCCGGCCGATCGACCCCGCGACGAGCCAGCCCCTCGAGGATCCCGACCGCCCGCGCCTCGCCGATTCCATCGAGACCGCCCTCCGCCTCGGCGAGGGCGTCTGCCTTATCGCCCCGGCGCCGCGCGAGGGCGAGCAGCCGGACTTCGAGGAGCGCCGCTTCAGCGAGCGCTACTCCTGCCCGTACGACGGCACGACGATCGAAGAGCTCGAGCCGCGCAGCTTCAGCTTCAACTCGCCGCACGGCGCGTGTCCGACGTGCACCGGCCTGGGCACGCGCCTGGAGATCGACCCCGAGCTCGTCTTGCCCGACAAGTCGAAGAGCATCCTCCAGGGCGCCGCGGTGCCCTGGGCCAAGATGCCGACCGACGCGTCGTGGCGGCTCAAGATCACCGAGGCGATTTTCCAGGCCCATGGCTGGGACCCAGCCGCGCCCCTCCGGGACCTTCCGCAGGATGCGGTCGACTACCTCCTGTACGCCCCGAAGGAGGAGTCCGTCGTCATCCGCTACAAGCACGAGCGCGGCGAGAACAGCTACCGCGCCCAGTTCGAGGGGCTGGTGACGAACCTCGAGCGGCGCTACCGCGAAACGGACTCGGAGTACATCAAGACCGAGCTCGAGAAGTACATGGTCGAGCGGCCCTGCCCGGCCTGCAAGGGCAAGCGGCTGCGGCCCGAGGCGCTCGGCGTGACCGTCGACGGGCGGGACATTTCCGAGGTCTCGGACATGTCGATCACCGACGCGCTGGAGTGGGCCCGCACCCTCCCGGACCGAATCTCCGAGCGCGAGCGGACGATCGCCCACCAGGTCCTGAAGGAGATCCGGGCGCGACTCGGCTTCCTGGTCGACGTCGGGCTCGACTACCTGACGATCAACCGCACCTCCCAGACCCTCAGCGGCGGCGAGGCCCAGCGGATCCGCCTCGCGACCCAGATCGGGACGACGCTCATGGGCGTCCTGTACATCCTCGACGAGCCGTCGATCGGCCTCCACCAGCGCGACAACGCGAAGCTCATCGCGACCCTCACGCGACTGCGCGACCTCGGCAACACCGTGCTCGTCGTCGAGCACGACGAGGAGACGATCCGGACGGCCGACTGGGTCATCGACATCGGGCCCGGGGCGGGGGAGCACGGCGGCGAGATCGTCGCCAACGGCCGGCTCGAGGACGTCCTTGCCGAGCCGCGCTCGATCACCGGCGCGTACCTGCGGGGCGACCGCCGCGTGGCCATCCCCGAAAAGCGTCGCAGGGGGAACGGCAAGCGCCTCACCGTGAAGGGCGCCCGTGAGCACAACCTCAAGCACATCGACGTCGACATCCCCCTGGGCACCTTCACCGCGGTCACGGGCGTGTCCGGATCCGGGAAGTCGACCCTCGTCACGGAGGTCTTGTACCGGGCCCTCGCGCGGGAGCTGTTCGGCAGCCGCGAGCCGGTTGGTCGACATGACGCGATCGAGGGCCTGAAGCTCATCGACAAGGTCATCGAGATCGACCAGAGCCCGATCGGCCGGACACCCCGGTCGAACCCGGCGACGTACGTCGGGCTGTTCACGCCGATCCGCGAGCTGTTCGCGGCCGTTCCCGAGGCGCGCGTCCGGGGCTACGGGCCGGGGCGGTTCAGCTTCAACGTGAAGGGCGGCCGCTGCGAGAACTGCAAGGGCGACGGGCTCATCAAGGTCGAGATGCAGTTCCTGCCGGACGTCTACGTGCCGTGCGAGGTCTGCCACGGCAAGCGCTACAACCGCGAGGCGCTCGAGATCCACTACAAGGGCCGCTCGATCGCGGACGTGTTGGAGATGACCGTCGAGGAGGCGCTGGAGTTCTTCCGGCCGGTCCCGAACGTCGCGGGGAAGCTACAGACGCTCTTCGACGTGGGCCTCGGCTACATCCACCTCGGGCAGCCGGCGACGACGCTGTCGGGCGGCGAGGCGCAGCGCGTGAAGCTCTCGACGGAGCTGTCGCGGCGCGCGACGGGCAAGACGCTCTACGTCCTCGATGAGCCCACGACCGGCCTGCACTTCGCGGACGTCGAGAAGCTGCTCCAGGTGCTCCACCGGCTCGTCGACCAGGGCAACACGGTCGTCGTGATCGAGCACAACCTCGACGTCATAAAGACGGCGGACTGGATCATCGACCTCGGGCCGGAGGGTGGGGCGCGGGGCGGCGAGGTCGTCGTCGCCGGGACGCCGGAGCAGGTCGCGGCGACCCCGGGCTCGGCGACCGGCGAGTACCTCGCGCGGGTCCTGCGCGGCGAGCCGCTCGTGCCGCTCTCGAACGTCTCGTTCGCCGAGGCGGCCGGTCGCAACGGCACCGCAGTGCGGGCCGTGGCGGTGCCGGTCGAGCGTGACACTGTGGCCGGGGCGGGGGCCGAGACCGCCACGACGGCCAACGGAAACGGCGCCTCGGCACCGGGCCGGCGAAGCCGCCGCGGTGTCCCCGCGCGCTGAATGGCTGCTTCGCTTCCGGTCCCGCCACCGTCGAAGATTGCGCTGCCCGAGGCCATTGCCGGAGTCTTAGAACGGCTCGCCGACCTGTTTCCTCAACGCCGTGGAGAACGACACCCGGCTCCACTGAGCCACAGCCGATCCGGAGCTCGTGCCGGGGACGCCTGACCCCGCCCGGCACGAGCTCCCGGACATCGACGCCGCCGCCCTCGAGGCGGCACGCGCGGCGGACGTGGCGCTCGCCGCCGCGCGCGACATGGCGCAGGAGCGCTGGGTCCGCTACCTCGCGCCGCTGCCTGATCGCCTGCGAGACGACGGGTTGCGGGACCTGCGGGCCACCACGCGGACGGCGCGCGCCGCGTTCGGACCGAAGGATTCGATCCGGGACGCGCTGCCCGAGTACGCGACGGAGCCGCTCCTGAAAGCCATCGACCGGCTCCAGAAGGCGATCGCGCGCTTCGACGCCCACCGCTGACGGGTCGACGAGCAGGTCGCGGAGTAGGGCCGGCCTGCCGGGGCAGGCCGATTCCCGGCGCTGGCCGATCTGCCGGCGCCGGCCGGCCTTCCGGGGCAGCTCGACCCGTCAGGGCAGCTCGAGCAGCACCTGCGTGATGCCGGTCCAGGCCGTGTTGGACTGCCCGGCGGCGCGCGAAGCGCCCCCGGCGATCACGAATCGACCGCGCAGGTCCCCGCCGGGTGCGCCGTGGACCGTCAGCGGCGGCCGGGCCAGCTCCATCCACGTCGCGGCGGCCCCGGCGCGCGAATCGAGAAACCAGTGCCGGTCGACGATCATGCCCTTGAACGGGTCCTCGCCGCCGGACAGCAGGATCTTCCCGGCGACGATCGCCTCTGCCGCGCCGCTCGTCGGCTCGGGGAGCGGGATGCCGTCTCGCCATGCGTCGGCGACCGGGTCGTAGATGTCGACGCGCGCGTGGTTCAGGCCGCCCGCACGACCGCCGATCGCCCAGATCTCGCCGTCGACGACGACCGCCGCGAGGTGGTCGCGGACGAGCGGCATCGGGCTCGCGACGGACCAGGCGTCCGCGACCGTGTCGTAGACGAGGACGCCGCGCGCGAGCGCGTCGGGGTCGCCGGCGGCCGGTCCGGCCGGCCCCGCGACGCCACCCACCACGTACAGACGGTCGCCCACGGCGACCATGCGGTGGCCCATCCGCCCGACCGGCATCGGCGCGACCGGTTCCCACGCCGCGGCGCCGGGATGGAGCACCCAGACGTCCTCGCTCGGGGCGCCGTCCGGCGAGGCGCCGCCGGCGAGGTAAACCGTGTCCCCGACCGCCGCGGCCGCCGCGTGATGGCGCGGCTCCGGCAGTGGCGGACCGGCAATCCACGCCTCCGTGGCCGCATCGAGGATCGAGACCGAGGCGCTCGCGGCGAAGCCGAGGCCGGTCATCCCGCCGATGACGTAGAGCCGGCTCGCCGTCGATGCCACCGCCGTCTCGCCGCGGGGCTCGGGCATCTCGGCGACGGTCGACCAGCCGGGCGCGTCGATCGGGCGGGGCGTGGTCAGGATTCCGTCGCCAAGGTAGATCCCGACGCCGACGACGATCCCGAGGGCCGCCACAACGACCAGCCGCAGCAGGCGGGTTCGCCGCGCCGGCGCCGGGGATTCCGGTCCGGAGCGTCCCCGCTCGCCGCCCCGCTGATCGCCCCGGGTGGTGCGCCCTGTCATCGCCGCAAAGGAAGCACACGCCGGCGACGGTGCGCACGTGCACCGGTCCCGCCCCGTCCGGACCAGTCCTGGCTGGTCCTGATCGGTGCAGAGCCGCCAGGGGAGGTCAACCACGCTCCTGACGTCGACCCGTGGACCCACGCGCCGGCAGCGCACGATCGCTGGGCCGTGCCCGCCGGAAGCTTCGCGCGTCCCGAGCTGCTCGCCAGGTCGTCAGCCCGCGAGCTCCACGGGGTCGAAGGCCTCGCGCAGGAACTGTGATGGCGCGCCCGGGTCGTAGACGAGGGTCAGCGAGCGGCGGGCGCGCGTCCAGGCGACGTACGCGAGGCGCCGTTCCTCCTCGAGGGCTCGCTCGGGCTCGACGGCCTCCGCGATCGAGCGAGCGCTCGGGAAGCGGCCCTCGTCGAGGCCGATGACGGCGACGTGGTCGAACTCGAGGCCCTTGGCGCCGTGGGCCGTCGCGAGGATGAGCGGGGCGTCGTCCTGCCGGAGCTCGGCGAGGCGCACCCGGGTCGCGACGACCGCCGCGCGGAGGTCCGCGACGGAGCCGTGGCCTGCCGCCCACCCTTGGAGCGCCGCGGCCAGTCGACGCCGATCGAGGAGCGGATCGTCGTCCTCGGCGTCCGGCGGCTCGGAGGTCGACGCACGTCGCTCGGGCAGGCGCGCGACCGCGAGCACGGCTGGCAGGCGCGCGGTGGCGATCGGCAGCTCGTCGAGCAGGGCCTCCACGAGCGGGGACTCGACCGGGAGGACGAGGTCCGCGGCCCGGAACGGCATCCCGAGCCGCAGCGCCGCCGCGACGACCGGCAGCAGCTCGCGGTTCGTCCGTGCGAGGACCGCGCGGGTCCCGCCGTCGTCCGGCCACGAGGCGAGGACCGCCGCGGCCCGGTCGACGTCGTCGGCCGCCGTCGGCGCGAGGACGAGCCGACCATTCGCCTTCGGGCCGGCCCGGATGACCTTCGCGAACCGCTCGACGTTGTGCTCGACCAGCCGCACCGCGCGCGCGAGGACCACTGCCGGGCAGCGGTAGTTCGTCTCGAGGTCCACCCGCGTCAGCCCGGGTAGCGCCTCGTCCGCGAGGCCCAGCAGGCGGCGGACGTCGGCCAGGCGCCAACCGTAGATCGACTGGTCGTCGTCGCCGACGAGGAAGATCCGGTTGGCGGGGGCCGCGAGCAGGAGCGCGAGCCGCAGCTGCGCCCGGTCGAGGTCCTGGGATTCATCGATCAGGAGGTGCGTGCAGCGACGGCGCCAGGTCGTCAGGACGTCCGGTCGACGTTCCAGCAGGCGGAGGCTCCGGGCGACGAGATCGTCGAAGTCGAGGCCGCCGCGGCGCCGGATTTCCGCCTCGTACGCCGCGAACGTCCGGGCGACGGGACCCGCCTCCGGGTCGCCTTCGACGTCCGCCGGGTCGACGCCGAGGTCGAGCTTGAACCGCGACAGGATCGTGTCGAAGCGCCGGCGCTCCGCGATCGTGAGGTCGGGCCGCGCAGCGCGGAGTACCTCGTTGCGGTCCAGCAGCGGCTCGACGGGCTCGCCCGCCTCGCGGAGGATCTCCAGCCCCAGCGCGTGGAACGTCCGGATGCGCACCCGCTCGACCAGGCCCTCGCCGAGTGGTGCCAGCGCGACGGTGATCCGCCCGCGCAGCTCCTCGGCGGCCCGGCGGTTGAAGGTGATTGCACAGACCTCGTCGGGCGGCGCGCCCTCGTCGATCAGCCAGGCGATCCGGGCGACGAGCGTCGTCGTCTTGCCGGAGCCCGCGGGCGCGACGCACAGCACTGGCCCGGGCGGCGCCGTGGCCGCCCGACGCTGGTCGACCTGGAGCTTCGCGAGGCGCTCGGCGACGGCCGGGTGTGACATCCCGGAAGCGTGCCGAATCGCGCTTACGTGCCGGTCACCGGGCCGGCCGGGGGTCCGGCAGGCGACGCCCGCCGTTGCCCAAAGGCACCGGGAGTGCGATTCGAGACGAACGGGTTCCCGGGCGCGCGATATCGTGGCCCGATCAGGGGAGGCGTGAGAGGACGCCCCCAGGGGCTCGCCGCGGCGACGCCCGTGCAGACATGGAGGAGGAACCCGTGCCCCTGTCCGTCTCCACGCGCCGAGAGCGGCGTGGCCCTCTCGCGCTGGCATTCTTGGCCCTGTTCGGGCTGGTCATCCCGGCCGGCGTTTTCGCGGCGAAGCCGCCGCCACCACCGGCGGTGGACCTGCAGATCCTCAACGTGTCCGACTGGCACGCCAACCTGGACCCGGTTTCCACGACCGGCGGCGCGTGGAACATTTCAGCCCGGTGGCAGGCCGATCGCGCGGCGCATGACGGCCCGACGCTGACGCTCACGGCGGGCGACGACTTCGGCGCCTCGCCCCCCCTGGCGAGCTTCTTCAACGAGGAGCCGTCGATCCACGCACAGCGGCTCATGGGGATCCAGGTCAACACCTTCGGCAACCACAACTTCGACAAGGGCGTCGCCCATCTCCAGGAGATGGTCAACCTCGCCGCCGCTCCGAGCACCGGCTCAGGTGGCGAGCATCCCGGCGAGCCGTTCCGCTACGTGGCGACAAACCTCTCCAACCTCGAAGCGAACCTGACAGGCGTCGACCGCGTTGCCTACTTCAGATGGGGCAAGCTGAAGGTGGCGGTCCTCGGGATCGTCAACGAAGAGGCGCCCTCGCTCGTCACCCCCGGCAACTTCGGGACGATCACGATCACCGACGGGGTCGCAGCCACGATCAAGTACGCCACGATCGCCCGCAAGGCGGGCGCAAACGCCGTCATCGTGATCACCCACAAGGGCTTCCAGACGCTCACGCCGACGCAGACGGGTCCGCTCGTCGACTTCGCCAGCGCCCTCCCTGCGGGCCTGGTGGATGTCGTCATCGGCGACCACACCAACGTCCAGGGCTCGGGCACGGCTCCGAACGGCGTCCTGTACCACGAGAACCTGAGCTTCGGGAACAGCTACGCGAAGACGCTCCTGAATGTCCAACCCGGCAGGGGCGGCACGGTCAACTCCAAGAGCGTCACGTTCGTGTCGCCCGGTCCGGCCGGCGCGCTCACGGCGAACAACACGTCCTGCGGCTCGCTGGCGTTCTGCGACCAGGACATCGTCGACATGCTGGTCCCGTTCCGCACCGCGCTCGCCGAGGCTCTCGACGCCGTGATCGCCACCACGACGGAGCCGTTCGATCGCGGCAACAACGTGGAGCGTCGCAAGGAGATCCCGCTCGGCGACCTCATCGCCGACGGCATCGCCGACATCTACGACGTGCAGATCGGCTTCATGACCGGCGGCGGCATTCGAACGCAGCTTCCGGCCTGTGCCTACCAGCCAGTCGATCACACCCTGGACCGGGCGAACTGGAACTCCAACCACACCGCGGTCGTCGCGTGCCCCGGCTATGGCAACCAGGCGCCGTACGACGTCGTCATCGGCGACGTCTACTCGGTGCTGCCGTTCGGCAACAACATTGTCACGCGAACCGTCACCGGAACCCAGCTCTGGCAGGCCCTCGAGAACGGCGTGAGCAAGTGCCCCAACCCACTGACGGACGTCGACCCGGTTACGTGCCAGGGCCGCTTCCCGCAGGTCTCCGGCATCAAGTTCACCTTCGACGTGGGCAACCCGACGGGCTGCTCGGGCACTGAGGCCGGGCCCAGCCCGACGTGGTCCTGTACCGTCAGCCGGGTGTGCACGGTGACGCTCGCGGACGGCACGCCGATCCCGCAGGACAGCCAGACGTACACCATGGCCATCACCGACTTCACCAACGCCGGCGGCGACTCGTACTTCATGCTCGCCGACGGCCAGGGCGCGACACGAGATCGCGATGCGAACGCCTTCCTCGCGTACGTCCAGCAGCTCGGCGGCGTCCTCGACCCGACGATCTACCCGCTCGACCGGATCACGCAGGCCAGCTGCTGATCCCGGCGCGGACCTGAATGGCGGGAGGCCGGGCGCACGCCCGGCC
>DATLYV010000105.1:0-19117 GCA_035574535.1 Binatia bacterium
CAGGCGGCCCAGCACGTCGGGCACCTCCATCCCGACGATGTGGGCGACATTCGGCAGCCGCTCGATCCGCGCGCCCGGGACCTTGCCGGCGAGCTCCTCCGCGGCCGCGCGCGTCCCGACCGTGTCGAGGTCGCCGATGACCACGAGCGTCGGCTGGGTGATCGACCCGAGGCGCTCGTGGGCGCTGAAGTCGGGTTCCTGGCGCCGGCCATAGACCCGGCCCGGCTCCAGCAGCTCGCGGTCCATCGCCGTCATTGCGGCGCGGACCGCCGGGTCGACTCGCGTCGATGGCTGGTTCACGCCGTCCCGCCAGCCGTCCATCCAGGCCCGCGTGTCGAGCTCCGCCGCGAGGTCCCAGTCACCCGCCTGCTCGGCCGCGGACTCCGCCCCGAACAGCTCGTCCTCCGCCGGCGAGCTGGGCTCGTCCTCGTAGCCGTTGATGCCGCCGCCGACCCAGACGTAGGCCACGAAGCGGCTCGGCGCCGCGACAAGGGCGTCGAGCGAGAGGACCGCGCCCATCGAGTTCCCGACGACCGCCACCCGATCGAGACCGAAGTGGTCCACCACGGCGAGCAGGTCCGCGTGGGCGAAGAACTCGACGTCCTCGCTGGTCGACTCGCCGTAGCCGCGCATGTCGTAGCGGATCGCGCGGTAGCCCGCGGCCACGAGGTGCGGCACCACGCCGTTCCAGGAGCGCCGGTTGACAACGGCCGAGTGCACCAGCACGACGGGCGGGCCGGCGCCCTCGTCCTGGGCGGCGAGGCGGCCGCCGGGCACGTCGACCCAGAGGGTCGGAGACGTGCCCGTGTTGAAGTCGATGGCCTGGGGCATCGGCGGATCGTAGCCGAACGGCTAGCATCGGCGGCCATGCCCGAGCACGCGCGCGGTCTGCTGCTCCTTGTCGACCTCGATGGGGTCGTCTATCGCGGCGCCGATCCGGTCCCGGGCGTCGCCGGCGTCCTCGCCCGGCGCGCCGAGCGCGGCGACGACGTGGTCTACGTGACCAACAACTCGATGCACTACCGCGCCGAGTATGTCCGCCGCCTCACGGACATGGGCGCCCCGGTCGCGCCGGACCGGATCGTCAGCGCGCCCCGGGCCACGGCGCTGTGGCTCCAGGAGCGCCACCCGGAGGTCCGGCGGGTCCTGGCGGTCGGCGCGGGCGGGCTCGACCGGGAGCTGCGCGACGTCGGGCTCGAGGTCGTCAACGCGAGCTTCGCCGCCGAGCGGATGGCCAAGGAGGGCATCGACGGGATGGCCGCCGCCGGCACTCCCGGCGCCGTGGTGGCTGGCGTCGATCCGCACATGACCTACCTCCGGATCGCCGCGGCCGCCGACTGCGTCCGTGCCGGCGCGGTCTTCGTCGCCACGAACCGCGACCCCGTCTACCCCGTGGAGCGCGGCCTCCGGCCGGGCGCCGGGTCGATCGCGGCGGCCATCGAAGTCGCCAGTTCCGTCGCCCCGACGACGATCGGCAAGCCCGAGCCGCTGCTGATGCAGGAGGCGGCCCGTGCGGTGGGGCGCGACCCGGGCGAGGCGATCGTCATCGGGGACGGGATCCTCACGGACCTCGCGGCGGCACGCGCCGTCGGCGCCCGGTCCGTGCTGATGCTCACCGGCGTGACGACCGGCGCGGCCCTGGAGGCGCTGCCGTCCTCGGATCGGCCCACGCGGGTCGCCGGCGACGCGGACGAGCTGGCTCAGGTGCTGGAGGAGCTGGCCTCCTCCTGAGTCCGGCGCCCGGCCTGGCTCCGGGACCGGGATTGCCCGTCGGCCGGTGGGGCGCTCGTCGTCACCAGCTCGTCGGCGATCGCGACGAGGGGCTTCGCCCGGATCCGCTCGAAGATCGACCGGGCCTCGGTCAGCCAGCCCGCTGCCTCCGGCTCGGCCGCGCCCAGCGCGCGGGCGGCGGTCAGCCCGAGCAGCGCCGCGTCCCAGTCCAGGCCGAGGTCGCGGTAGACCCCGCGGGCGCCTCGGAACCCGGCGAGGGCCGCCGCACGATCACCTTCGAGCCCCGCGGCGCCGGCCAGGATCGTGGCCATGTCGGCCTCGACGGCGCGCCCGCGGACGCCGCGGTGCCGGAGGCGCGCGACCACGTCCCGCGCGATGGGCGCCTCGCCCGCGAGGACCGCCGCGATCCCGGCCTTCGGCAGTGCGTACGGCGCGTTGAGGTCGCTCATCTCGGCCTGCCGGTACCACTCCTCGACCGCTGCGCGGAACTCCCCGGCCGCGAACATGGCCACCGCTCGCACCTCGTGCGCTGACGACGCGAGGTCGATGTCGCCCAGCGCGCCGAGCCGCGCCGCGATGTCCTCGACCTGGTCGGCGCTGATCGTGCCGCGGAAGATGGCGAACGTCGACCGCACGGTCTCGATGATCAGGTCGGTGAAGTTGCGGTCCTCGTCGCGGAGGGCGTCGTCCAGCCACCCGACGATCCAGTCCCAGTCGCCGAGCCGCCGCGCGTCCTCGGCCATGTTGCCGAGCGTGACCGTCATTCGCTCGCGCAGGCCCTGCCGGCGGTCGTACTCGAGCATCTCCTTCTCGACCTCGACCGTCGCGCCCGGGTCGTCCAGGGCCATGGCGTTCGTGAGCGTCGCGTTGGCGCGATTGACGATGAGCGGGAGGCCGTACTGCTCGCCCAGGCGCCGGGCGCCCTCGGCCAGGGCGATCGACTCCCAGATCCGGCCCTGGTACATCGCCAGCTGCCCGCGAAGGGTGAAGATCTTGGCGGCGTTCTCCGCGTCGCCGATCCGCTCCGCGACCTCCAGGGCCTGCTCGCTCCACTCCATCGCCTCGTCGTAGTCGCGGTCGAAGAGCGCCGCAACGGCGTGGGCGACCATCAGCCGCAGCCGGGCCGGGTGGTCGCCGAGCGATTCGAACCGGACGAGCGCCTCGCGGGTCATCTGGATGGCGGCCTCACGATGGCGGCTCGTGTGGAGTGCCCTGGCGTGCAGCTCGACCGCGTCGGCCTGTTTCGCGATGTCGTCGCCGGCGTCGCGCAGCTCCCGCAGCCGCGGCGCCCAGGACAGGGCACGGTCGAAGTCGGTGTCCCGGATCGCGAGGTCGACCCCGAGCTCCAGCAGGTCGGCCTGCTCCGCCGGGTCCGCGGCGACCTCGAGGGCCTGTTCCAGGAAGGCGATCGCCTGCTTCAGGCTCCCGAGGGACACGGCCCGGTCCGCGGCCGCCCGGAGCGCGATCCGCGCCTGCGTCGCGAGGGCGGCCGCCTCATCGCTGGCCCCCTCGCCGCCCGGCGTGGCCCGGTACGCCGCGAGGTAGTGCGAGGCCAGGGCGCCGGCGAGCTCGTCGTCGCCGAGCGATTCGAAGAACCTCGCCGCGGCGAGGTGCCGGGCGCGCCGGTCCTTCAGCGACAGGGTCGAGTAGGCGACCTCGCGGATGAGCGCCTGGACGAACGCGAACTGGCCGCGCTCCGGCGAGCGCGGGTCGACGTCCTCGACCAGCAGATCCGATTTGACCAGCGTCCGCAGGCGGGCCGCGAGCGGCCCCGGTTCGAGGCCGGACACGGCCGCGAGGCCCGCAGGCGTGAAGCTCTGCCCGAGCACCGCCGCGTCCTGGATCAGCGACCGCTCCGCGGGGTCGAGGTTGTCGAGGCGCGCCGCGATCAGCGCGTGGAGGGTGTCCGGGACCGCCAGCTCGCCCAGCTCGCCGGCCGGCTCGAAGCCCCCGCCCTCGCGCTCGCGCAGGCGGCCGTCGGCGGCGAGCATGCGGATGGTCTCGACGGCGTAGAGCGGGATGCCCTCGGCGCGGGCAACGATCGAGCGGACCGCGGCGCTCGAGAGCCCGGGGACGAAGCCGTCGAGCAGCTCGCGCATCGCCGTCTCGGAGAGCGGCTCGAGGTCGAGGGCAAGGAAGTTGCGCCGGCCGGCGCCCCACTCGGGCCGGCGGTCCAGGAGCTCCGGGCGGGCCAGCGTCACGATGAGGATCGGAACGTTGCGCGACCAGTCGAGCAGGTGGTCGATGAAGTCGAGGAGTCCGGCGTCGGCCCAGTGAAGGTCCTCGAAGGCCATGACCAGGACGCCCTGGGCGGCCATCCGCTCGAAGTACAGGCGCCACGCGCCGAACAGCTCTCCGGACGCGGCGGTCGGCCCCTCGGCGACGCCCAGCAGCGCCTGAAGTGCCCGCTCGACGCGCTCCCTGTCGGGCCCCTCCGGGATGAACGACGCCACCGAGGCGGCGAGCTTGGCGCGCGTGGTGGCGGGGTCGTCGGTCTCGTTGATCTCGGCGCGGGCCCGGACCATCTCGCCGAGGGCCCAGAACGTGATGCCTGAGCCGTAGGCGGGCGAGCGGCCCTCGTGCCACCAGACGTCCTCGGCAACGCCATCGGCGTACTTCTTCAGCTCCCACATGAGCCGGCTCTTGCCGACGCCGCCGGTGCCGGTGATCGAGACGAGCCGGACGCGGCCCTCGCGGGCCGTGGCGTGGAACAGGTCCTTCAGCAGGCGGAGCTCCGCGTCGCGGCCCACGAACGGCGCTTCGAGCCGGTCGCCGCGGCCGCGCCCGCCGCGCTCGGCCACGACCCGCAGCGCCCGGTAGGCCGTCACGGGCGCGGTCTTGCCCTTCAGGAGCTGCTCGCCGGCCGGCTCGTAGGCGATCGAGTTCGACGTCGCGCGCTGGGTCGACTCGCCGACGAGGACCATGCCCGGCTGGGCCGCGGACTGGAGCCGGCTCGCGGTGTTCACGAGGTCGCCCGCGACCATGCCCTGCCCGCGCGCGCCGACGGTCACCGCGGCCTCCCCGGACAGCACGCCCGCGCGCGCCTGCAGCCCGGGCGCGAGGGCCTTCACGGCGTCGACGACCTCGAGGGCCGCCCGGACCGCCCGCTCGGCGTCGTCCTCGTGGGCCGTCGGCGCGCCCCAGACGGCCATCACAGCGTCGCCGATGAACTTCTCGACCGTGCCGCCGTAGCGCTCGATCTGCTCGCGCGTGGCTTCGAAGTAGCGGGACAGGAGCTCGCGGACCTCCTCCGGGTCGCGGCCCTCGGCGAGCGAGGTGAACCCGACGAGGTCGGCGAACAGGATCGTCACGAGGCGGCGCTCGGCGACGGGCGTCGCATCGGGCCGGAGCCCGCCCGCCGCGGCCCCGCCGGCTCCAGCGACCCCGGCTGCCCCGATGGTCCCGGAAGCCCCGGCTGCGCCAGCCCCGGATGCGGCCACCGGCCCGCCTCCCGCCCCCGCGCTCGGCAGCGGACTGCCGCACTCACCGCAGAACCGCACCCCGGCGGTATTCGGCGTGCCGCATGCGGGACAGGGGGTCGCAAGGCGGTTGCCGCACTCGCCGCAGAACTTGCGCCCGGGCTCGTTCGGCGTTCCGCAGTTCGGACAGATCACTGCGCCGAGCGTAGCGAATCGATCCCGCCACTCGCGCGGCCGCGATCGCTCTTGGCCTGGCCTACCCCCTTGGCCTGGCCGACGTCCCGCGCAGCTCCGGGACCGCGGCGGCCCAGGCGTCGAAGGCTGCCCGCAGCGGCGCCAGCGTCGCCTCGTCGGCGAAGGCTACGTCGAGGGCGAACCGGTCGATCGTCCACAGCTCCGGCAGCGTCAGCCCGATGTCCCGGACGGCGCGGCCGTACTCCTCGGTCAGGGTGACGTCGGAGACCGTGGTGTCGTCGGTGTTGAGGGTCACCGGCGCGCCGGCGCGGTGGAGGCGCACGAGGGCGTGCTCGGCGAAAGAAGGCACGATGCCGGCCTGGACGTTCGAGGTCGGGCAGAGGTCGAGCGAGACCCGGCGCGCGGTCAGCTCGGCGACGAGCGACCGGTCGTCGGACGCCGCCTCGCCGTGCGCGATCCGCTCCGGGTCGACCTCCAGCGCGCGGCGGACCTGGGCGGCCCCGCCCCACTCGCCCGCGTGGACCGTGATGCGCAGGCCGCCGGCCCGTGCCGCCTCGAATGCCCGGCCGTGGGTCAGGGGATCCGGGAACGCGGCCTCGGGACCCGCGAGGTCCCAGCCGGTCAGGCCGCGGTCGATGAAGCGCGACGCCGCCTCGGCCAGGCGGACGTTCTCGTCCGGGTCGTGGGACCGGAGCGCCGTGGCGATCAGCCGCACGACGACACCCGTCCGCCGCGACGCGTCCTCCGCGCCGCGCACCACCGCGTCGATCCCCGCCTCCAGCGACAGCCCGCGCGCGACGTGCAGCAGCGGGCCCCAGCGGATCTCGACGTAGCGGACGTTCTCGTCGGCCTTCGTCTCGACGAGCTCGGCCGTGATCCGCTCGAGCGCCTCGGCATCCTGCATCAAAGCGATCGGCAGGTCGAAGGCCTCCAGGAGCTGCGCCTGGTCCCGGCACGGCATCGGCGCGACGAGCGCGTGGTACATGCCCTCCCAGGTGGTCGGGGCGTCGACGCCACGGGTCCGGGCCAGCTCCAGCGCCGTGTCGATCCGCAGCGAGCCGTCTAGGTGGAGGTGCAGCTCCGCCTTGGGCATGGCCTCGAGCAGGCTGTCGAGAACGGGGTCGGGGAGAGGCATCACCCCGATGCTACGATCCCCGCCGCATGTCGAGCGCGCCATCCCGAATCCGCCGGTCGATCCAGCGCGCCGCCGCCGGTCTCGCCTGGACCACGCTCTTCACGGTCATCGCGGCGAGCGCGGCGGGCCTCGCCGGCCTCGCCTGGCACGCGCCCGGCAGCCCGGCCCGCGCGGAGCTGACCTACCCGGGCGATACGGCCCTCGGCGCGCGCCTGGACGCGGCCGCGGTCGCGCTGGCGACGATCGCCCGGGACGTCGAGCGGCTCGCGGAGGAGGCCAAGACCGCCCTCGAGGAGGTCGCCAGCCTCGACACCGAGCGGCTCCAGGCGAGCCTCGCGCGCGGCGGGACGCTCGCGACGTCGATCGACTCCCGTGCGCGGGCGCTCCAGGCCGACCTGGCGGACCTGCCCGGCACCGAGCCGGATGCCGCGATCCGCTACAGCCACGAGACGCTGGCCCGGCGGGCCTCGACCCTCGTGGCCGTCGAGGCCGCGGTCAGCCTCGCGGGCCACTGGAACGCCGTCAGCCTGCGGGCCCGCGAGGTCGGCAACCTGATCGCCTGGATCCAGCGCCACAACACCGTCTTTCTGGACGCGGCGGAGCACGGCCGGAACAACCGCTACACGCAGGCCGTGGCGGGCATCCGCGAGACCCTCCAGATCATGGACACGATCCAGACGCTTCGCGATCGCCTGATCTCGACGCCCGGCCCGACCGTCCTCGACGAGTGGATCGAGCGGACGCGGGCTTACGACGTGGCCGTGCGCGACCTGTACGACGCGCTCCGCCGGTCGGGCGGGCGGACGACGCTCGAGGTCCAGGCGGCGCGCCTCGAGGAGCGCCGGGCGTACGAAAACCTGCCGCCGGACGGTCGGGCGGTCCTGGTCGCGATCGGCGAGGTGGCGCGCGGCGGGCTGACGCAGGCCGTCGTCGCCATCGAGGACGCCCACGGGCGGCTCGATGACGCGATCGCGGCGCTCGAGTCACCGGCCCCTGGCGGATCGCGCGACGGATCGCCCGGCGCGTCGCGCGACCCCGGCGCGTCGGGCGCGCCGGATGCGACCCCGCCCGGTTCGACCGCGCCTGAGGCCTCGCCCGCTCCCGGCGCCTGATCCTGCCCTCGGCCACGCGACGGGCGCTGCGCCAACGAGGCGGCAGCGCGGCCCGATGGGCTCGGGCACTACACTCGCGGACCGGGGTTCGGTCCGCCACCACGCAAGGGGGTTGCAGTGCAGGTACGCATCGTCGACGAGCAGCCTTGGGACGTCCGGGCAGACGTGCTCGCCGTGCCGATCGTGGGCGAACCGGCCTTCACCGGCCAGCTCGGGGAGCTGGACAAGCGGACGGGTGGCGATCTCAGGTCGCTCGCCGACTTCGGCGAGCTGAAGGGCAAGCGGTTCAAGAGCGTCCTCGCCGGGACGGGCGGCGCGGGCGAGATCCAGGCGGGCCGGATCGTCGCGATCCTCGCCGGTCCCGCAGGCGAGCTGAGCCGCGAGACGGTCCTGAAGATCGGGGCCGCGGCCGAGCGGAGGCTCGCGGGCCGCAAGGCCAGGTCCCTCGCCGTGTGGCTCAGCCCGCTCGCGGACGCCCTCGACGGCGGGGCCGTGGCGGTCGCGGACCTCATCGCCCGCGGCGTCACCGAGGGTGGCTACGACCCGGCGACGATCTACCGGGACGGCTTCGAGGACGGTCCGCCGAAGCTCGACGAGCTCATCCTCGTCGCCCCCGGCGCCGACGCCGCCGCCCTCGAGGCCGCCGCGAAGCGCGGGATCGTCATCGGCGAGGGCGCCAACACGGCCCGGACGCTCGCCAACCGCTCGTCGAACGACGTCTCGCCCGAGGTCCTCGCGGAGGAGGCCTACACGCTCGCGAAGCAGCACGGCCTGTGGATCGACGTGATCGGCCCGGAGAAGGCCACCGAGATGGGCATGGGCCTGTTTATGGCGGTCGGGCGGGGGAGCGACAACCCGCCGCGCATGATCGTCATGCGCTCCGGCAAGGCCGGGGAGAAGGACGCCCTCGGGCGGCACCTCGCGATCGTCGGCAAGGGCGTCTGCTTCGACTCCGGCGGCATCTCCATCAAGCCGTCCGACCGGATGGAAGAGATGAAGATGGACAAGACCGGGGCCTGCACGGTGATCGCGGCCGCGGTCACGGTCGCCCGGCTGGCGCCCGGGACGCCGCTGCTGGCCGTCGCGCCCGCGGTCGAGAACATGCCCGGCCCGCACTCGACCCGCCCGGGCGACGTCGTCAAGGCGCTGAACGGCAAGTGGGTCGACATCACGAACACCGACGCGGAGGGCCGCCTGATCCTGGCCGATGCCCTGACCTACGCGGAGCGCCTCGGCGCGACCCATCTCGTCGACGTCGCGACGCTCACCGGCGCGGTCGCGCGGGCCCTGGGCGACATGGTCACGGGCGTCTTCGGGACGCCGCAGTCGTTCGTCGACGACGTCCTCGCGGCTGGCGCGAAGGCCGGCGAGCGCTACTGGCAGCTGCCGCTCGTCGAGGACTACCGGGCGGACATGGAGAGCTGGTACGGCGACCTCGTCAACTTCTCCCGCAACAACGAGGGCGGCCTCGTCAAGAGCGCCCTGTTCATCCAGGAGTTCGTGACGAAGCCGTGGGTCCACCTCGACATCGCGGGCACGGCCTACTTCCGGAAGCACCTGCCGTTCGCGGCGCGCGGCTCGACCGGCGTGTCGCACGCGACCCTGGTGGAGCTGGCGCTCGCGGGCGCGAAGGCCTGACCCCGGGCAGGCGAGCACCCGGGACCCGAGTCCCCCGGACCATCGGGGCGGCGAACGGCCCGGTGTGCCGCGGCATCATCCCCGCCTGATGGACGGCGCGCTGCTGGTCGCCCTCGCGGGCATCATCGGGCTGGGCTTCGGCTACGCCGCGGACCGGCTCGCCTCGCGCTGGCCCGAGCACGAGGACGGGAGCGTCCGCGCCCGTGACTGGCGCACCTGGGTGGTCGTCGTCACCGGTGGCGTCGCGTTCGCGGCCACGGTGGCGAGATTCGGCGCGAACCCGGTCCACCTCGGCGTCGTCTTCGCCTACGTGGCCGTGCTCGTCGTGCTGTTCGCCATCGACCTCGACCAGCGCCTCCTCCCGAACGTCCTGACGTACCCGCTCGTCGCCTACGCGATCGCGGTCTTCCTGCTCGGCGCGAGCCCGTTCGTCCGCTCGAACGACGACCTGCTGTGGGCGGGCGCCGCGGCGGTTCTCGTGCCCGCGGGCCTGTTCGTGCTGGCGCTGCCGTTCGGGCGCGGCGCGATCGGCGAGGGCGACCTGAAGCTGCTCGTCAGCGTGGGCCTCTTCGCCGGCGCCACGAAGCTGATCCACGGGCTGATCGTCGGGGCGGTCGCGGCCGGCGTGATCGTGGCGGTGCTGGTCTTCGTCCGCCGCCTGTCGATGCGCAGCTTCGTGCCCTACGGCCCGTTCCTGATCGCCGGAACCCTGTGGGCCATCCTCGCCCTCCCGCAGCCGTGACGTTCGTACGGGGTCGTCGGCTCCCCGCCTTGCAGTATCCTTGCGGCCAGTTGGCCGGTGGTCGTCCCGCACAGTGCCCATCGGGACGGTGCGAATTCCGGCGGACGAATTCAGCCGCGAGCCCCCAGCGCGGAGGAGACGCCCGCACGATGAAGACGCTGCTCGATGCGACGCTCCTGGCCTGATCATCGGGCCCGGCCCGCTTCCTCCCGGAAGCGGACGGCGCAGCGACTCCTGCTCCTGCTCTTCGCCGTCTCCACGTTCGGCAGCCTGCTCACGTCCGCGCCGCCCTCGACCGTGCGCGCCGACGAGCTCGACGACGCCTACGCGCGCCAGGAGGAGCTGAAGAAGCTGATCTCGAAGCAGAAGGCGTCGATCGAGAACCTGACGGCGAGCCAGCAGACGCTCTCCCGGAAGATCGCGAACACCAAGGACAGCCTGGCCGAGATCAACGCCAACCTCCTCGCGGTCAAGACCCAGATCGTCGCGATGGAGGTCGACGTCGCACGCAGCCAGGCCGCGGTCGACGAGCTGACCGCCACGGCGGCGCAGCTCGACCTCGAGCTCGCCCGGATCGAGCAGGAGGAGGCCCGCAAGGCGGCCGAGCTGGAGGCCCGCAAGGCCCTCCTGGCCCAGCGCATCGTCGAGGCCTACGACACCGACCGGACCTCCAGCATCGAGACCCTCCTCTCCGGCGACGACTTCACCGACGTCCTGACCGAGGTCGGCTACCACATGGACTTCGCCGAGCAGGACCTCGAGCTCGCGCAGCAGATCCAGGAGGACCAGCGCGTCCTCGCCGTGCTCCACGAGAACGTCGAGCTGGCCCGCCAGCAGACGGCCGAGATGCACCAGCTCGCCGAGGAGTCGAGGAAGGTCCTCGACCGCCAGATGCAGGACCTCCAGGCGGCCCGGAAGGAGCTCGCCCGCCTCGAAGCCGAGACCGAGCGGCTGCTCGCCGAGCAGCGCGCCGCCTACGCGAAGCTCGCCGCGGACAAGGCCAAGGCCCAGGCGACGTTGCAGCAGCAGCTCGAGGCGCAGAGGAAGCTCGAGAAGCTCATCCGGAAGCTCGTCCAGGAGCAGCTCGCGAAGGGTGGCATCCCGTCGCAGTACAACGGCACGTTCATGTGGCCGATGAACGGCCGGGTCAGCCAGGAGTTCGGCTGCACCGGCTTCAGCTGGGAGCCGTCGTACGGCGACTGCGCCCACTTCCACCGGGGCATCGACATCGTCGCCCCGAAGTACACGCCGATCTACGCCGCCGCCCCGGGCAAGGTCCTCATCGCCGGGCGGAGCCCCTACGATCCGGCCTGGATCGTGGTCATCGCCCACTCCGAGCATCTCGTGACCTGGTACGGCCACGTCGACAACGTGAAGAAGCCGGTTGTGAAACCCGGCCAGTACGTCGCCAAGGGCCAGCTCATCGCCTTCGAGGGCACGACCGGCTATTCGACCGGCCCGCACCTCCACTGGGCCGTGACGCTCGATGACACCTGGGTCAACCCGAGGCTGTTCCTCCCGCGCTGACGTTTCGCCCCGGGTGGTCCGTGGCCCCGGGCGCTTCGGGTTGTCGCTCCGGGTGCCGGGTTGTCGCTCCGGGCGCCGGGTTGTCGCTCCGGGCGCCGGGTTGTCGCCTCGGGGGCCGGTGCTAGGCTTCACGCAGGGGCCTGAGCCCCACGCTCTCCGCGAACGTGGATCGCGAGGGAAGGCACGATGAAGCGGACGATGGCCGTCATCCTCGCCGGGGGCGAGGGCGAGCGTCTTTCCATCCTCTCGTCGGTGCGCGCGAAGCCGGCCGTGCCGTTCGGCGGCAAGTACCGGATCATCGACTTCACGCTCTCGAACTGCGTCAACTCGGACATCGACCACGTCGTCGTGCTGACGCAGTACAACCCTCACTCGCTCAACGACCACATCGGGCTCGGGCGGCCGTGGGACCTCGACCGCAACACCGGCGGCGTCAAGCTCCTCCAGCCGTACATCTCGCGCGGCCGCGTCGCCGAGTGGTACCGCGGGACCGCCGACGCGGTCCTCCGGAACATGAACGTCATCGAGCGTTCGCCCGCCGACACGATCGTGATCCTCGCCGGGGACCACATCTACAAGATGGACTACCAGCCGTTCGTGCAGGCCCACCGGCGCCGGCGCGCGGACGTGACGGTCGCGGTCCGCCGCGTGCCCCTCGCGGACGCGAGCCGGATGGGCATCCTGGCGATGGACGAGAACGACAAGGTCATCGAGTGGCAGGAGAAGCCCAAGCAGCCGAAGAGCGACCTCGCCTCGATGGGCGTCTACGTCTTCTCGAAGCGCGCGCTCCGGCGCTGGCTGTCCGAGGACCTCCCGGACTTCGGCGGGAACGTCATCCCGGCGATGCTCGACGGCGGGGCCCGCGTCTTCGGCTACCGCTACAACGGCTACTGGCAGGACGTCGGGACGATCCAGTCCTACTGGGAGACCAACATGGCCCTCCTCGACGACCGGCCGGAGCTCGACCTGTACGACCCCGACTGGGTCATCCACACGAAGTCCGAGGAGCGCGCGCCGGCCAAGATCGGTGCGACGGCCCAGATCCACCGGAGCCTGATCAGCCACGGCTGCCAGATCGAGGGCACGGTCGTGAACAGCGTGCTGTCCCCGGGCGTCCGGGTCGACGTCGGGGCCGTGGTGCGCGACTCGATCGTGATGTTCGACTCGGTCATCCGGGCCGGCGCGGTCGTCGACCGGGCGATCCTCGACAAGGAGGTCGTCGTCGGGCAGGGCGCGATCGTCGGCGAGGGGCCGTACGACGGCCCGCCGAACAAGCAGGAGCCACAGCGGCTGAACACCGGGATCACGGTCGTCGGGAAGCAGTCGATCGTGCCGCGCGGCGCGCGGCTCGGTCGCAACGTGAAGGTCGGCGGCGGCGTCCGGAACAGCGACTACACGTCGCGGGTCGTGAAGAGCGGCGGATCGGTCGATCCGGCGCCGCCGAGCCGGCGGCCGCGCGTGGAGGTCGTGTCCGCGGGCTGAGCTCCGCGGCCGGGTGGCCGGGGCCGTGATCGCCCCTCCCGGACTACACTGGCGCGCCATGCCCGCCACCACCCCAGAGGCCGTCGAGGCCTGGCTCGCCGATTTCGGCGTGGCACCCGGCCCGCGCGTCGAGCGCGACGGCATCGCCGCCTGGGACCTCACGCTCGACGGCCGCGTCCGCCGCGACCTGCGCGTCACGCTGATCCTCGATCCGTCGATCGGCGCGATCGCCTGGGCGCACCTCGCCCCGCCGCTCCTCGACGGGCTGCGCAGGTCCTATCGGACGCTGCTGCGGTGGAACGACGAGTTCCCGCTGGTCAAATTCTCGATCGCCGACGACGGGCGGCCGACGGCCGCAGTCGAGATCCCGAACCGCTGGCTCGACCTCGACGAGCTTGGCCTCGCGCTGGCCCGAGTCGCCGGCGTGGCCGACCGGCTGTTCGACGAGACGCGCGGCTGGCTCTGGATCGGCGGCCGCGTGCCGGACGGCTACGCCGAGCGCGAGATCCGGAACGCGCCGCTGCTCGACCGCTTCGCGGGCCAGCTCGGCGAACTCGTCGCCGACGACGCCGCCGCGACGGACGCGGCCGGGGAGGGACCCGGCGCCGCGGGGGAGACACGGCTGGTCGAGGCCCGATGACGCTTCGCGTCGCCCGCGCCTCCGTCGTCGCCCTCGCCCTCGTCCTCGGGGCCGTGCCGGCCATCGCGCCGGCGCCCGTCTCGGCGGCCACCCCCAGCCTCACGATCGTCGGCGCCACGACGTACGACGTCCGGCCCGAGGAGGGCCGGGTCGCGGTCACCTCGCGCCTGACGGTGACGAACCACCTCGAGAACACCGTCACGAGGCGCTACTTCTTCCGGACCGCGGTCCTGACGGTCCTCCCCGGGACGTCGAACTTCAGGCTCACGGGCCCGGCCGGCCAGCCGAAGGTCACCGTCGGCAAGCGGACCGACACGTACACCAACCTCCGCCTCGACTTCGGGGCCAACCTCGCGGCGGGCAGGTCGACCACGCTCACCCTGACGTTCGACATCACGGACCCGGGCGGCGCGCCCGACCGGCCCGTCCGCATCTCGCCCTCGCTGACCTCGTTCGCCGCCTGGGCCTACGCGACGCCCTCGACGCCGGGCGCGACGGTCGAGGTCCGCTTCCCGGCCGGGTACAGCGTCTCGATCGGCCGGGGGCCGCTCGAAGGCCCGATCGCCGACGGCCCGGACCACGAGCGCTGGCAGAGCGGCCCGATTGCGGCGCCGCTGGAGTTCGTGGCGGACATCGTCGCCGACCGGCCGCGCGAGCTGGAGGAGACGGCGCGCGAGGTGCCGCTCGCCGGCGGGGCCGCGACGATCCTGCTGCGCTCGTGGCCGGACGACCCGGCGTGGCGGGATCGCGTCGGCGCGCTGGTCGAGCGGGCCCTGCCGATCCTGGAGCGCGAGATCGGGATCCCGTGGGCGGTCGAGGGCGACCTGGCGGTCGAGGAGGCGCTCGTCCGATCGACCGGCGGCTACGCCGGGCTGTTCGCACCCGCGGAGGGCCGCATCGAGATCGCCTACAACGCCTCGGACGGGGTGGTCCTGCACGAGCTGGCCCACGCCTGGCTCAACGGCCGTCTCGTCGCCGACCGCTGGGTCGCCGAGGGCTTCGCCTCGTACTACGCGGCGCTCACCGCCGCCGAGCTCGGCGTCGACCCGGACTCGCCGGCCCCGCCGCCCGAGACCAACGAGGGCGCCATCCCGCTGAACGAGTGGGGTCCCTCGGGGACGGAGGACCCCGCGTCGGAGCGGTACGCCTACGCCACCTCGCGGGACCTCGCCGAGGCGATCGCGGAGCGAGCCGGCGAGGAGGCACTGCGTGCCGTCTGGTCGAAGGCGGCGGGCGGCATCGCCGCGTACCAGCCGGTCACGGCGGGCCCGGATGGCTCGCCGCGCCTCGTCGAGGGCGCCGCCCCGGAGGTCGCCGAGGGGCCGCCGGACTGGCGCGGCCTCCTCGACCTGCTGGAGGAGGAGACCGGGGCCGACTTCACCGACCTGTGGGGGGAGGCCGTCGCCCGTCCCGCCGACCTCGCCGTCCTTCAGGAGCGGACCGCGGCCAGGGCGGCCTACGAGGCGTCGGTCCAGCGAGCAGGGGACTGGCGGCTCCCGCCCGCGACCCGGGCCGCGATGCGCGCCTGGCAGTTCGACGTCGCGACCGACCTGCTGCGCCAGGCGGACGCGGTCATCGCGCAGCGCGACGCCCTCGCCCGCGAGGCCGCCGACGCGGGCCTCACGCTGCCGGGGCGGCTGCGCGTCGCATTCGAGAACGGCCCGGACGTCGAGCCCGCGGCCGCCGAGGCGCGCGCCGAGCGGGCCGTCGTCGACGCGATCGTCCACGCCCGCGCGACGGAGCCCCGGAATCCGGGCGTCGTCGAGGACCTCGTGTTCCGCCTCGGGCTCATCGGCATCGAGCCGAGGGAGTACGTCGCCGCCGCGGCAGCCCAGCTCGCCGAGGGTGAGCTCGAGGCCGCCTACGCGTCGGCGCTGCAGGCCGAGGCCGCATGGACGGGCGCGCCGCAGGCCGGCCGGTCGCGTATCGTCAGCACGCTGCTGCTGCTCCTCGCGCTGCTCCTGCTGGCGGGCCTGATCCGGCAGCAGCGGCGGCGCCGGACGCAGCCCGCGGCCGAGCCCGGGACGCCCGCGGTCACCTGAGGCGGCAGGCGCTCGAGGGAACGGTCCGCGCCGCGGACGGCCGCATCGCGACGCGTCGAGCAGGAGGCCGAGGGATGGACCGGTTCCGCCGCACCGATCCGCGCTCGCGCCGCCTCGGGGCGGTCCTCCTCGCGACCCTCGTCGCGACGCTCCTGTCGTGGTCGGCCCCCGGCGTTCCTTCGGCCCTCGCGGCCGGCCCGCTGCAGGTCCGCGCCGACACGACCTACGCCCTCGACCCCGAGGCGGGCCGCGTGCATGTCGCGACCGAGTACTCGGTCACCAACAACCGGCCGAACAGCGCGACCGCGATCTTCTTCTACCGCGAGCTCGTGTTCGGGATCCAGCCGGACGTCCGAGAGGTCCGGGCGACGGACCGTTTCGGCGCGCTCGCGGTCACGAGCGGCGGGCGCGAGGGCTTCACCCGGGTCGAGGTGCGGCTGCGGTCGAACCTGTTCTACCGCCAGACCGCCACCTTCGTGCTGCGGTACGACCTCGTCGGGGCGCCGCCGCGCTCGGAGTCGCCGATCCGGATCGGGCGGGCGTTCTCGACCTTCGGCGTGTGGGCGTTCGGCGACCCCGATCGCAGCACCGTCACGGTCAAGGTCCCGCCGGGCTACGCGACGACGGTCGAGGGCGACGACATGACCTCGACCCTCGGGGGCGGCACGACCCTCCGCGCCGAGCCCGCCGACCCGGACGCGTTCTTCGCGATCGTCACCGCGGAGAACCGCGATGCGTACGATCGGGAGCGGCTGTCGCTCGAGGGCGGCGTCGAGGTCGTGATCCTGAGCTGGCCCGAGGACGATGCGTGGGCCGACACGGTCGGCGAGACGCTGCGGGACGGCATGCCGGTCCTCCGCAAACTGGTCGGGCTCGATTGGCCGGTCGCCCACGACCTGAACGTCCGCGAGCGCTACACGCCCGCGCTGGAGGGCTACGCCGGGGTCTTCTTCCTCGACGACCAGCGCATCGACGTGAGCGAGGACCTCGACCCGGTCACGATCCTCCACGAGGCTGCCCACGCCTGGTTCAACGCCGACCTGTTCTCCGCGCGCTGGATCTACGAGGGCCTCGCGGAGGAGTACGCCTACCGCGTCCTCGGCGAGATCGACGACGTCGAGTACGACCCGCCGACCCGGCCGGACAGGGACGACCCCGGATTCCTGCCGCTCAACGAGTGGCGGTACCCGTCCATCGTCCGGGAGGAGACCGACGCGATCGAGCTGTACGGCTACGGCGCCGCGGGCTGGCTCGTGTCGATGATCGTCCACGAGGCGGGAGAGACCCAGATGGCGAAGGCGTTCCAGGACGCGGCCGCGAATCGCACGGCCTACCCCGGTCGCGGCGACCCGGAGACCGTCGGCACGATCGACGGCTGGCAGCGGTTCCTCGACCTGACGCAGCCGATCGAGGAGCCGGACCCGCGGCGGGTCATCGAGGCGGTCGAGGAGTTCGTGCTGTCGCCCGGCCTCGGCGACGTCCTCGAGCGCCGTGCCGCGGCGCGGGACGCGTACCGCGAGCTCCTTGAGGCCGGCAAGGGCTGGCTGCCTCCGTGGTTCATCCGCAACCCGATGGGCCGCTGGCAGTTCGAGGAGGCGACGAAGCGGATCGAGAGCGCGCACGAGCTGCTCGAGCTGCGCGAGCAGGTCGAGGCGACGGCCGCAGCCGAGGGCCTCACGCTCGGGGACCGGCTGCAGCGGGCCTACGAGACCGCGGTCGACGGCCTCGAGTCGGCGAGGTCGCTCGCGGAGAACCAGCTCGCGGCAGCCCGGGCGATCGCCGCCGCCCGCGCGAAGGTCGACGCGACGCCGGACTTCGTGGCCGAGGTCGGACTCATGGGCGCGACGCCGCGCGCCCCGCTCGACGCGGCCAGGGCGGCGTTCGAGTCGGGCGACTACGCCGGGGCGCTCGAACAGGCGAACGTCGCGGCGTCGATCGTCGACCGGGCGCCAGCCGTGGGCCAGGAGCGGCTCCTGCTCGGCGGCGCCGCCGCGCTCGTGCTGCTCCTGCTCGCAGTGGTGCTGCACCGGGCCCGCCGCGAGCGCCGTCGCCGCGCCGAGGCGTTCGCCTGGGCAGCCGCAGCGCCCGTCGCGGCACCGGACCCCGGCGTCGCGGAGGCGCCCGGATCCTCGGCTACACTCGGCGCCGATCCGGCCCAGCCGGCCCCGCCGATGGGCGAGGCCGCGCCGGACCACGAGGGAGGCCCCACCGAAGCCTGATGGTGGTTCGTCGCACCCGGCCTTCCCGGGAGATCCTGTCCGGCGAATCGGCCGACGTCTACTTCGCCCGCGCGGACCGGATCCTCGAGCGCGAGGGCCTCGACCCTGTCGTGACCATGGAGGTCTTCGCCCGCCGAGATGCCCTGCTCTGCGGCATCGACGAGGTCAAGAACCTCCTCGCCCACGCCCTTGAACGCGCAGACCCGGCCGAGACGATGGTCGAGGCGCTCGACGACGGCGACCTGATCGCGCCGAAGGAGATCGCGCTCCGGATCACCGCCCGCTACCGGGCCTTCGGCCTGTACGAGACCGCGATGCTCGGGATGCTCGCCCAGTCGACCGGCTGGGCCACCGCCGCGCGCGAGTGCGTCGAGGCCGCCGCGCCACAGCCAGTCATCTCGTTCGGGGCGCGGCACGTCCACCCGGACATCACCGACGTCCTCGACTACGCGGCCATCGTCGGCGGCTGCGTCGGCGCCTCCACGCCCGCCGGCGCCCGCCTTGCCGGCCTGAGCCCGACCGGGACGATGCCGCACTCGCTCGTCCTGATCATCGGCGACACCGTGAAAGCCGCCGAGGCCTTCGACCGCGACCTCGAGCCGGACGTCGCCCGGATCGTCCTCGTCGACACGTTCAAGGACGAGGCCGAGGAGGCGCTCCGCGTCGCGCATGCCCTGGGCGATCGCCTCTACGGCATCCGGCTGGACACGCCGTCGGAGCGCGGCCGCGTGACGCCGGACCTGGTCCGCGAGGTCCGCGCCCGCCTCGACCTCGAGGGTTTCGGGCACGTCAAGATCGTCGTCTCCGGCGGCCTGACCCCCGAGCGCATCCAGGTCTTCAAGGACGCCGGGGCGCCGGTCGACTCGTACGCGGTCGGCTCGTACATCAGCGGCGCGACGCCGATCGACTTCACGGGCGATATCAAGGAGATCGACGGCCGCCCGATCGCCAAGCGCGGCCGCATCCCCGGCCGCACCGAATCGCCGCGTCTCAAGCCCGTCCGCCTCGAGGACTGGCGCGAGAGCTGACGATCCGGCAGTCCGGCCGACGGGCGGACACTGCGGGAAGCGGTTGCTCCCCGACCGACTGCGATCGGGTTTCGTGCGACGATCGGGTCGTGCACGACGAACCGGATGCAGGCAGAAGGAATCCCGAGGAGCCGGTTCGGGGCGAGCCGGGCGGCGGCGAGCCGGGCGGCGGCGGGCCGGGCGGCGGCGGGCCGGGCGGCCGAGACA
>DATLYV010000106.1:0-5275 GCA_035574535.1 Binatia bacterium
CCGGCCGCGCCGATGGCGCCGCCGACGAGGGCGCCCGGAGGGCCCGCCAAGGCGGCACCGATGGCCGCGCCACCGAGGGCCCCGGCACCGGCGCCCATGGCCTCGGCGCCACCCTCCTCGTTCTCGGGGGCAGTGTCATTGCGGAGGTCGTCACGAATCTCGTCGCGCACGTCCTCGCGACCCTCGTCGCGCAGGTCCCGATCGTCGTAGGTCATCGTCGATTTCCCTTTCCCTTCGGATGGCTGCGCGGAGGCTCCGTCCCCGACCGCGCCCACGCACGATGGGGCCGCGGCCCTCGCATCCCGGATGGCGCGAGGGCCGCAGGGCATTGCGAATCCGAGCCAGCCGCCGGCCCGGGCGATCAGGTCGGGTCGGTCGGACGTTCGAGGGGTCGGCCGCCAGATCCTCCGACTGCGGCCCGCCGTCGTCCTCGGTCGATGTGCCGAAGCCGGCCTCGCCAATGGTCCAGCCGCCGGTGCCCGTGTCGCGCCCCAATTGTTTGCGGATCTCGCGCCGCAGCCGGCCACCCGAACGGGTCATCGGAGGACCACGCGGGGCCGCGCACCGGGTACCAGGACTCCCGCGCACCGGCCCTCTCGGCGAGCGCGATCCGGCGCCGTACCAGCGGGGCATGACCCGAATGGGGGATACCAAAAGTCCCGGTCGCGTGGGAAGGTTGGTGCCCGTCATCCGGAGGCGCTGCCGGATGACCGTAGTGGTGACGAAGCGGCGGGTCGCCGCGGCAGGGCCGCGAACAGCGTCGAGGGGCGTCACAGCGCGGAGGAGCCGGTGAACAATCGCGGGAAGTCCGAGGCGCTCCGACGCGCGCTGCGGATCTTCGGGTGGCTGATCCTCCCGATCGCGGTTGCCTGGACGCTCGCGGGCGTCCTGCTCGGCGCGACCTCGATGACCGGCTCCGGCCTCGGCGCGATGCTCTTCGCCGGCTGGGTCCTCCTCGATTCCGGCCGCTCCCGCAACCGGTCTGAGGCCGACCTCGCGCTCCGCACCGCCACGGCCGGCCAGATCGCGGCCATGGTCATCGTCCTCGTGGAGCCGACCATCGGCGTCCCCGTCGCCGTCGGCTCGCTCATCCCGATCCTCCTCGCGCTGCCGTACGTCCGCCGCTCGTCGCTCACGACCCTCATGGCCGTTAGCTCGGCCGTCGGCGCCTTCGCCCTCGCCGCGCCGTCGATCCTGCCGTGGGGCGCGACCTACGACGCGTCCCTGGCCTTCGCCGTGCCGACCGGCGCCGTCGTGGTCGTCTACGTCCTGTTCCAGCTGTTCCTCTGGAACGCCAGCACCCGGCTGACCGACACGACCGAGGAGCTGCGCCACGTCATCGAGATGTCGCACGACCTCGCCGCGACGCTCGACCCGAAGGACGTTGGGCACCGCCTTGCCCGCCACATTGCCGAGATCGCCCACGCCGACGAGTGCGTCCTGAGCACCTGGGACCGGGCCGGCGACCGCGTCGCCACGTTCGGCTCCTACCCGCCGGAGTCGAGCCGTGAGCTCCTGCCCGCCTACGACCTCGCGGACTACCCGGCGACCCGCACCGTCCTCGAGCGCCACGAGCCCTACGCGGTCGACGTCGACGACCCCGACGCCGACCCGGCCGAGGTCGCCTACCTCCGCTCGATCGGCCACCGGACGCTGGTGATGCTGCCGCTCGTCGTCCGCGGCGAGTCGATCGGCATCGTCGAGCTCAGCTCCGAGCGGGCGAAGGCCTTCAGCGACCGCGACGTGGAGCTCGCGCAGCTGCTCGTCCGAGAGGCCGCGGTCACGTTCGACAACGCCCGCCTGACCGAGGAGCTGCGGCAGCAGGCCTACATCGACTCCGTCACCGGGCTGGCGAATCGCTCGCGCCTCCAGGACCGCGTCGACCACGCCCTCGACCGTCTCCGGGGCCGCAGCCCGCACCGCGCCGCCCTGATCTTCATCGACCTCGACCACTTCAAGCACCTGAACGACCGATTCGGGCACGCCAAGGGCGACGAGGCCCTGCGGGTCATCGCCGACCGCATCCGGTCGATCATCCGGCCCGGCGACACGGCCGGCCGCCTCGGCGGCGACGAGTTTGCCGTCCTGCTCGAGGACGTCGAGTCGGCGGAGGACGTCTCGGTCGTCTGCCAGCGCCTCCTCGAGGGCCTGCTGCAGCCGGTCGAGCTCGGCGACGCCGCGCCGATCGTCGGCGCGAGCATCGGCTACGCCCTCAGCACCGACGCGACGTCCAGCGAGGACCTGCTCCGCAACGCCGACATCGCGATGTACGCGGCGAAGGCCGCCGGCCGCGGCCAGATCGTGGCCTTCCGCCAGGAGCTCCTGGACGCGGCCGCGGCCCGGAGCGAGCTGGCCGCACTGCTCCGCGGGGCCGACGGGCGCGACGAGCTGACGCTCCACTGGCAGCCCGTCGTCCACCTCGACGACGGCACGCCGATCGGGCTCGAGGCGCTCGTCCGCTGGCAGCCCGAGGGGCACCTGCTGCACCTCCCGGCCGACTTCCTGGAGCTCGCCGAGGAGACCGGCGAGATCCTGGCGATCGGGCGCTGGGTCATCTCGGAGGGCTGTCGCCGCGTCCGCGCGTGGCAGACGCGGTACGACGCGCCGCACCTGCGGCTGTACGTGAACCTGTCCGCCCGGCAGTTCCGCGACCCGGGGCTCGTGCCGATGATCGTGTCCGCCCTCGCGCGGACCGGCCTCGACGCGGGCAGCCTGACCCTCGAGATCACCGAGGGCACGCTGCTGACGCCGGGCTTTGAGACCGTCCAGCGGATCGGCGAGCTGCGCTCGCTCGGGCTCAGACTGGCGATCGACGACTTCGGGACCGGCTATTCGTCCCTCGGCTATCTGCACGCCTTCCAGATCGACGAGCTGAAGATCGACCGATCGTTCGTGCCGGGCACGGACGGCGTCGGCGACGCCCACGTCCTGTCGCAGGCGATCGTCGAGCTCGGGCGGGCCTTGGGCCTCGACATGATCGCGGAGGGCATCGAGACCCAGGACCAGGCCGACTGGTTCCGGACGCTCGGCTGCCGCTACGGCCAGGGCTTCCACTTCGCTCGGCCGATGTCGGTCGACGACGTCGACCCCTACCTGCGGGCGTGGCTGCCGCGCGAGCGCCGCGGCGCCGAGGCCGGCGACTCGGCGGTCCGGCTGGGCGGCTCGCGGTTCGGGAAGGCCGGCATCACCGACGTGCTCGGGGCGCGCAAGGCCGCCGGCTGACCCGCGCGGTCGATGCGGACGGGCCGTCGCGACCGACCTCCGCAAGGCTCGCGGGCGAGCATCGGGGTACGGTCCCCGCATGCGCGAATGCCGAACCTTCATCGCCGGCGCTCGCCGCGGGCCCGCCCTCCTCGCGGTCGGCGTGCTGGCGCTGGGCCTCGCCGCGTGCTCCGGCACGGGCACGGCCTCCGGCGACCCGATGTTCCCCGACGACGTCGGCGGCCAGTCCTCGGACGAGTTCATCCCGACGTTCCCGCCCGACGACCTCAGCACCGACCCGGCCGCCTGCATCGACGGGGCAACGATGGCCATCATCGACCAGCTGCGGGCGCCCGACGCGGACGTCCCGGCCCTGCTCGGGCAGCATGCGGACGCGCTGATCGAGGGCCTCGACGACCTCGCATCGGCCATTCCGGAGACCAGGGAGTGGCGCGACGCGCTCCTGACGGCCCTCGCCGAGGGCGACATCGACGCGGCCGCGGCCCAGGTGGCCCGGCTCGTCGCGGGCGAGGTGACGATCACGCCCTGCTGATGGGCCTCGCAGTCCGGTGGCACGTGCGCGGAGCAGGCCGCACGCGCGGCGGACGTGAGCCGCCCGGCGTTCGGTGGGCCGGGGGGTCGACGACGGGGCGGCGCTCGCGCCGATCGGTACCGACAGCATGTCGACCGACGCGCTCTCGACGCCCGAGGCCACGCAGTCGCGTCACCCTCGCGAACAGGCTCGCCGGCACCCGCGAGGCGGCTGCCGCTCTTCTTGTCAGAGCCAGTTGATCCGCCGCAGCACGAGCACGGACAGGATCGCGGCGACGACCACGGCGGCGACGACGATCCAGAAGCCCGCGCCCTCGCCGCCGGCCAGCGCAGACGTCGCCTCGCTCATCCCGAACAGCCCCGCGACCGCCCCGATGCCGGCGAGGATCACGGTCACGCCGGTGAGGCGCTTCATGATCGTCGAGAGGTTGTTGTTGACCGACGAGAGGTAGACGTCCAGCGCGCCGGCCGCGAGCTCGCGATACGAGTCGAGCTCGTCGTCGAGGCGGATCAGGTGGTCATAGACGTCCCGGAAGTAGAAGACGTGGCGCTCGGCGATGTGGCCGAACGCGCGGCTCGTCAGCTGGGCGAAGACCTCGCGCGTCGGTGCGACGACGTGGCGGATCCGGATCATCTCGCGCTTCAGGGCAAAGATCCGCTGGAGCGTCGGCGGGCTCGGCTCGGCCAGCGCGAGGTCCTGCAGGTCGTCGATCTCATCGCCGATCCGGTCGATGACCGGGAAGTAGCCGTCGACGATCGCGTCGGCCAGGGCGTAGAAGAGGTAGTCGGCGCCGTTCGCGAGCACCGTGCCGACCCCCATCCGCAACTGGTGCGCCGACTCGGGATCCCAGCCGGGCCCGTGCACCGTGAGCAGGTAGTCGCGGCCCAGGACGAAGTCGACCTCCTCCGTCTCGAGGGCGGCCTTGCGCCGCAGGACGAACGTCACGACGTGGATCGCGTCGCCGACGAGGCGCACGCCGGCGCGCTGGTTCTGCTCGCCGATCTCCTCGGCGATCAGGGGATGCAGCCCGAGCCGCCGGGTGACCGCCCGCAGGAGCTCCGGGCTCGGCCTCGACAGGTCGATCCAGGTGCGGCTCTCGGGGATGGCGACGAGCCGGGCGAGGTCGTCGACGTTCCGCGATTCCTCGATCGCGCCGCCGCGCCAAGTGCGGATCCGGATCGCCACGGCGCCGATGCTACGCCGGTGCGGTCCTCATCGCGCCGTCCTAGCGGAGCCCGTACCCGAGGCGGGCCGCGGCGCGGGCCAGCGGCAGGGCCAGTCCCGGGTGCGTCAGCGGCAGGTGGAGGGCCGGACGGGAGGGGATGGCGGGGCGGGCCCGCTCGTACAGGGCGACGTTGTGCGAGCCGCCGGCCATCGAGGACCGGTAGAGCAGGCCGGCGACCTCGGGGTAGTCGCGGTAGATCGCGCGGCTCCAGGCCTGCGCGGTACTGCGGCGGCCCGTCGCGATCGCCTGGCTCGCGCCGGCATGGGTCGGCCAGAGGCGGGTCAGGTCGAGGAGCG
>DATLYV010000107.1:0-10692 GCA_035574535.1 Binatia bacterium
ATCGCCTCCATGACGCCGGCCCGGAGGTCCGCATCGAGCACGCCGTCGCCGCGGCGCGGCCTCGTCGTGGAGCGCGGCGGCAGCCCATCGACGAGGCCCTCGAACGTCGTCGCGACCGCGGCCAGCTGCGCGCGGTCGAGCGGCATCCCGGCGGGCGCGAGGAGTCGGAGGACGCGCCGGGCCTCCGGTGCGCGGCGGCCGAGCCGGGCGAGCACGAGCTCATCGAGCGTTGTGCCGAGCGACAGGCCGGGCAGCTCGCGGCGCGCCGCGAGGACCTCCTCGGCGATGAGCGGGTCGCCGCCGGAGCGCTCGGCGACGAGCAGGAGCGCGGCCGCCGTCGGCCGCTCGCCCTCGATCTCGGTGACGAGCTGGGCAAGGTCGAACCGGTCGAGCGGCCCGAGCTCCAGCTGGATGGGCGGGTCCGCGGCGGAGGCGATCGAGGCGAGCTGCGGCTGCAGCGGGTGCCCGCGGGTCACGTGGTCGCGGCCGTAGGTCAGGACCAGGCAGACGCGCGCCGGCCGCGCGACCCGGGCGAGGAAGGTGGCGAGCGCCCGCGTCCCGGCGTCGGCGTGGTGGAGGTCCTCCAGGACGAGCAGCACGGGCCGCCGCTCCCCCACCCGCTCGAGCAGGCCCTGGACGGCCTCGGCGATCCAGGCGCCGCGGCGCTCCGGCGCGATGGCCTCGCGGCGGGCGTGGCGGATGTCGCTCGCGAGCCGCGGCGCGATGTCGGGCAGCAGCCGCGCGATGGGCTCCGCGCCGGTCCCGGCCGCACGATGGAGGTCCGCGTCGGCGAGCGAGGCGAGCCACGGCGTGAAGCCCTCGATGATCGGGCCGTAGGCGGCGCGGTTGCGCGCGCGGACAGCCGTGCAGCGGACGATCTGGAACGGCGTGGGCAGCGTGCCGACCCGCCGGATCGCCTCGGTGACGAGACGGCTCGTGCCGATCCCGCCGCGCCCGGACAGCACGATTCGCGGGCTGCGGCCCTCGGCGGCGGCCTCGAGCGCCACCGCCAGGTTGGAGAGCTCGCGCTCGCGTCCCACGAACCGTTCGCTGGTGTACCTCGCGGGCATGCGGCCATCGTGCCACACGGGCCCAACCCCGCGGCTACCCTTCCGCGGCGATGACCGACTCACAACGGCCGTCGGGCGACGATCCGGTGGCCGCGGGCAACACCCCGACCGACGCCCCGGCCCCGGACGCGCCCGACGATCCCGAGCCGTCGGACGACTCGCCCGCAGGCGATGCGGACGGATCCACCGCCCCGCTCTGGACCGACCGCAACTTCCTCGCCGTCTGGTCCGCCAGCACGATCTCCGTCTTCGGGTCGCTCATCACCCGACAGGCACTGCCCTTCGCGGCGATCCTCGTGCTCAGCGCCGGGCCGCTCGAGATCTCGGCCATCCGCTCGGCCGAGCTCATCGCCGCCCTGATCTTCGGGCTCGTGGCGGGCGCCTGGATCGACCGGCTGCGGCGCCGCCCGATCCTCATCTGGGCCGACCTCGGTCGGGCGATCCTGCTCGGCTCCATCCCGGTGACCGCGATCCTCGGCCTGCTCGGGATGCCACAGCTGCTCCTCGTGACCTTCGCGGCGGCCATCCTGTCGACCTTCTTCGACGTCGCGGACAACGCCTACCTGCCGACGGTCGTGTCGCGCAAGCGCCTCGTCCAGGCGAACAGCGCCCTCACCGCGACCGGCTCGATAGCGGAGTTCAGCGCCTTCGGCATCGGCGGCTTCATCGTGCAGGCCTTCACGGCCCCGATCGCGATCGCGATCGACGCCGTCAGCTTCGTCGTCAGCGCCCTCCTCCTCGGCACGATCCGCAAGAAGGAGCCGCCCCCGAAGCCGGCGGCGGACCGTGAGCCGGTGCTGCGCGAGATTCGCGACGGGATCCGGATCACGTTCCGGTCCCCGCTCCTGCGCGCCCTCGCCCTGTCCCACGGCGGGACGCACATCCTGTGGGGCATCTTCGGGACCGGCTACATGCTCTTCGCGCTGAACGAGCTCCACCTCGACCCGGCGACGATCGGCGTGATCGCGGCGTTCGGCGGCGTCGGGTCGCTGGCCGGGTCGGCCCTGGCGCCGATCATGGTCCGCCGATTTGGCATCGGCCGGGCGATCCTCCTCGGGATCGTCGGCTTCACGATCGGCAACGCGCTCATCCCCCTCGCCCCGGCGACCGGCGCCGTGGTCGGCATCTCGCTCGGGGCGCTCTTCCTGATGGGCCAGCAGCTCTTGGGCGACGCGCTGGCGACGGTCTACGAGGTGACCGAGGTGTCGCTCCAGCAGGCCTCGGTCGGAGACCGCGTCCTGGGCCGCGTGAACGCCTCGTTCCACACGTTCACGACCCTGCTGACGCTGTTCGGCGCCGTCCTCGGCGGCGTCCTCGCCGAGACGCTGGGCCTGCGCGTGGCCTTCGCGATCGGGCTGCTCGGCGCGGCCCTGGCGTTCGTCGTCGTCTGGTTCTCGCCCGTCCGGCACGTGCGCGAGGCGCCCCTCGTGCCGCACATCGGCATGCCCGGCGACGAGCTGCCGATCATGGAATAGTCGGCCCGTGCCACCGCATCCTCGCAACACGCTCAACGAGCTGTCCGGCGAGGCGTGGCTGTACTTCACGAAGTCGGTCTGGACGACCGCCTACCCGTCGGAGCTGGGGCACGCGCTCCGGAAGCAGCACGGCGCGAACAAGCCGCCGCGGCTGATGGCCCGGCTGATCGAGTTCTTCACGAAGACCGGCGAGCTGGTGCTCGACCCGTTCGCCGGCGTCGGCGGGACCCTCCTGGGCGCGGCGATCGCGCGGGGGCCGCGGCGGGCCCTCGGGATCGAGCTCTCGCCCCGCTGGGCCGAGGTGTACGCGCGGGTGGTCCAGGAGGCGCTCGCGGAGCGCGACGGCCGCGGCCCGGCCCTGGCCGACCTCGGTGCCAATGATCCCGGCGGCGCCCGCTCGTTCGACCCGTCCGGCTGCGAGCTGCGCGTCGGCGACGCGCTCGCGATCCTGCCGACCCTCGCGGACGAGTCGGTCGACTTCGTCGCCACCGACCCGCCCTACAACGTCCAGCTGCCGATGACGATGTCCGGCGGTGCGCTCGCCGAGGACTTCTCGAACCGCCGGACGGACTACGCGATGGTCACCGACGACCCCGCGGACGTCGCGAACGCCCCCGACTATGCGGCCTTCCTCGACCGCATGACCGACGTGCTCCGGGAGCTGCACCGGGTGCTGCGCGCGGGCCGCTACGCGGTGCTGATCGTGCGGGACGCGTACCAGGGCGGCCGCTACCTGTTCACCGGGGCGGACCTCGCAACGCGGGCGGCCTCGGTGGGGCTGGTGCCCAAGGGCGACGTGATCTGGTACCAGGCCGGGACGCGGCTGCGGCCCTACGGGTACCCGACGGGCTTCGTCCCGAACATCACCCACCAGCACGTGCTGGTGCTGCGCCGGGAGCCGGCCCCGCGTCGACGCGCGCCGGGACGCGACGGGCCCGGACGTGGCGCGGCGGGCCGCCGAGCGACGAGGGCTCGACGACCCGCCGACTGAGCGCGCGGGTCTGGTGCCGGCTCCCCGGTAGCCGGCAGGGGCTGGCCTGCCTAGATCAGGCCCCGAGCACTGAGGAGCGCGTTGAGGGCGTCGTCCGCCTCCTGCGGCATCGGCGCGGCGAGTTCGCGCGGGGCGAGCGTCGTCCGATGGACGAAGCCCTGGTCGCCGTTCGGGCAGAGGACTTCGAGGAACGCGCCCGTCGCGCCGAGGACCTGGACCTCGTCGCCGGTGCCGAGGTCGGTCAGCCGGAGGCCGAGGACCTCGTCCGGCCGGTCGAGCACCGGGACGACCGCGTAGCGGACGACGCGGACATCGAGCTCGGCGGGCGCGTGGGTGAACCGCATCGGCGTGCGCTGGGTGGTCGAGTAGCGGGTCGGGTCGGAGCGGCGCGCCTCGAGGAGCGAGGGTCGGCGCCAGCGCGGCATGTTCACCTCGGGGTCGACCTCGGCGGTGACGGGCGGGGCCATCGACTCGACGCGGGTCGCCTCGACGAGGCTGGGCATGAAGTCCGACGGGTTGGCCCGGGCAACCGGGGCGGCGGCCTTCGGCCTGGACCCATCGAGCGGGTCGGCGGCAAGCATCGCCTCGATCTCCTGGGCACCGGAGAACTTGGTTCGAGGCCGGCGCGCGACGCCGACGAGGCCGACGACGCCCGCGAGCACGATGCCGATCGCGATCGCGGTCGTGGTCCCGAGGCCGGCGACCAGCGCGCCGACGATCACCGCCGCCATGACCGCGCCCATGACGGCAAGTCGGGCAATCGCCCGGATGATTCCCTGCATGGCTTTTCCGATCTCCCGAAGCGGGGTCCGATGAAACAACTTCCCCGCGAATGAATGGCGTGAGCATCGGGCGGGCCCGGGCGGCGCGCCATGGTACGGGGGTCATGTCGGATCGGAGGGGCCCGTGACAAAGCGGGGCGGCGTGGTGCGGTCCGGCCCGGTGCGGGTGGGAACCACGCGTCCCGCCGCCGCCGGCTGGAGCCGCCGATTGCCCCAGTGCACGCACGCCACGGCCTAGTACCCGGTGCCCCGATCAGGCCATTCCCCGACGCGCTCACGCGCGCGAGCATGGCGGCCATGCAGGTCCTCACGTCGAGCCACTCCCGGGCCGGCCGTCCCAGCCGTCTCGCCGTCGTCACCGCTGCGGGCATCGGCCTGGTGCTCGTCGCGGCCGCCGCCGGCCTCCTCTACCTCGTCTTCGGGGCGAACTTCCTCGACCGGTTCATGCCGACCGGGCGCCCGACGACGTTCGAGCTGGTCTCCGGCGCCCTGGCCTGGACCTTCGCCCTCACGGCCCCGGCCGGCTTCGGGCTGGTCGGTCTCGCGCGGCTCGCGACGGCCTACGAGCGCTGGCGGGCCCGCCGCCCGCGGATCACGCCCGCGGTGCGCCTGCGCCGGGCGATCGGCGACGACCACATCGTCGCGACCGGCGTCCGCATCCCGGACGGCTCGCGCGTCCTGCCCGAGCTGGTCATCGGCCCGTTCGGGGCCGCGGTCATCCAGGAGCTGCCGCCCGTCGGCGCGGTCATGTCGCGCGGCGTCCGCAGCTGGGAGGTCCGCGTCGGCAACGGCCACATCCGGACGATCGAGAACCCGCTGGAGCGGGCCGCCCACGACGCCGAGCGCGTCCGCCAGTGGCTCTCGCCCGACGACGGCGACATCGTCCTGAAGGTCTACGCGGCCGTCGTCGGCACCGACCCGCACGTCCATCGGACCCCCTCGGTCGCGCTCCTGGCGCCGAACCAGGTGGCCGAGTGGCTGGCCTCGCTGCCGCCGCAGAAGTCCCTCGACAAGGGCCGGACCGAGCGGATCGTCAAGGAGGTCCGGGCCGCCCTGTAGGGCGCCTCACCTCGCGTTCGGGCGCCCCAGCTCGCACCAAGGCGCCTCAGCTCGCGCCGGCGCCCTCGACGCGCCGGCGCAGGTGCGCCCCCGTCAGCGAGCCCTTCGCCCGCACGAGCTCCGCGGGCGGACCCTCGAAGACCACGCGGCCGCCGTCGTGCCCCGCGCCCGGCCCGAGGTCGATGACCCAGTCGGCGCGGGCGATCACGTCGAGGTTGTGCTCGATGACGATGGCCGTCCGGCCGGCGTCGACGATCCGGTCGAGCAGCGCGATCAGGTTGTCGACCTCCTGCATGTGGAGGCCGGTGGTCGGCTCGTCGAGGACGTAGACCTCGGTGTCGGTGTTCATCTCGATGGCCAGCTTGAGCCGCTGGCGCTCGCCGCCCGAGAGTGTGCTGAGCTCCTGGTCGAGCGAGATGTAGCCGAGCCCGACGTCGGCCAGGCGGTCGAGCATCGCCCGGACCGGCTTCTCGGTGAAGAACTCGCGCGCCTCCTCGACCGGCGTCGCCAGCGCCTCGACGATGTTCCTGCCGCGGAGCCGGTACTCGAGCACGTCGTCCGTGTAGCGCCGGCCCTCGCAGACCTCGCAGACGCTCACCACTTCGGCCATGAACCCGAGGCTGGTGTAGGTCTTGCCGAGCCCGTTGCAGTTCGGGCAGGCGCCCTCGGAGTTCGCGCTGAACAGCCCGGGCTTCACGCCGTTGGCCTTGGCGAAGGCGGTCCGGATCGGGTCGAGGATGCCCGTGTAGGTCGCGGGGTTGGACCGGCGCGAGCCGCGGATCGCCGACTGGTCGATGACGGTGACCGAGGGGTTCTCGCGTGGCAGGCAGCCGTGGATCAGCGAGCTCTTGCCCGAGCCGGCCACGCCGGTCACCGCGACGAGGACGCCAAGCGGCACGTCGACCGAGACGTCCTGGAGGTTGTGGAGCCGGGCATTGCGGATCGGGATGCTCCCACGCGGCGCACGCGGCTCGGGCTTGAGCGCCTGACGAGCGTCGAGGTGGCGGCCGGTCGCTGTCCCGGACGTCGCGAGGCCGTCCACGGTCCCCTCGTACACGACCGCCCCGCCGTGCGAGCCGGCGCCCGGACCCATGTCGACCACCCAGTCGGCGATCCGGATGACCTCGGGCTCGTGCTCGACCACGAGCACGGTGTTGCCCTTGTCGCGCAACCGGCGGAGCAGCCGGTTCATCCGCTCGACGTCGTGCGCGTGGAGCCCGATCGTGGGCTCGTCGAAGACGTACGTGACGTCCGTCAGCGGCGACCCGAGGTGGCGGATCATCCGGGTTCGCTGCGCCTCGCCGCCAGAGAGCGTCCCGGACGGCCGATCGAGGCTCAGGTAGCCGAGGCCCATCTCGACGAACGCGTCCAGCGTGTCGCCCAGGGCGTCGAGCATCGGTTTGACGGACGGCTCGTGGAGGCCGCGGACCCACTGCGCGAGGTCGCTGATCTGCATCGCGCAGGCGTCGGCGATGCTGACCCCGTCGATCCGCGAGGAGCGCGCGACGGCGTTGAGCCGGGTGCCGTTGCACTCCGGGCAGGTCGTGAACGTCACGGCGCGCTCGACGAACGCCCGGATGTGGGGCTGGAGGGACTCGACGTCCTTCGACAGCATCGACTTCTGGAGCTTCGGGACGAGGCCCTCGTAGGTCAGGTTGATGCCGTTGATCCGGACCTTCGTCGGCTCCTTGTAGAGGAAGTCGTCGAGCTCCTGCTTCGTGAAGTCACGGATCGGCCTGTCGGCGGGGAGGAAGCCCGATTCGGCGTACAGCCGGGTCGCCCAGCCGTCCGGGGTGTAGCCGGGGACCTTGATGGCGCCCTCGGACAGCGACTTCGTCTCGTCGTAGAGCTGGCCGAGGTCGATGTCGTTGGCCGTGCCCATGCCCTCGCAGCGGGGGCACATCCCGCCCTGGAGCGAGAACGACCGGCTCTCGGTGACGCCCTTGCCCCGGTCGATCGAGAGGGCGCCGCCGCCGGTGACCGAGGGGATGTTGAACGAGTACGCCTGCGGGCCGCCGATGTGCGGTTTCCCGAGGCGACTGAAGACGACGCGGAGCATCGCGTTGGCGTCGGTGACGGTCCCGACGGTCGAGCGCACGTTCGCGCCCATCCGCTCCTGGTCGAGGATGATGGCCGTCGTCAGGCCCTCGAGGGAGTCGACGTCCGGGCGGGCGAGGTTCGGCATGAAGCCCTGGACGAAGGCGCTGTAGGTCTCGTTGATGAGGCGCTGCGACTCGGCGGCGATGGTCTCGAACACGAGCGAGCTCTTGCCCGAGCCGGACACTCCGGTGAAGACGGTCAGCTTCCGCTTCGGGATATCGAGGTCGACGTTCCGGAGGTTGTTCTCGCGGGCGCCGCGGACGCGGATCGCGCCCCACGGGTTGTCGGCGGGTCCGGCGGAGGCACTCGCTGCGGCGGTGGCGGCAGCGGGTGCGGCGGGTCGGGTGGCGGTGGCGCGCTCGGCGGGCACGTCGTCGCGCATGTCGGCTGCCATGCAGGCTTGCGACCTTACCAGCGCCTCGACAGCCGTGCTCCGCCGTCCGGGGCGATCTTCTTCTGCCCGCTCGACCGCCGTGCCCGCCGCGCCAATCGGCCGTTCCAGCTCGATCGCTGCGCCCGTGCCAGGGCAGGTCCAACGAGCAGCGTGCGGTGCCCACCGAGCCTGGGGTGCGTCGCCACGTCCCAGAACGTCGGCGCGCTCGTGCCGCCGAGCCCGTCGACGAAGACGCGTGCCGAATCACGGCCGGGGACCTCGGTCCAGCGGACTACCGATCCGCGGGCGTCGACCGTGAGCTCGTGCATCGTCCGATGATGCACCCGGTGGTAGGGGAGGGAGGACTCGAACCTCCGACTTCCGAGGTATAAGCTCGGCGCCTCTAACCGACTGGGCTACTCCCCCGCCCGCATCGTACGCCTGCAGCCCGCCTGCTCGGCGTCCGACCGCCTCACGACAGCAGCGGCTTGACGATGTCGAAGGTGACGATGAGGATGAGGTACGCGATCGGGATCGCCGCGAACAGGCCGAGCATTGCGCTCCACGGCGTGCGCACGGCGCGGGCACCGGAGCCGCGCGGCAGGGGCACGATCAGCCACGTGACGAGCGAGCCGGCGATCAGCACCCCGGCGACGTAGGCAACGCCGAGCAGCGTGCGTCCGGTCGACTCCGTCGCCGGCGCGGTCAGGTCGTAGCCGAGGTACGCCGCTCCCAGGACGATCGCGATGGCGAGGCTGGAGCCGACCGCCCGGACGACCGGGCGCGGGGCGTTGCGGAACTGGCGCCAGCGGATCGACAACCAGGAACGGCGCGGGGGCGTCATCGCGGCCTCTCGCGGGGGCGCGGTCACGAGCGGGTGATCGAGGCGCGGCCGCACGCGGTCACTGGTTGACAATCGTGAGCGTCCGCCGTGGCGGCAGGGTCTCCGGCGTGTGCTCCGCGAGCAGGCGGACGCCGTCGACGAAGCGGTCGATCTCGTCCTCTGTCGCCCAGAACCCGACGCTGATCCGCAGCGCGTTCACGAGCGGCACGGTGCGGGCGATCGCGAACGTCCTCGACTGGAGCTCCTCGAGCGCCGGCTCGATCTCCCAGCCGCGGATCCGGAACGAGACGAGCCCGGCGTGGCGGTCGGGCGGCGTCAGGACCTCGACCCCGTCGATCGCGGCGAGGCGCTCTCGCGCGTACCGGGCCATCTGGGCGCCGCGGCGGTACACGAACTCGAGCCCGACGAACATCGACAGCCAGCCGATCGCCCGCGCCATCCCCACGACCGACGGCCGGTGGAACCCGACGACCTGGAACCGCCGCGCATCCGCCTGGAGCGTCCGGTTGCCCCGCGAGTCGCTGGTCTCGAACGTGAAGTACGTCGCGAACGTCGCGCGCGCCTTGTCCAGCAGCTCCCGCGCGACCCACAGCGCGCCGAGCCCCTCCGGCCCGAGGAGCCACTTCTGCGCCGGGAGCGCGTACATGTCCGCGCCGAGGTCCCGGACGCTGACCGGGATCGCGCCCGCGGCCTGGGCGCCGTCGACGAGCACCAGCGCGCCGCGCGCGTGGGCGATGTCGGCGATGCGGCGCACGGGAAGGACCAGCCCCGTGGTCCAGAGGACGTGCGACAGCGACACGAGCCGCGTCCCGGGAGTGATCAGCCGGTCGAGGATCGCGACGATCTCGTCGTCGGACGCGTTGCCCGCGAACTCGGCGAATGCAAGGTCGAGCCCGAACCGGTCGCAGGCCTGGTACAGCGGTCCAACGCCGCCGGGGTGCTCGTGGCAGGTCGTGACCGCGCGGTCGCCCGGCCGCCAGTCGATCGACCAGGTGCCCGCGTTCATGCCGTCCGTGACCGCGTGGGTCAGCGCGACCTCGTCGAGCTCGCCGCCGATGACGGCCGCCACGCCCGCGCGGGCCTCGTCGATGCGCTGTTTCGACTCCTCCCAGTACTCGGCCTGGGCCCGCCCGAAGTCGCGTTCGTGGTCGGCGAGCTGCTGCATCGCGGCGGCCACCTCGGCCGGCAGCGGCCCCACCGAGCCGGTGTTCAGCTGGATCGCGGCCGACAGCGACGGCAGCGCCGCGCGCACGGCGGCCAGCTTGTCCGCGTCCGACATGAACGGGGAGACCACGAACCTATGATACGAACGTGATCCGGGGACCCCAGTGACCGGTTTCGCCCGTCCTGAGCTGCTGGCCTCGACCGAGTGGCTGGCGGACGAGCTCGGGCGGCCCGACGTGCGCATCGTCGACGTCCGCTGGCGGCCCGACGGGTCCGGCGCGAGTCTCCACGCCGCCGGCCACATTCCGGGCGCCGTCCATCTCGACTGGGCGGCCGACCTGGCCGAGGCGGACGACGAGCGCGGACTCTACCTGCTCGCCGGACCCGACCGGGTCGCCGGCGCGCTCGAGCGGGCCGGGGTCGGCGACGGCACGACGGTCGTCCTGTACGACGACACGGCGAGCCTGTACGCGGCCCGGACGTGGTGGAGCCTCCGCGTCTACGGCTTCGAGTCGGCCCGGATCCTCGACGGGGGGATCGTCGCCTGGCTCGCCGAGGGGCGCCCCCTCTCGAGCGCGGCACCGGCACCGCCCCGCGCGACGTTCACGCCCCGGGCGCAGCTCCGGATCCGCCTGACGACGAGCGACGTGCGGGCGCTCCTCGGCTCGACCGACGTCCTCCTCGTCGACGCGCGCGCACCGGCCGAGTACCGCGGCTTCGAGGGCAACACGAAGCGGCTCGGGCACATCCCGGGAGCCGTCAACGTCCCGGTCGTGCTGACGCTGATGGGTCACGACGACGTCGCCGTCTACGACGGCGGCTGGGCCGAGTGGG
>DATLYV010000108.1:0-15265 GCA_035574535.1 Binatia bacterium
CCGCCGCTGGACGACGCCGACATCGCGCGGCTGGTCCACGATGCAGCGGACGCCTGGACGATGCCGCCCGTGCGCCTCGACGCACCGTCGTGGCGCGACCGCGTCCGGAGCCCGCGCGCCCGCCGGCTCGACGCCGTCCGCGACAGCCTGCGGCGGCTGGGACAGGCGGCCACGACAGCGGTCGCGCTGACGGTCGCCGCCGCGCTCGTCGCCGTGGTGATCACGCGCCCGCCGGCCACGCCCGGAGACAGCGGCGGCCCGAGCCCTTCGCTGGGCGCCACCGCTCCCACCGCGGCCGTCACGCCGCTCCCGACCCTCCTGCTCGACGGCGAGCCACCGACGCCCTCGACGTTGCTCGTCCAGGTCGACGGCGGCGACTTCGCGCTGGTCGACCTGACGACCGGCCGGATCGGTGGCGGCCTGACCGGGGCGGCGTATGGCAGCGCGCTGCAGCTCCGGGCGGACGGGACGCTGGTGTGCCTGTGCATCAAGGTCTCCGGGAGCGTCAACGGCCGGCCGACGCACGCCGAGGTGCGCCTCGATCGGTTCGACCGGAGCGGCAAGCTGACCTCGTCGTCCCCGATCGCGGCGATCGACGGCGAGCCGGACCCGCGCGACAGCGGCTTCCCGCCCGAGGAGCCCGCCCACATCGGGTTCGCCGCGTCCTTCAGCGCCGCGGGCCGCTACGGCTTCGTCGGCTGGAGCGCGCGGGCGCACCCGTTCTGGCACAGCGGGGTCATCGTCGTCGACCTGGTCGAGGCCCGGGAGGTGAACCGCATCGACCTGCCGGACGTGACGAGCGGCGAGGGCGAGACCCGGCGCGTCGTCCTCGGCCCGCGGGTGGTCGGCGCGGCGGGCGGCGACGCCCTCGCGATCGCGCGGGAGTGGTACGAGTGGACGCCGGCGTCGTCGACCGGGGGGACGTCCGTCGAGGCCGCGGACCTGTTCCGGGCGTCGTTCGCCGGGGGCACGTTCGGCAACGCGACGACCGCCGACGCCGACCGCTGCGGCGACCGGATCCTGCGCGCCGGGGTCACGGCGGACGATCGCTGGTGGGTCGCCTGCACGCGGTCGACGAGCGGGACAGTCGTCGTCCGCCGGTTGGACGCGGCCGGGACCCGGCTGGGCGACACCTCGGTCGGCGTCGGGACAGGCATCGACGGCGAGCTGACCGCGCCCTCCCCGGACGGCCGGTTCCTGTACGTCTGGAACCCGGCCGGCGCGGGGCTGACCCGCGTCGACGTCGCGACCGGCGAGACGCGCGACGGGCACGCCGCGCCCGCGGCGGCGCGCGACGCGGGTCCGCTTCGGGCGCTCGGGGACTGGCTGGCCCCGCCCGCGGCGGCCAAGACGTTCCTCGCCGGCGCGATCGCGGTTTCGCCGGACGGCCGGCGCGTCTACGCGGCTGGGATCGACCCGGTGGCGGACCAGCTCGACACAGCCGGCTCCGCGGGGATCTTCGTCTTCGACGCCGAGCGCCTGGAGCCGATCGGGGTCTGGCGACCGACGGCCGACTTCATCTCGATCGCGATCAGCCCGGACGGGCGGTTCCTCTACGCGGCCGGGATGCCGAACGTCGACGCGGACGGTACGCCGCGGCCCGGCCAGCCCGCCTCGATGACGGTCTTCGCCACGGACGACGGCTCGATCCGGCTCATCGCCGGGCAGCTCGGCGGGCGCCTCATGTTCTTCCCGTCGACCCGCTTGGAGTGATGCCTCAGCCCGGGCAGGCCTCGTTCCAGCGTTCGATGACCGGCGTCTCGCGCTCCCAGCCCAGCACCGACACGGTCGCGGTCGAGAGGGCGTAGAGGCGGCCCTCGCTCGGCGGCTCGCCGAGCCACCGCGCGGCGAAAATCCGGAGCACGTGTCCGTGCGCAAAGACAGCGACGTCGCCGGTCGCCTGCCGGACGCGCCGGATGACCCGGTCCACGCGCTCGCCGACCGCCTCGACCGTCTCGCCGCCAAGCGGGCCGTCGCGCCAGACCGTCCAGCCGGGGCGCTCGAGGCGGATCTCTGCGGTGGTCCGGCCCTCGTCGAGGCCGTAGTCCCACTCGCGGAGGTCGTCGCAGCGCTCCGCGCGGTTGCCGAACCCGGCGAGGACCGCCGTCTCGAACGCCCGCGACAGCGGCGACGCGAGCACCAGCTCGAAGTCGTGGCCGGCCAGCTTGCGGGCGACGGAGCGCGCCTGCTCGCGGCCGGTCTCGGTGAGCGGGATGTCGGTGCGGCCCATGTGGCGGCCGAGCCGGGACCACTCCGTTTCGCCGTGGCGGACGAGCCACAGCTCGGGCCGGGGCGCCTCCTCGGTCGTCACGCCGGCAGCGTAGCGCCGCGCCCGGCGTCGGGGCCGGGCGCGGTTCAGGTGGGGCAGGACCAGGTGGCCGCGGAGGTCAGGCGGTCGCGACGGCCTTCGATGCCTTCCGCGGCTGGAGGATCCGGATGCCGTTGCCGAACGGGTCGCGGATCCCCATGTCGATGCCGTAGCCGTGCTCGATCGGCTCCTGCGTGAAGTCCGTGACGCCACGCGCCTTGAGCGTCTGGTAGAGCGCGCGAGCGTCGTCGGTGTGGATCACGAGCGAGCTCATCGCGCCCTTCGTGATCAGCTCGCGGAGCTGCGCGGCGGTCGCCTCGTCGTGGACGGGCGGCCCAGGCTCCTCGAGGAAGATCTCGACGTCCGGATCGTTCGGGAAGCGGACGGTCAGCCAGCGGAACGGCCCCTGGCGGATGTCCGTGCCCTTCTCGAGCCCGAGCTTGTTGACGTAGAAGTCGAGGGCCTCGTCCTGGTCGAGGACCTTGACCGACGCGACGGCCAGCTTCGTCGTCATCGCTCAGCTCGCGGCCTGCTTGACGAGCCGGATGATCTCCGCCTCGACCTCGGGGGTGATCTCGGTCAGCGCCCAGGACGTCGGCCAGAACGTGCCCTGGTCCAGCTTCGCGCCCTCGTCGAAGCCGAGCGTCGCGTAGCGCGCCTTGAACTTCTCGGCCGGCTGGAAGAACACGACGTTCTTGCCGTCGCGGGTGTATGCGGGCATTCCGTACCAGGTCCGCGGCTGCAGGTGCGGCGCATGCTCCCTGACGAGCGCATGGATCCGCTCGGCGAAGGCGCGGTCCTTCGGGCCCATCTCGGCGATCTTGGCGATGACGTCTCGCTCGCCGTCGCCGCTCTTCTTCGCCCGCTTCATGTCGCGGGCGTGCTCCTGCATGATCGCGAGCTCCTCGTCGGTCCAGACGTCCTCGCCGCTGCGGCGCTTCGTCGTGGCCTGGGCCTTCGTGATCGGCTTGGTCGTGGTCTCCGGCATCGGATGTCTCCTTTCGCGCCGTTCGGGCCGCTCGTCGCGGCGGTTCGTGGCTTGCAAGATCACCCTACGGCCGCGGCGGCGGGCGGGGCTTCTCCGAAACTGCGGTTCTCGCTCGGCTCGTCGGCCGGCCCACTCGGCGCGTCGCCTTCGCCCTCGCCGGAATCGCGTTCGCGGGTCGCGAACATCGGGCGCATGGCCATCATCTGGAAGCAGTTGGGCACGACGATCGGACCGTTCGACGCGCGATAGTCGGACGGCGACTGGCCGACGATCTCGCGGAACGTCCGGCTGAACGTGCCGAGGCTGTTGAAGCCGACGTCGAAGCAGATGTCGGTGATGCTCCGGTCGGTCTCGCGGAGCAGGAACATCGACCGCTCGACGCGGCGGCGCTGGAGGTAGCGGTGCGGCGTCTCGCCGAAGACCGCGCGGAAGGTCCGGCTGAAGTGGGCCGGCGTGACGTGGGCCACGGCCGCGACCGCGCGAACGTCGAGGGGCTCGGCATAGGCCCGGTCCATAGCGTCCCGGGCGCGAAGCATCCGGCGATTGCGATCCTCGGCGTCGCGGCTCACGCCGCACACGCTACGGCATCGGGCGCGTGACCGCGTGCCGGCGCTCTACTCGACGTACTCCAGTGGCGTGACGTGCGCCATCCAGCCCTCGGGGAGCGTGACACCGGTCGCGTGGTTGGGGCAGTAGCCGTTCGGGACCTTGTGGAGGTACTGCTGGTGGTACTCCTCGGCGAAGTAGAACGGCGGGGCCGGCGGCCCGACGATCTCGGTCTGGATCGTGCCGTAGCCGGCCTTCGTGAGTTGCTCCTGGTACATCGCCTTGGAGGCCTCGGCGGCGGCGCGCTGGGCCTCGCTGTGGACGAAGATCGCCGAGCGGTACTGGGTCCCGATGTCGTTGCCCTGGCGCATCGCCTGGGTCGGGTCGTGGTTCTCCCAGAAGACCTTCAGCAGCGCCTCGTAGCTCGTCTTCGACGGGTCGAACACCACCCGAACGGCCTCGGCGTGCCCGGTCTGCCCCGTGCAGACCTCCTTGTACGTGGCGTTGGGCGTGTAGCCGCCCTGGTAGCCGACCGCCGTGGTCCACACGCCGGGCTGCGCCCAGAAGGTCTTCTCCTCGCCCCAGAAGCAGCCGAGCGCGAACTCGGCGATCTCGAAGCCCTCGGGATACGGGCCCGCGATGGGGGTGCCCAGGATCGTGTGGAGTCCGGGCTCGATGATCGGGGTCGACCGGCCGGGCAGAGCCTGGTCCGGGGTTGGCATCTTGTCGGGCTTGCCGAAGAGGAACATGGCGCGAACGCTCCTGACGTAGCGGGGATCGACCGAAGTCTACGTCCGGAGCCGTGACGGGCCGATGACGCGGGGACCGCCCCACGGGACGATCGGTTCGATCCGCGGTCGATGACGACCGACGGGGGTGGATCAGCCGATCAACGGCGCATCGCCCCAGCACGAGCGCGCCGCCGACGATCAGCAGCAGCACCGGCCACAGGATGTCGCCGTCGATCTGCGGGAGGAACCGGTCGAGCAGCAGGACCGCGCCGATGACGACGAGGATCCCGCCGAGGACGACCGCGCCGCTGCCGCCGGGCCGCGAGCCGGCCGCCGCACCCCCCGGTCGAGGCGCCCCAAGAACCCGAGAAGCTCGCGGTTCTCGCGTTGCCACCGATCGGCGGGGGCGGGGGAGCGTCGCCCTCCGGTTCCTCGGGCACGACGATCGCCGCGATCAGGTACAGGATCCCGGCGCCGCCCGCGAGCGCGAGCAGCGCCCAGGCGATCCGCATGAGCGAGGGATCGAGGTCGAGGTCCTGGGCCATGCCGCCGGCCACGCCGGACAGCACACGGTCCGACCGGGACCGATCGAGGCGCTTAGCCATCACATGTTCCTTGGAGCTCGAGGTCGAACGACCCGGCGTTCGCGCTGACGCGCAGATCGAGGAACGGGACCCCCGGGTCGAAGTTGGCTGTCTGCCAAGTGTCGTCGTCGACCTTCACGAGCCCGGCGTCGTCGAGGTCGTTCGAGCCGAGCGCGCCGCCCCAGGTCACCCGCGCCTGGGTGCCGGAGGGGGCGCAGACGTTGACGCTGCCGGCGTTGAGCGAGATGTTCCCCGATCGACCGCCCGGCGGCAGGAGGAAGACCGCGCTCCCGGCGTTGACCGTCGCGTTGAGATCGCCGAGGGTGTCCGCACCGGCCAGGTCGATCCGGGCGGAGCCCGCGTTCACCGTTGCGTTGATCGAGCCGAGCGTGGCGCCGTCGAGGTCGGCCGTGCCCTCGCCCGCGTTGATCGTCAGGCCGATGCCGACCTGGGTCGCGCGCGGGATGCTGATCGTCCAGTCGGTCCGGCCGCCCGGGTCGAACAGCGGCCGGCGCTCACCCGCGTCGATGAGGATGGTCTGGCCCTCGGTGCGGATCCGGGGCGCGCGGCCCTCCGACTCGGTGCCGGCGACCGACCACGTCGTGCCGTCGGCCGGCTGGAGCGTCACCGTGCCGCAGTTGAGCACGATGTCCATCCGGCCCGAGCCGGGCATCGTGCCGGACTGCGTCTGGAACGGCGTGCCGGGGTCCGGGCCGCCGCAGCCGGTCATGATCGGGGCGCCTGCGAAGCCGGCGGCCAGCAGGGCGCCGCCCATGATCCCGAGCGTCAGCGCCGCGAGACCGCCGCCAAGCCATTCGAGCGGCGTGCTCCGCAGCAGCAGGCCGAGGCCCCATGCGATCAGGAGCAGGGGCCACAAATTCAGCCAGCCGCCGACGACCCGGGGGTCCAGGGAGCCGAACCGCGTGGCCAGGGGGATCGCCCCGACGAGGATGAAGAACAGGCCCCAGCCGAGGAGCCGCCTGTCGACGCGCATGATCGTTCCGCGCCGCCTCCATGCGAGTTGGACGCGCCCACTCTAACGTCGCGCGCGGGCGCCGTGGTCAGTGCCGAACGGCCCGTCTGTCGTCGCCGGCACGCGACCCGCGACGCGCCGGTGGTAGAGTCCCCGCCGGAGTGGGAGGGCAGCGCGACTCGGCCATGCGCCAGACCTACGGCGTGATCGCCGCCGACCGGCAGGGGATCGTCGATCCGGGCGCTGACGCGCCCGCCGATCCCGCCCCGATGGACCCTCCTCCCGATGCCGCGATTGCCTCCTCGACGGTCGCCGACAGCGCGCACCTTCGCCGGGCCGTCGATCCGGAGGCGGCAGCCCGCGGGCTGCCGCGCGGCGACCTCGGCCCGTTCCAGCGCTGGTTCCGCCATCGGTTCTCGTGGGCCCTCGCCTCGATCCTGATCAAGGGCTGGTTCCGCGTCACCATCGTGAACCCCGAGCGCCTGCTCCGAGGCCCGGGCGTGTACGCCTTCAACCACCTGAGCTGGCTCGACCCGATGGTCCTCGTCGCGACGCTGCCCAGGGAGCCGCGGGTCTACTTCTACGGCCCGAAGCAGGTCGACCTCCGGACGGGCGGCCGCAACCGGTTGATGTGGTGGACCGGCATCCCCATCCCGTTCAGCCCGACCAAGGACGACCTCCGCACCTCGCTCCGGCGGACGCAGGCCGTGTTCGACACCGGCGGGGTGGTGTGCATCGCGCCCGAGGGGACCATCCACGTCCACGAGGGCGACCTGCTGCCGTTCGAGGAGGGGGCCGCGTACATCGCGCTCCGTGCGGGCGTCCCGATCGTCCCGATCGCCATCACCGGCGTCTCCCAGGCGCACTTCCGCGGGCGGGTGCGCGTGCGGGTCGGGCATGCGATCGAGACGGCGGGCGTCAAGCCGTCGCGCCAGAACGTGGCTCGGTTCTCGGCGCTGACCTGGCACGCGATCCGGTCGATGGTCGAGGGGGATCGCGACCTGCCGCGCCCGCGGTTCATCGGGCGGCTCATCACGGACCTCTTCAACGACTGGGGGCCGGGCGGGCGGGAGGCCGCGTCGCGGCGCAAGGGGCCCGATCCGGGGGACGTGCCGATCCCGCCGCTCGACCCGGGCTGAGCACGCGGCGGTCCGACGCCGGCGAACCCAGTGGCGGCTCGCCGCGTGCGCGGCTGCGGCCCCGGTGCCTCTGGCATACTCGGCCGCGATGAGTGGCACGGGCCTGTCGGCCGACCCCAAGGAGTACCGCGCCCGCCTCGCGGAGCAGCCGGACGAGCAGATCGACCGCTGGGTGGCCGAGCTCATGCGCGATGTCGTGAAGCGGCGGGGGATCGTCAAGGTCGTCGAGGACTTCCGCAGGGCCGCGCGGCTCAGCGAGGCCGAATTCGAACGGGCGTTCGCTTTCGGCGGCGGGGCGCCCCGGACACTGGGCCGGGATGCCCAAGGGCGCCTCATCGTGCCGACGATCAGCCTGTGGGCGCTCGTCCCGGGCGTGCGGGCGCTCGTCGCGGACAGCCGCGCCCGGTTGATCGACTACCTCGTCGCCAACTTCGACGAGCTCGTCTACGTCTGAGGCGCCGCGACCCCGCGAGGGGAGCGGCCCGCTCCGCCGGGTCATCGGGCTGGTTCGCCTCGCCCACCCGTTTCCGTCCCTGCTGAACGCGCTGGCGTCCCTGGCGATCGCGACGGTGGCCGGCGCGCCGGTGCCCGTCGCAGTCCGGCTGGCCATCTCGATGCTCGCGATCCAGGCCTCGATCGGGGCGCTGAACGACTGGGTCGACGCCCCACGGGACGCGGTCTCGAAGTCGACGAAGCCGATTCCCGCGGGGCTCGTGACGCCGCGAGAGGCGCTGGCGATCGCCGCGGGTGGCGCGATGCTCGGGATCGGGCTGTCGCTGCCGTCCGGGGTCGTGGTCGCGGCCGTGCTTGGGTTCGGGCTGGCCTGCGGGTTCGCGTACGACCTGTGGCTGTCCCGAACGGCCTCGTCCTGGCTGCCGTTGGCGCTGGCGCTGCCCGTCGTGCCGATCCACGCGTGGCTGGGCGCGCGGGGCGACCTGCCGGCCGGGCTGGTCGCGATGTACCCCGCCGTCGTGGTCGCCGGGGCGACGCTCGCGCTGGCGAACGGGCTGGTCGACGTGGAGCGGGATGCGCGGTCCGGCCGATCCACGGTCGCCGTGCGGCTCGGCGGGAGGTGGGCGTGGTGGGTCCACGCGGTCCTGGTCGCGGTGCTCGTGGCGGTGTCCATGGCCCTCGCCCCGACGGTGCCTCTGGAGACGGCGCCTGGTGGGGAAGGAAGCCTCCTGGCAGTCCGCGACCTTCGCGCGCTTCGAGACTGGGGCGTGGCGCTGGGCATGGCCGCCCTCGTCACGGGTGCAGTAGTGCTGCGGTCGTCGTCGGCCGCGCGACGCGAGCGCGGCTGGGAGCTGGAGGCAGTCGGGGTGGCCGCGGCCGGCATCGGCTGGCTGGCCGGGATTGCGGGCACCGCGGGCGCGGCCTGACAGCTCGGCCGCTCGTGCCGTCGCCCCGAACAACGTGATGGCCGGTCACGAGGTCGCTCGGCAACAAGATTGCCGTCGCGCGGCCGCCGTTCCGACGCGGCCATGTGACTGCCGACATCGCCCCGGGCGACGGTTCCAACCGCCCCCGATCGATCGTCGCCGGGCCGCACCGGACCAAGGTACCGGGACCCCGTTGACCCCCTAACAACGACCAGGAGCGGGCGTTATGGTCGGCGTCGGACTCATCTCATCACAAGGGGGTCTCACCTAGATGCGGCACCTGATCCATCACCTCCGGCTGGTCCTCGTCGCGATCACCGCGCTCGCGTTGTCGGCCGGGCTCGCCCTCGGCGCGACGCCGCCCGAGGCTGCGTCGTGGGGCCTCGGCAACGCGGCCAGCCACGCCGGCAAGACCGTCCCCGTCCGGGACGCCGAGGACGTCAACGAGGACGAGGAGGTCACCGAGACCGAGGAGACGGAGGAGACCGAGGAGACCGAGGAGACCGAGGAGACGGAGGAGGCCGGCGAGAACTGCTCGACCGATCCGACGACCCTGACCGAGGAGGAGGTCGCCGAACTCAACCACGGCTCGATCGTCTGCTGGGCCGCCCACCAGACCGACTGGCCGGAGTGGTTCACGAGCAAGGGCCAGTGGGTCCGCTGCTGGGCGCACCACGGCAAGGCCGACGCGGTCGACTGCATGGCAGACCCGAACGCCGAGGACTCGAGCGAGAACGCCACCGAGACGGAGGAGTCCACGGTCGAAGCGACCGTCGCCAAGCCCGTTCGGGGCAAGGGCGCCGGCGCGAACAAGGGCCTCGGGCACGGCAAGGGCAAGGCCGGCCGCGACTGACCGACACCCGCCAAGAACGTCGAGCCCCTCGGCCGGGCCACCGGTCGAGGGGCTCTTCTCATTCCTGCTCCGCCCCGAGATCCTGCCCGGTGCGCCCGGGGGCCACGGGTGCCGAGCACCGTCTCGGGACAGTGGTGCGATCGGGGTAGCGCCGCCCGTCAGCCTCCCTGGCTGCGGACCACGGCGATCGCGTTCTCCAGCCGGAGCTTGGCGATCGTCAGGTACTTCGCGAGGTTCGCCCGATCCACGTCGCTGATGCTGCCGACGACATCGGGTGCTCGAAGGACGTCCATCAGCCCCTCGACCGCCTCGCTCAGCTGGGCCTTCGCCGCGACGAGCGCGTCGTCGCGGAGGGGCTCCGAACTGGCCCGGCGAGGGCGGCCGGTCCAGGCTGCCTCGGCCTCGTCGGCCGTCTCGTCGCCCGGCTGGGACTCCGGGGCTTCGACGTCGAGCCCGTCGGTCGTGGTCGGTGCTGACCGCGACGGGCGACCTTCGATCTTGTCGCGAAGCTTGATGAGGGTCAGCTCCCCGCGGGCGACCTGGGCGGCGAGTTTCTTCCGCTTCTTGGGGTCCTCGACCTTCATCAGCTCGTACGCGTGCGAGAGCGTGTCCTTGCGCAAAGACACGAGCTCCCTGATCTCCTCCGGCGCGTCGGCGAGTCGGAGGCGATTCTCGAGGTAGCCCTTGTCCTTGCCGAGCTTCTGGGCGAGCTTCCGAACGGAGTAGCCGTGCTCGGTGACCATGCGCTCGTACATCGCGGCCTCGTCGAGCGGCGAAAGATCCTCGCGCTGGAGGTTCTCGATGATCGAGATCTCGAGGGCCGTGTCGTCGTCGATCTCCTCGACCAGCGCGGGGATGGTCTCGAGGCCCGCGGCCTTCGACGCGCGCCAGCGACGCTCGCCGGCGATGAGCTGGTAGTCGCCGCCATCGAGCGGACGGACGAGGATCGGCTGCAGGACGCCGTGCTCGCGGATCGAGGCCGCAAGCTCCTCGAGGCTGGCCTCGTCGAAGGCGAGTCGCGGCTGCTCCGGGTTCGGCTCGATGCGATCGACGGGGATATTGCGGACGCCGCCGCGGACCCGGCCCTGGCGGTCGTTCGAGAGCAGGCTGACGATGGCTGGGGAGAGCTCGCGCTCCTCCGAGAGCCGGGCCGCCGCGGCGGCCCGGAAATCAGTTCTGGCCAAGTTCGACTACCTCCCGCGCGAGCTCGCGATAGGTGCGGGCCGCGTCCGACGTTCCGGCGTACGTCGTGATGGGTCGCCCGACGAGCGGGGCCTCGCCAAGCTTCACGGTGCTCTTGATGATCGCGTTGAAGACGTGGTGGTCGCCCACGATCCGAAGCTCGTCCAGCATGTCGCGGGCGAGGTTCGTACGACCGTCGAAGAACGTGGGCAGCAGGCCCAGGATCCGGAGGCGGCGATTCAGCTTGAGGCGAATCGTGTTGATGACCTTGACGAGGTTCGTCAGGCCCTTCATCGCGTAATACTGCGTCTGGACCGGGATGATCACGCCGTCTGCCGCGACGAGCCCGTTGACCGTCAGAAGGCCGAGGTTCGGCGGGCAGTCGATGAGCGCGAAGTCGTAGCGCTTCTTCAACCGCCCCTCGATCGCGTCGCGGAGCAACGACTCGCGACCGAGCATCGTGAATAGCTCGCCCTCGGTCGCCGCGAGGTCGATGTGCGCCGGCGCGATGTCGATCCCCTCGGTCTCGGTATGGCGGATGATCTCGTCGATGGTGGCTCGACCGACGAGCACGTCGGCCATCGAGACCTCGACGGTGTTGAGGTTGATGCCGAGCCCGGCCGTCAGGTTCGCCTGCGGATCCATGTCGATGCACAGAACGCGCAGGCCATCCTCCGTCAGGGCGCCCGCCAGGTTGATTGCCGTCGTGGTCTTTCCGACCCCGCCCTTCTGGTTGGCAATCGCAATCACGTTCGTCACCGGGGCCTCACCTCGTTCCCTCGCGATGGCGGTGTTCTGGCAGGGGCGCTGCGGCGGCGACGTCAGGGCCGTGGCGCAGGCCCGGTCGCCACCCCGGATCGTAGCGCAGGAGCCCGCTTCCGGCGCCGTCGACTTATCCACAGGATCGGGCAGTTGTGCACCGAACTGTGGATAGCTCGGCGTCCTTGTCCCCGGGGCCGTGATGGGTCTTGCAGCTTGGGATTGCCGAACGTTCGGCAGGGGAGCGGCGTCGATGGGCCACTAGAATTCGTTGCGCGACGCCCGCCGACCAGGTGTCTGTGCGCAAAGACACTCTGCCGGCGACAGGCGCGACCCCACCGCGAGGAGCTGCCCGTGCCGACGAACGAAGAACGGCTCACCCGCCTTGAGCAGATGCGCGCCGAATCGCGGCTCGGCGGCGGACCGGCCAGGATCGAGCGACAGCACGCCTGGGGGAAGCTGACGGCGCGCGAGCGGCTCGATCTCCTCCTCGATCCGGGGTCGTTCGTCGAGCTCGACGCTTTCGTCACGCATCGGTCCAATGACTTCGGGCTCGCCGAGCAGCGATTCCTCGGCGACGGCGTCGTGACCGGACACGGCACGATCGACGGCCGGCTCGTCTTCGTCTTCAGCCAGGACTTCACGGTCTTCGGTGGGTCGTTGTCCGAGGCATACGCCGAGAAGATCTGCAAGATCATGGACCTGGCGATGAAGGTCGGGGCGCCGGTCATCGGGTTGAATGATTCCGGCGGCGCACGGATCCAGGAAGGCGTGGTCTCGCTCGGCGGCTACGCCGACATCTTCCTGCGCAACGTCCTCGCGTCCGGAGTCGTGCCACAGATCTCGGTGATCCTCGGGCCGTGCGCGGGCGGCGCGGTGTACTCGCCGGCCATGACGGACTTCACGATCATGGTCGAGCGGACGAGCTACATGTTCGTGACCGGCCCGAATGTCGTGAAGGCCGTCACGCACGAGATCGTCGACTCGGAGGCCTTGGGCGGTGCGACCGTGCACACGACGAAGAGCGGTGTCGCGCACCTGGCGGCGCACGATGAGCCGGAAGCGCTCGACGCGGTCCGCCGAATTCTCGCCCACCTGCCGCAGAACAACCTCGAGACGCCCGCGATCGTGCCGTCCACGGACCCGACGGACCGGATGGACCCGGCGCTGGACACCGTGGTCCCGGACGACCCGACCAAGCCGTACGACATGCACGAGGTCATCTCGCGCATCGTCGACGACGACAGCTTCCTCGAGATCCAGCCGAACTGGGCCGCGAACATCATCATCGGCTTCGCGCGCTTCGGTGGACGCAGCGTCGGGATCGTCGCGCAGCAGCCGTCGGTGCTGGCCGGGGCCCTGGACATCGACGCGTCGACGAAGGCCGCGCGATTCGTCCGGACCTGCGACTGCTTCAACGTCCCGCTGCTGACGCTCGTCGACGTGCCGGGCTTCCTGCCCGGGGTAGGGCAGGAGCATGGCGGCATCATCAAGCACGGCGCGAAGCTGCTCTACGCCTACTGCGAGGCGACGGTCCCGAAGATCACGGTCATCACGCGGAAGGCGTACGGCGGCGCGTACGACGTCATGAGCAGCAAGCACATCCGCGGCGACATGAACTTTGCCTGGCCGACGGCCGAGATCGCGGTGATGGGCGCCGAGGGCGCCGTCAACATCATCTTCAAGGATGCGATCGCTGCGGCCGAGGATCCGGTCGAGGAGCGCCGTCGGCTCGTGGCGGAGTACGAGTCCGAGTTCGCCAATCCGTACATCGCCGCGGCGCGAGGCTACGTCGACGACGTCATCCGCCCGTCGGAGACGCGGCCGCGAATCATCGGTGCCCTGGAGATGCTCGCGACCAAGCGCGACACCAACCCACGGAAGAAGCATGGCAACATCCCGCTCTGACCCGGGTCCGGTGATCGCCGTCGAGCAGACGGTGTCTTTGCGCAAAGACAGTCCGCCCGCGCCGCCCTTCCGGCGTGTCCTCGTCGCCAACCGCGGTGAGATTGCCGTCCGCATCCTCCGGGCCTGTCACGAGCTAGGGATCGAGGGGGTCGCGGTTTACAGCGATGCGGACGCGGCCGCGGCCCACGTCCGGTTGGCCGATCTTGCGGTCCGGCTGGGACCGGCGCCCTCCACCGAGAGCTACCTCCGAGTCGACGCCGTCGTCCGAGCCGCCGTCGACACCGGCTGCGAGGCGGTCCATCCCGGCTATGGCTTCCTTGCCGAGCGTGCCTCGTTCGCGCGGGCCATCGAGGAAGCAGGGCTGGCGTTCGTCGGGCCGCCCTCCGAAGCCATCGATGCCCTCGGCGACAAGCTGCACGCCCGCCGCACAGCGCAGTCCGTCGGGGTCGAGGCGGTGCCGGGAACGCTCGAGCCGGCGCCGGTCGACCGGCCGGACCAGGTCGACGACATCCTCCGCGAGGCTGAGCGGATCGGCTTCCCGCTGCTGGTCAAGGCGGCGGCCGGCGGCGGTGGCCGCGGCATGCGCCGGGTCACGAAGCCGTCAGACCTCCCGGCGGCCCTGGTCGCCGGGTCGCGCGAGGCGGCGTCGGCCTTCGGCGACGGCTCGGTCTACCTCGAGCGGGAGATCGCCCCTGCCAGGCACATCGAGGTCCAGCTCCTCGGCGACGCGACGGGTCGGGTCGTCGCTCTCGGGGAGCGGGACTGCTCCCTCCAGCGGCGCCACCAGAAGCTCGTCGAGGAGGCTCCGGCGCCCGGCCTGACCACCGAGGAGCGCCGCCGGCTCCACGAGCTCGCCGTTCGCGTCGCGACCGCGGCAGGGCTCCGGAATGCCGCCACCGCCGAGTTTCTCCGAGCCCCGGACGGCACCTTCTACTTCCTCGAGGTCAACACCCGTCTCCAGGTCGAGCACGGCGTGACCGAGCTGGTCTCGGGCCTCGACATCGTCCGGGAGCAGCTCCACCTCGCCGCCGGCCGGCCGCTCTCGGAGGAGGCGCTCGCGGCGGCCGCCAGGGCCGCCGAGCCGTTCGGCCACGCCATCGAGGTTCGCCTGTCGGCCGAGGACCCGGGCCGTGACTTCGCGCCCACGCCCGGTCGCGTCGGCCGCTGGCTGCTGCCGGGCGGCCCGGGCGTCCGGGTCGACACCGCGATCGAGGCGGGGGAGCGGATCCCGCCCGACTACGACAACCTGATCGCCAAGGTGATGGTCCACGCCGGCGACCGCGACGCGGCCATCGACCGGCTGGCGCGCGCCCTCGACGAGGCGGAGATCAGCGGCATCCAGACGACCCTGCCGTTCCACCGGTTCGTCGCCGCCGAGCCGAGCTTCCGCGCCGGCGAGCTCTCGACCAGCTGGGTCGCGGAGCACTGGGACGGCAGGGCGGCGAAGGCCGAGGCCGCCCGCGTGGCCCAGCTTGCCGCCGGCATCGAGGGCGCCAGGGCTGCCATGGCCGGCCGCTTCGTCCCGCCACGGCCACGCATGACGGCGACGGGGTCGCCGGGGACCGAGGCGAACGACGGGCGGTGGCTCCGAGCGGGCCTCGAGGCGGCCATCGACCGGTGGCCGCGATGACCGCCGACCGGGAGCGTCCGGTGCGCGCCGACCGGGAGCGTCCGGTGCGCGCCGACCGCGCACGCCCGGCGTCATCCGGCCCGGCCGGAGCGACCGGGTCCGGGGACGCGCCGGCCCCCGAAGCCTCGGTGGACGGCACCGAGCGAGCGCTGCCCACGGTTCGTTCGCACGGCGGGGCCGTCGCCGACGGCGCCGAGGGCGCGCCGTACACCCCGCCACCCGACCCGCGGGGCGTCCGCGTGACCGTCCTCGCGGAGGACCTCGAGGGCGTGGACCCAATCGTCA